>CAXTRS010000299.1:0-746 GCA_964246635.1 uncultured Chthoniobacterales bacterium | reverse complement strand
GTTGAATAGCAATGTCGGCATCCGGGACTCGATCGCCGCCGGTTTCCGCGAGCGGCTTCCATCGGCGGGGGCGGTGCGCGAAGTGCGCTTCGAAACCGTGGCCGCCGCGGTCGCCGAAGCCTGCCCCGATCTCGTGCTGCTCGTCGGCTCCTGCCATCCCGACCTCGTGCGCTACGAAGCGTTGCGCGCCGCGTGCGACCGCACCGGCAGCCGCCTCGCGTTCTGGCTGCACGACGATCCTTACGAGTTCGACACGAACTACCGCGTCTGCGAAGTGGCCGATTGCATTTTCACCAGCGACCGCTGGGCCGCGCGGCACTACGCGCACCCTCGAGTGTGTCACCTGCCGCTGGCCGCCAGTGCGTCCGTTTTTCAGCGCCCGGCGGATCGTCGGCGCTACGTCGATCTCTTCTTTTGCGGCGTCGCTTTTTCGAATCGCATCGCTCTCTTGCGCGACCTCGCGCCGCGGCTCGCCGGGGCGTATGCCGCCGTCTTCGGCGAGGGCTGGCCGGACGATCTCCGCGCCTCGCTCGTCGGCTGTCGCAACCAGCGGCTCGTGCCCGCGCAGTTTGCCGATCTTTGTGCCACGTCGCTGCTCACCCTGAATCTCGGCCGGCACTTCGACTTCGCGAATCGCCGCTTCCAGCTCCCGGCCTCGACGCCGGGCCCGCGCACCTTCGAAGCCGCGCTGGCCGGCGCGGTGCAGCTCGTGTTTGTCGAGGGCCTTGAGGTCGCAGAATACTTCG
>CAXTRS010000298.1:5394-6260 GCA_964246635.1 uncultured Chthoniobacterales bacterium | reverse complement strand
GGTGGCGAAAGCTGGCTGCACAACCTGCCGCCCGATGCCGCCGCCGCGTTGCTCGAAAGCGCGGCCGACGCACTGGTCCCACAATTGGGCAAGGCCATGGCTGCGTCGGTCAGCGTCCGCCGCGCGAGCGTGGAAGCGCCTTTTTCGGCTGCGACAGAACTGGGCCGCTTCGAGTTCGTGCTCTCGGACGCCGAGGGCGCGTGGTCGCTGGCGGGCACGCTCGATTTGCACCCGGAAACCCAGGCCTCGCTGGCGGGCTGGGCCGGGCGCACCGGCGAGCCGACGCCATCCGCCGCCGCCGCCGAAATCGTGCCGGCCGTCCCGGCCCAACTGCGGGTCATCGTCGGTCGCGCGTCGCTCTCCGCGCGCGAGTTGCGCGGCCTCGAGCCGGCGGACATCGTTTTGCTGAGCGAAGACTTCCAATTCCCCGCCGGCCGCTGCAAGGTCGGCACCGGTTCTTCCGGCACGCAAAATTTTCGCGCCAGCTTCCAAACCGACCCCGACAAGAATCGGCTGGCAGTCACCCTGCTCGAACCCATGCCCGACACTTCCCCTTCCCCCCCCGCCGGCGCGCCGCGCGCGGCGGCGCCTTCGTCCCTGGACGACGTGCCGATCGAACTCGTCTTCGAGGCCGGCGCGGTCCAGGTGCCGTTTCGCGAACTGCAAACCCTGCAGCCCGGCTACACTTTTACGCTCGAACAAACCACGCTCGAGCGGCCGATTTTGATTCGCGCCAACGGCCACGTCGTGGGCGACGGCGAATTGGTCCAGGTCGGCGAGCGGCTCGGGGTGCGCATCGTTGCGTTCCGCGCCAGCGCGAGCACGACCAGCGCCGCCCAATTGGCGAGCAGGTCGCGGCGCTGGTG
>CAXTRS010000298.1:3231-5384 GCA_964246635.1 uncultured Chthoniobacterales bacterium | reverse complement strand
AAATAAATCCGTTTAATGAACGTCTCCGGCCTCCCCGACCCGCTGACGCTGGTCGTCATCATCATCTTCCTCGGCCTCGCGCCCTTTGCGGCCGTGATGGTGACTTCGTTCGTCAAGATCGTCGTCGTCCTCAGCCTCATTCGCAACGCGCTCGGCATCCAGTCCATCCCGCCGAACCTGGTCCTCAATGGGCTGGCTCTGATTCTGAGCTTCTACATCATGTCGCCGATCGCGCAGGACACGTTCGACATTTTGCAAAAGGAAGAAATCACCAAGGCGAGCCTGACGGAACTCGGCGGCGTCGTCACCCGCGCGAAGGGGCCATTGCAGAAATTTTTGCTCAAGCATTCCAAGGAACGCGACCGGCAGTTCTTCGTCCATTCCACCAAGTCGCTTTGGCCAAAAGAGCGCGCCGACGAAGCGAAGCCGGAAGACTTCAACATCCTGATTCCCGCCTTCACGGTCGGGGAGCTTTCGTCCGCGTTTCAGATCGGGTTTTTGCTCTACCTGCCGTTCATCGCGATTGACCTCATCGTCGCCAACATCCTGATGGCGCTGGGCATGATGATGGTCTCGCCGACGACGATTTCCCTGCCTTTCAAACTGCTGCTCTTTGTGCTCGTCGATGGCTGGGCGCGGCTGATTCACGGCCTCGTGTTAACCTACGCCTGAGCGAGCGGAGCGAACCCAGGCGACGGCCACATTTTCTTTTCCTTTATGAGCGAAGCCACCATCCTCGATCTCACCGCGAAAGCGATCCTGCTCGTGCTGCTGCTTTCGATGCCGCCGATCCTCATCGCGAGCGTCGTGGGCATTGGCGTCAGCCTGCTCCAGGCGCTGACCCAGGTGCAGGAACAAACGATCGGCGCCGCCATCAAGCTGGTGGTCGTCACGCTCGTCCTCCTGCTGGCCGCGCGGTGGCTGGGCGGCGAGTTGTTCAATTTCACCGTGTATCTCTTCGACTCGTTCCCGAAGATGGTGCGCTGACCTCTGCTCCGCCGAACCGGCCCACTGATGACCGAGGAAATCGGACATTTCAAAAATCTGCTCCTGGTCATTTCGCTCTGCGGCGTGCGGATGACCGCGGCGTTCAACGTCGCGCCGTTTTTCGGCGATCAATTCATCCAGGGCATCGCGCGCAACGCGGTCATTCTCAGCCTCACGCTGGTCCTGGTGCCGCTGGTTTACCCCGCGATTCCCGCGCAGCCGCCGGGCTTGCTGGCCTTGCTGGCGTTGCTCTTGAAAGAAGTGCTGCTCGGCGTCGCCATCGGCTTCATGGCCGGCATCGCGTTCTGGGCCGCGGAAGGCGTCGGCTTGTTCATCGACAACCAAACCGGCTCGACGATGTCCTCCGTGCTCGACCCGATGTCGGGTGAGAGCGCGTCGCCGCTCGGCTCCCTGTTTCTGCGCACGATCACCGTGCTCTTCTTCGTTAACGGCGGCTTTCTCGTTTTCCTCGCCGCGCTCTTCGACAGCTACCGGCTCTTTCCGATCTTTTCGTTTTATCCGCACTTCGATGCCAGCTATCCCTGGGTTTTTCTTGGGTTGGTGGACAAGCTGGTGCGCCTCATCGTCATCTGCGCGGCGCCGGTCGGCATCATGCTGTTTCTCGTCGAGTTCGGTCTCGGCCTGATGAATCGTTTCGCGCCGTCGCTCAACGTCTTCTCGCTCTCGATGCCGATGAAGAGCGGCGTGGCCACGTTCGTTTTGATCGTTTATCTCGGCGTCGTGATGGGCTTTCTCCGACGCGAAATGGCAACCACCGAAAAGATTTCCGCCTTTCTCAGCGGCGTCTTCGGCTCGCCCTGATCGGCTGATCCAACTTCGGCTCTGGATTTTCTCGTCGGCCATGAGCGACAAAACCGAGGAACCGACACCGAAGCGCCAGCGCGACGCCCGCAACAAAGGGCAGGTCGCCAAGAGCGGCGACGTCACTTCCGCCGCGCTGCTCATCGCGCTTTTCACCGGCATCGGCCTCGGCTGGACACCTGCCTTGCACGCGCTGCGCGAACTCGTGCTCCTGCCCGCGCAGTTCTACGGCCTGCCATTCGAGCAGGCGCTGCCCGAAGTGCTCACCGGCGTGTTGATCAAGCTGCTCACGCTCGGCTTTCCGCTCCTGCTCCTCGCCGCCGTGGTGGCCATCGCCGCCAACG
>CAXTRS010000298.1:0-3221 GCA_964246635.1 uncultured Chthoniobacterales bacterium | reverse complement strand
GCTACGCCGTCACCATCGTCGGCCTCGATGCGCTGGGCGAGGCGGTGACGCTGCGTGCGCGGTTCGACGCGCTCTCCACGCTCGTGCTAGGGCAGAACAAGCCCGCCAACGTCGCGCAGATCGGTCCGCTCCTGATTTTCGAACCGCTCAAGCCGGACCTGTCCAAGCTCAGCCCGGCGCAGGGCATCAAGAAAATCTTCTCGCTCAAGAACCTCATCGAGTTCGTCAAATCGGTGCTCAAAGTGGTCTTCCTCGCGGTGCTGCTCTATCAGGTCATCAAGGGCGCGATCGACCCGCTGTTGAAGTTGCCCTATGCTGGATTGAGCGGGATTTTGGAACTGCTGGCGCCGATCATGAAGACCTTCGCCATCAACGTCTGCCTGGCGTATGCGGTCGTCGCGGCGGTCGATTATTTTTTCCAGAAACGGCAACATCTCAAAGGATTACGCATGTCCAAGGACGAGGTGAAGCGCGAGTTCAAAGAGATGGAAGGCAACCCGGAGATCAAAGGCAAGCGCAAGCAACTGCACCGCGAGATGGTCATGCACGACACCGTGCAGAAAACGCGCAAGTCCACGGTGCTCGTGACCAACCCGACGCACTACGCGATCGCCATCGTTTATGACGAAGAAAAGACGAAGCTGCCCGTCGTGGTCGCCAAAGGCGAAGGCTTGCTGGCGAAGCGCATGATCGAAGTCGCGCAGGAAGAAAATATTCCCGTCATGCGCAATGTGCCGCTGGCGCACGCACTCTTCGAGCAGGTCGAGATGGACCAATACATCCCCACCGATCTGCTCGAACCCGTCGCCGAAGTCCTGCGCTGGGTGCAGAGCCTGCAAACGCCGCGGTGAATTTCGCGTATCTTCTTGGCGGCGACAAGGATGGCACGAGACCGCCTCAGCTCGGTAGAGATTGAGACAACAAGCCACCCTCCAAGCGCGGTAGTGAAAGCGCTGAAAAAATCTCGGCAAACTCTCAAAATAGGATTGACAAACCGGTATGGAAATTGCCTAACTTCGGCTGCGCTACCCACTGCTGTATCCATGTTTCCTCCCGCCACTTCCCCGCCCGCGACCGTAACCATGGTGGAAATGGAGGAGCGCTTGCGGAACGACCCCGACGGGAGTTGCCGCGATGAGATTCTCGAAAAATTGTCGGCCCACGGCGCTGCCTTGGCAGAGCACATCGCCGCTGGTCTGCCGCCCGATGAGTTCACGGTGACCAACCAGCTCCACGGCGCCATCGAACTCGCCCGCACCGTGGTCGAAAAATTCTGGTCGCTGCAACAAATCGGCCGGCGTTGATCGCAAGCCTCTTTTTCTCCAATCCACGCACCCCAAACCTCCGAACCCGATCCCGACCAAATTATGAGCTTCGACCTGAACAGCGTTTACACCCAGCTCGGCAGCTCCGTGCAAAACCTCGAGACCGACCTCTCGAACTTTGCCCAGACCATGAATCCGAACAGCCAGACGGACATGATCAAGCTCCAGCAGATGATGCAAAAATGGACCATCGCCACGGAGATGCAGTCCAACACGCTCAAGACCATCAGCGAAGGGATCAAGAGCACGGTCGGCAACATCCGTTAGCAGATAGAACGGTCCGCTTTTTCCTTTTGTATCATGGACCAATCAGCCGACACCGCACTCGTCAAGTTGCTCATGGAGATCGGCTACGTTGCCGTGGGCAGCGGGATGACGCCCGCAGCGGAAGCGTTGTTCCAAGCGGTGCGCGCCGCCCGGCCCGCCAGCGACGGTCCGATCATTGGTCTCGCGGTGGCACGGCTTAACTCTGGCGACTACGCGGAAGCCGTGCGCCTGCTGGGCCAGGATGCCGCGAAACTATCGCCGCCCAGCGAGCTGGCGCGAGCTTTTTACGGTCTTGCGTTGCGAAAAGCCGGCTCGCGCACGGAAAGCGAAACGGTGCTGCGCGAGGTATGCGAGAACGGACGCGATGCCGCCGCCGTCGCGCTCGCCCAAAGCCTCCTGCAGGAACCTGCCTGACTCTGCTTCCAAGCGAGGATAGACCACGCTGCCAATCCCGCCCTGAATCGCTCTGCTCACGAGCGCATCCAAACTTCCCCAGCCGCCAGTTGAAATTCACCCGGCCAAACTTGTTGTATGATAGACAATGCTGTTTCCAACGCCATCCAAAAGGCCTCTGAACACGCGCTAGAACAAACCGGAAACGACGCTGCGGCCAAGGGCGTCGAAGCCAACGCGCAAGACGTTGCCAAGTTCGAGCAGGCCATGCAGCCGCGCACGGACGCGCAGCCGCCGCCGAGCGGAGTTCAACCTACTGCGCAAGTCGAGTCCGCCGCGGCGCCGACGGCGCCAGCTCACACCACGCTCGGCGAGAACATCCTCGATGGCATCGGCCGCATGGGCGAGAACTACCAGGCGCAAGTGGACAAGGTTCAAGCCCGACTGGAAAGCACGGCGGATACTACCATGAGCGTGCAGGACGCGGTGAAGCTCCAGTTCGACCTCATGCAGCTCAACCTCCAGCAAGACCTCGCCTCCAAGGTATCCGACAAGACCAGCCAGGGCGTGCAGACACTCTTCAAGAATCAAGGCTAAGCACGCACTGTCCCGCGTGGATTCCAGCGTGCGCCGAACCCGGTGGCAGATGTTTGCCTGGCGTCCTGACTGGCTCAGCAATATTGCTTCTACTCCCAAGAGCGTCGACAACCAACTAAATATCGAATTTTTTGACCAAGTTCATCGCACCCTTCCGATAACCGCCTTCCCGGCTGACTCGGCGGTGACCAGAGCCCCATCCCGCTAGCCTGCCATCCAATCCCATCTAACCTATGCAAACCGACGCCCAAGACCCCAAGATTGAAAATCTCCTCCGCGAAATGGACACCCTGCTCGAACAGGCCAATAGCCAAGTCCAAGCCATGGACAAGATGCGTCAGGAAACCGGCGTGGAGCCGGGTGCAGCCTTGCGCTACCTGGAAAGCGGCCAGGTGCCTGCGGCCGAGCGCGAACAGGCTCTGCGCGAAATCGCCGAGTTTCGCGACGAAATCGAGCGCGACGCACGCGACGCCCGTGAGCGTGCCAAGCAGCAGTCATCCATGTCCAAATCCAGCACCCACGGCCGCCCGCTCGGCGCGCGTCGGCTGATCTAAATCTCCGCCGCTTCCCAAGCTGCTTGCCACCTCCTCTTGACTAAACGCTAATTATCCGCTGCTAACCAATCCACTGCTCCTATGG
>CAXTRS010000297.1:0-6275 GCA_964246635.1 uncultured Chthoniobacterales bacterium | reverse complement strand
GGATGCGCTTAACCTCACCAAAGCTCAACCTCTACCTGACGAAGTATTACTAGGCTTTCGGCATCATCCTGCACGAGTTATAATTCCTGGGCGGGCGCCCCTTTGACGCTCTAGCGACGGACGGATGGAAGCAGACCAAGTCTGAGAATACCAGGAACTCGGCGGCGGCCTGCGCCCCAACGGCAGGCCAAACGCCACGGGCGACAGTGCTTTGGACAAGCTCAGCAACTCCTGCATTCAGCTCGACCCGAACAAACGCCCGAACCTCACGGAACTGCAGAACCACAGTTTCTTGCAGATGGACGGTCGCGGCGCGTCGGGTGTGCGCGAACTCCTCAGCTCGTCGCGGCCAACGGCAAGGCGGTCGGCAGTTTGGCGAATGCCCAAGACGAAAAGGACGGGGCTGACCAGGCCGCGAGCCGTGACATCTCGCCCGGCGCGGACGGCGACCGCGTTCTGGACCAGGTCGCGGATACCGAGCTTGCCCTCCGGGCTGCCCAAGCCAACAAGAACGCGTCGGACAAACTTCTGCAAGACGCCGCCGCGAAGTTCGGGCGCAACGGCGATGTGATCCCGAATCGTTGAGTAGATCGCGCAAATTGTGGATCGGGGGCAACTCGGCGCTCCACACTACCAGCGACGCGCTTACCGCAAGCCCGTTCGCACCTTACTCAAACACGCGATCACATGCTTCGCCAGCTCGGCCAGCGCGGGGTTGTCTTTGGCCGCTTGGGAGGAAGCTACTTGATTGACCAAAGTCTTCCAACCATTCAGCCTCACCTTGGGCGCGGTGCTGCCAGCCGTTACATGTTTCGTGGCGTAGGTGAGCGCCTTGTGCAGAGCGGTGCGGGCGGTCGCGTCGGAGGAATCGCTGAGACCTTCGGTGTAGTCGTTCTTCACCCTTTCCAGATTGGTACCCCCAAAGCGATGGTGGGCGGTAACGCTTTCCGCCTCTTCGTCGAACTTGCCGATCTCCACGGCTCTAGTTCCTAATCGGCCACGGTTGAGCCGGGCGGTGACAACATCAACGTTGCCGAAATCCATCGCCTTGCTCACGAAATCGTCGATTCGCTGGTCGATTTCAAAGTGCGTCACAGCCCCTTGCGCGTTGGTGCCGCGCGCCCGGGAGGCAATCTCCTCCAGCGGAGAAGTGGTGGCTCTCGGCGGCTTGTTGCTCCAGTCTGCGCCCAAGCGTTCTAAAGCGGTCAAAAGCTCCGGAGATTGATCGCTTTGCACCAACGCGCGGAGCAGGGAGTTAGCTTGCGAGGCGAAGGGCTGACTGAGAATGGTCGCCGGGGCTTCGCCGCTTTTGGCTTGGAACTTAACCAGCGTGAGAGCCAACGCGTTGATAGCAATGGCTAAACCGTGATCTTTCTTTGCGGCCGTAAATCCCGTGGAGAGGCTTTCTCCCTGATCATTCAAAGTGGCGCCGGAATCCAGCAGCCAGGTGACAGTGTCCATTTGCTGGAGGCGCCAAGCTTCCAACACAGGAGTCTGACCACCGCTGGACTTTGGGTTGGTCTGCATCCAGTCCGCGAAACCGGGTTGGCCCATCAGGAAAGCGATGGTGTCGCGGTCCCCGCCCTGGATCGCGTTAAAGAAGATCTCCTGCATGCCGCCTACGAGCAGCCTGCGGACGTTGGGGTCGCGGGGTGCTCCAGCGTCGAGGTTTATCTCGTTTTTGACCCCGAAGGTTTCCGGCTTCAGTAGACCTCTGCGCGCGGCGAAATCCAGGAAGGGCAGATTTCCCCGGAGCGCGGCTTCTTGGAGGGTGAGCCGGTCGGCGCGAAGATTCGCAAACGTGTCGCCGAGGAAGATGCGCTCAAACACAGAATCAGACAGCGCGCGGTTGCGGGGCATGCTAACGCTGGTGACGTTCCTAGCTACGGCCCGGAATTCGTCTTTGCGGAGCGTTTCGCAAAGAATTTGGTAAGAAAGGTCTGGGTTGGGCGTGTCCCGCAAGTGCGGCTCGGCGAGGCTGAGGTCAAGAGTGCCGCTAAGGTTGAAGACACCGTGGAGGACGGAGGTGAGCGCTTTTTTCAGTGCCGCTTCCGTGGCGGTGGTCTGCGTTGGATTAAGGGGCGCGATATTTTGAAGATCAGACACATTCTTCAGCCTGGCATTTGCCCGGATTTGGGTAGCTTCGAGCGTGTCCGGTTGGTGCGTAGCCTGCGCGTAGGGTTTTAGATCACCCCAACCCTTGAACTCCGCCTGGGTGACCCAGCTCGTATGGTATTCCCAAGTGATGTCTTCCTTGGTCATAGTCATCTTGTTCGATTCCGGGCTTAAGGCCAGGGTCTTGTCTATCTTCTGCAAGACCTTTCGCAAGACATCCGGGCCGGTGCGGCTGATCACCTCGTTCTTGTCAACCTCCGGTGGCTCCTTCCCTTTGAACAACCTCACGCGCGTGAGCTCGAAGTCTTTCTTGATCTTCTCGAGAATTTTACCCGTGACTTCGTGTTTGGGCACCGCGCAGAAGCCACAGTTGGAAAGCAAGCTACCATCCTGGGCCACTTTGAAGCCGCCTTGAGCACCGGTGCTCTCAGCGATCTTCTCTAGCGTGGATTTGACTTGTTTATCTCCGTCCACGTAGATGCCGCCGAAGCGGTCCATCAACTCTAGTCGAAGGATGTCGCTAGCGGCGGCGAAGCCCGTGCCCTGCTTGTTGCGCTCCAGCTTGAATCCTGTCTCCAATCTCATCGGCCGTCCGCCGTTGAAGTGTTCGTCGATGTTCTGGATGTTGACTTTGTGATCGAGCGCCCACTGGCGGAGCTTGCCGACGTCGGAATCTTTGTCTGCGGAGACGAAAAGCGCGCGCGGGATATCCGTCCAGAGGTTCACTCCCCAATCCGGATTTGTCGCTCGGTTGTTTGCCATTGCCTCTTTGAAGGCGATGTGCTTTGGGTTCGTGTCGCCCAAGGTAGCCCCGACCCAGACGGCATGGAGCAGCCGCGGCACTCCACCCTTGACAACCGCGCCACCGGAAAGTTTGGTGGGTGCGCTGGGCGGGGTCGTGCGGGTCACGTCGGCGGTCATGCTGACGTGGTCAAGAAACGCCTTGCCTTTACCTTCCGCGAGGTCTGTCGCGTGGTCGAAACTGTCGAGGAAAGTATTCGTCAGCGGCGCTTGGAGCACTCCGAAGGGATCGTGCCGGGCGGTGCCGTCGGTATATTCCGGCCGGACGTCTCTCGTCAGCTTTGCAGCGGTTTCCCGGGCGAGGTCGGAAGCGTTGACGAGCGGGCTGGTGGTTAGCGTGTGTTTGGCTTGGTCCAACTCGCCCTCAAAATCTGTAAGATCGAAAGCCTCTGCCTGCCGCGCATTTACCCGCGCGCCGTCGTGGTCGGTGGCGTCATCGTCCGTGTTGGGAACAACGCGCGGGGAAACGTTGTCATGAAGTCGCGCGGTGCTGAGAGGAGGCGGCGCGCGCTCTCCCCCGTCTCGCACGGTCATCACGCCATCCGTGCGCGAAGAGAGGCCGGTGGTGGCGGCCTGCGCGTTCGTGAGCCGGGCATCGGCGCGACGTGTTTGATTGGTGCGAGGTGGAGTGTCAACGATCCGGCCGGTGACGGCGATGGTGATGTTGCGCATAGTAGTCGGCGGTTGGGGTTGGACGGCAAAAACTAAACGCGACGGGCAAAGATCGAGAGCATGTCCGCCTCTAGGGGCTCCGCCGCGTCCTGGGCACGGGTGACCGCCGACGCATCGGCCGGACGCAACCGGGCGCGACAGTGGGAGGCAGTGCCGACGAAATCTCCGAGTGTTTGGGCAAAACTAGCGCTGTCCAACTGGCTGACGTGGTGGGAGCAACACAGGAGCAGCGAATCGTCCTTGGGATCGCGGGCGAGACTGCCGCCCCTAGTTTCCTTCCCAAACAAATTCATGCCCAAAGCATTCTCGTAGAGCGCCAGCCGTTCAGCATCCGTCGCGACGTGGGTCTCCATGTCCGCGTAGAAATAAACAACGTCACCGGGCGCGGGAACCTCGATCGTGACCCGCAGGCGGTCGCCGACGGTGAACCCGCAGACGCCTTGGTCATCCAGCGTGAGATTGATGCCGTTGACCTCAGAAAGATCGCGCAGCCAACCTTGGACATCGGACTGAGAATTCACAGCAGATCAGAGGGGAAGCTCGAATGGCGACGGGACGCTTACACGCTGATCCGTCCGAGCGGCTGGATAGTGATCTCCTCGGTCAACTCCTGGTAGGATAACACAGGCAGTTCGTAGAGATCGAGTTCGATGAGTTTGCGCAGATAGCGGCGCACATCCATTGAGACCAGAAGCGCGGGGCGTTGCGCGCTTTGCGACAGGTCCCCGACTTGTTTCTTCACGTTGTCCACCAGCTTCTTGCCCGTCGCCGGATCGAGCGCGAGGTAGGCGCCGGCGGAAGTCTGGCGCACGGCTTTGCGCAGTTTTTCTTCGACCTCCGGCTCGAAGAGATAGACGGCGAGGATATTCTGGCCGCCGCTGAACTTATACGAAATGTAACGCCGCAAACTGGAGCGCACGTATTCCGCGAGCAGGACGGTTTCCTTCTCCTTTTGACCCCAGTCAATGAGCGACTGCAGGATGGTGCGCAGGTTGCGGATGGAGATTTCTTCCTGCACGAGGCGCTGGAGGACTTCGGTGATTTTCTGGATCGGCAGCACGCGCTGGACTTCGCGCACGACTTCCGGGTGCGAGGCTTCCATGTTTTCCAGGAGGAACTTGGTTTCCTGCAAACCGATGAAGTCGCCGGCGTATTTTTTCAGCAGGAAGGACAGGTGGTAAGTCAGGATTTGCGGCACGCCCATCGCGGTGATGCCGGCGGCCTGGAGCTGCGGCGCGTGCGCGTCGTCCACCCAGAGCGCGGGCACGTTGGGCAGGAACGGTTTTTCCTGCACGAAGGGGATGCCGAGCGTGCGGAGGTTGTCGGCCTTTTCGCGCGCCAGCTTGCAGCCGGGCTTGAACTTGCCCTGCGCCATCGGCACCTCGGCGAGCAGGATGCGGTAGGTGTCGGCCGGCAGGCTTTCGTTGAAGCGCAGATGGATACCCGGAAACGGGACGCCGAGATCGTGGTAGAGCGCGCGGCGGATTTTGATCAACTCATCGTTGAGCGCTTCGGGATCGATGAAGCTTTGCAGGTTCGCGGCCACGTCGGCCATGAGCGGCACGCTGATGGAAAAATCATCGCCGGCGCTCGCACTGGAAGTCACCGCGCCGCCGGGAGTCGTCGCGCCTTTCTTCGTCGCGCCCTTCGGCTGGGCAGCGGCGGCAAAGGCGGACAGCTCCTTGCCGGCGCCGGCGGCGGCTTTCTTGCCCTTGTTCGACACCGTGTAGCCGACGCCGAGCACCACGACGGCGAGCGCCAGAAATTGCAGCTTCGGAAAACCGGGAATCAGCGCGAACGCCACGAGCAAACCGCCGGCGATGAGCAGCGCTTTCGGCTGCCCGAGGAACTGCGCGCCGATCTCGCCGCCGAGCGCGCCGGCGCCTTCTTCGGAGCCGACGCGCGTGACGATGATGCCCGCGGTGATCGCGATCAGCAGCGCGGGGATCTGCGACACCATGCCGTCGCCGATGGTGAGGATGGAATACGTCTTCACCGCTTTTTCCACCGTCATCCCTTTTTGCAAAATGCCGATGGCGATGCCGGCGACGATGTTGATGGCGACGATGATGAGGCCCGCGATCGCGTCGCCTTTGACGAACTTCATCGCGCCGTCCATCGCGCCGTAGAGCTGGTTTTCGCGCTCGAGATCGGAGCGGCGTTTCTTGGCGGTGTCGAGGTCGATCATGCCGGCGCGCACGTCGGCATCGATGCTCATCTGCTTGCCCGGCATCGCGTCGAGCGTGAAGCGCGCGCCGACCTCGGCGACACGCTCGGCGCCCTTCGTGATGACGACGAATTGCACGATGGTGATGATGAGAAAGATCACTGCGCCGACGATGAAATTGCCCGCCACCACGAAGTTGCCGAAGGTAAAAATGATCTGCCCGGCGTGCGCGTGAATCAGAATCAGGCGCGTGGTCGTGATGTTCAGCGCCAGCCGGAAAAGCGTGGTGAAAAGCAGCAGCGTCGGGAACGTGGAAAACGACAGGACGTTCGGAATGTAGAGCGACATCATCAGCAGGAACGCCGAGACGGCCAGGTTGCAGGCGAGCAGCGCGTCGAGCAGAAACGGCGGCACCGGCATGATCATCAAGCCGATGACGAGCACGACGAGGATGGCGAGCGCGACGTCGTTGTAGCGCGTGGCGCGGGTGACGAGCGCCTGCGCGCGATCGAGCCAGGAA
>CAXTRS010000296.1:0-6277 GCA_964246635.1 uncultured Chthoniobacterales bacterium | reverse complement strand
GCGCCGCGCCATTGCGCACGCGGTCATCGGTCACGCCGAAATCCTTCGCCGCTTCGGCAACGAGATTCGGCGCAAGAAATTCTTTCAACGACGCATCAAACCAGCCCGAGTTCAGCATGAACGGCGAGCGCGTGATCGTGCCGCTGCGCCGGTAAAACCAGTCGCACTGCGCGCGCGATACCGGCAACCCGCTGCTGTCCATCAACGCAAGTTTCCAAGCGAATTCTGCGCGCTCCGCGAATCGCGTTTTCAACTCCGCCCAAGCCGGTTCCGCCCAGTAGCACCAGGAGGAGACGACTTCGAGATAGTAGATGATTTTCACTTCTCCAGCCCAAGCTTTTCGAGCTTCGGCGTAATCACCATCCGGCAATACGGATTCTTGTTTTTGTTCAGGCGGTAATAATCCTGATGGTAATTCTCCGCCGGATAAAATTCGCCGGCCGCGGTGATCTCAGTCACGATCGGCTGGCGGAAATGGCTCGCGGCGTTTTTGCGCGACGCTTCGGCGATAGCTTTCTGCTTCTCGTCCGAGTAAAAAATCGCGGACCGATACTGGGTTCCCAAGTCGTTGCCTTGGCCATTCAGCTGCGTCGGGTCGTGCATTTTCCAAAACGTCTCAAGTAGCTTCTCGAGCGGGAGTTTTTGCGGATCGAAAACGATGCGCGTTACTTCGGCGTGACCGGTGTCGCCGTTGCAAATTTGTTCATACGTCGGGTTCTTCGTCTTGCCGCCCATGTAGCCGCTGATGACGCTCGAGACGCCGGGAATCTGTTGGAACACGGACTCCGTGCACCAGAAGCAACCGGCGCCGAGCGTGATGACCTCCGCGCCCGCAGGCAGCGGCGGCACGGTGGCGGGAGAGCGGGAATTCGAGGAAGAAGTCATGGAAGAATTTTGTTGGGCGCGGAGCAGAAAAAGCGGCACGGCGAGGACGAACGCAAGTGCGGTGAATTGAACGAGACGACTTGGTGAAAGCATCATGGCAAGGAAGCGGCCGGCGATGGCGTCGAAACGCGACGCCGGCTGTGCAAAAGCAGAGGCTCAGGCCGGCGCTTTATTCCCTGTAACATCGACTCCGCCGCGCTTCAATTTTCCGTGGCCCGCACAGACTCACGCCGAGCGAAAAATTCAACCCGCGAGCGGCGAGAAAACGGTTGTTCGAGACCCCGTTTTGCGATAACTTTCCGACTCCAAAGAAGCCGTCTTTCGACGGCTCTGTTTTTTCCCTTATGGCCGAGCCGGAAACCGCCGAAAACTCCTCGCTTACCGCAGTCGCAGAGCATCAGGAATACAACGCCGCACAGATCGACAAATTGGAGGGCCTCGCGGGGGTGCGCCAGCGGCCCGGCATGTATATCGGGCCGACGGACGAGCGCGGCTTGCACCACTGCGTATTCGAGGTGCTCGACAATTCGATTGACGAACACCTCGCCGGCCACTGCACGAAGATCGACGTCATCATCCACGTCGATGGCTCCTGCACGGTGCGCGACAATGGCCGCGGCATCCCGGTGGACATCAGCGAAAAGTTCGGCATACCCGCGATTGAGTTGGTGCTGACGAACCTCCATGCGGGCGGCAAATTCGGGCAGGGTGCCTACAAATATTCCGGCGGGTTGCACGGCGTCGGCGCGAAGTGCGTCAACGCGCTGTCGGACTGGTTCAAGGCAGAGGTGTCGCGCGACGGAAAAGTGTATCACATGGCCTTCGAGCGCGGCGTGACCACGCAGAAGCTCGAAGTGATCGGCGAGCTTCCCGACCCGAGCGTGACCGGCACGCTGATCACCTTTCAGCCGGACCCGACGATTTTCACGATCACCACGGAGTTCAAATACGAGCGCCTGGTGAGCCGGCTGCGCGAGCTGGCGTTTCTCAATCCCGGGTTGGAGATCAACATCGCCGACGAGCGCGCGGAGCCGGTGCGGAAGGAGACGTTTTTCTATAAGGACGGCATCCAGGAATTCGTGCGCCAGCTCGGCGAAAACAAAACCGTGCTGCACCCGAAGCCGATCGTGCTCAACGGCCGGCGCAAGGTGAAGTTCAAGACGAAAGACCAAGTTGAAGTCGAGGACGACATGCATGTCGATTGCGTGCTGCAATACAACGACAGCTACAACGACCAGACGCTTTTTTACACCAACGCCATCCCGAATCCGGACGGCGGCACGCACGCGGTCGGTTTCCGCACCGCGCTCACTCGCGCAATCAATTCTTACGCGAAGACCAACAATCTGCTCAAAGACAAAGACCCGGCCATCAGCGGCGACGACGTGCGCGAAGGGCTGGTGATGGTCATGGCCGTCAAGCACCCGAATCCGGGTTTTGAATCGCAGACGAAAGTGAAGCTCGTTACGCCGGAGGTCGAGGGCATCGTCTCGTCAATCACCTACGAAGGCCTGACGCGCCACTTCGAGGAACACCCGGCGGTGGCGAAAAAGGTGATCGAAAAAGCGCTCACCGCCGCGAGCGCGCGCGAGGCCGCCCGCAAGGCGCGCGAGACCGTGCGCAAAGGCGCGCTCACCGGCGGCGGACTGCCAGGAAAACTGGCCGATTGTTCCGAGCGCGACCGCGACAAGACGGAGCTGTATATCGTCGAAGGCGACTCCGCCGGCGGCTCCGCGAAGCAAGGCCGCGACCGCCGCACGCAGGCCATCCTCCCGATTCGCGGCAAGCTCATCAACGTGGAAAAAGCGCGGCTCGACAAGGTGCTCGGCAACGCGGAAATCCGCACGATGATCACCGCCATCGGCACCGGCATTGGCCAACCCAAAGAAGGGGAGGAGCGCCGGGACGGCGACGGCTCGTTCAACATGGACAAGCTGCGCTATGGCCGCATCATCATCATGACCGACGCCGACGTGGACGGCTCGCACATCCGCACCCTGTTGCTCACGTTTTTCTACCGCCAGATGCCGGAGCTGGTGAAGGGCGGCCGCATCTACGTCGCCCAGCCGCCGCTGTATCAGATCAAGCGCAAAAAGCGCGAGGAATACGTGCAGGACGACACCGAATTGAACAAGGTGCTCGTCTCGCTCGGCGCGGAAGATGTCACGCTGCGGCACCTCGCCGACCAGAAAGAATTTCGCGACGGCCAGTTGAAAGAAATTCTCGATCTCCTGGAAAAACTCGACAAGTTCGCGACCGCGATCCGGCGGCACGGCGGCGACTTCGAGACGTATCTCGCGCAACGCGAACGGCAGTCGGGCAAACTGCCCGCGTATCTCGTCAAAGTGCGCGAGGGCAACAACGAAAGCGTGCACTATTTCGCCGATGAAGGGGCGGTGCGCGCGTTCTCGACGGCGAACCGCGACTTGAATCTTTTCGGCGCCGAAGCGGCGTCGGCCGTGGACCCTGCGTTCAATGGATCCGCGGACGGTGCGGCGGACGGCGCCTCGCTGCCTGCTGCTGTGCCGGTTTCGGCTTCGCGCGGCCGGGATGCGGCGAGCCGCCGCCGCGCGCGGCTGGTCGAGCTTTACGAGTCCAACGCGATTCAGAAACTGATCGCCGACCTCGCCGCCAGCGGACTCAACATTGAGCACTACGCCGCGCAGGATCAACCCTTGTTCGAGTTGGTCGAAGGCGAGGGCGAGCGCGCGGTGACGCAGCCTGTTTTTTCGATGCCCGAGATTCTCGGCCGCATTAAAGAGAACGGCCGGCGCGGGGTGCAGATCAAACGCTTCAAGGGGCTGGGGGAGATGAACGCGAAAGAGCTTTTCAGCACGACGATGGACCCCGAACGCCGCCGGCTGTTGCAGGTCGATCTCAACGACAACAATGCGCTCGAGGCCGACAAGATGTTCACCATTTTGATGGGCGACGTCGTCGAGCCGCGGCGCCAATTCATCGAGGACAACGCGCTCAACGTGCGCAATCTCGACGTGTGAGTTGCGGGTGGGATTTCAGAACGAGCAATTGTAGCGGCGGTGCACGACCGCCCCTCGTTGCGAGACGCCTTCGAGCGAGGGGCAGTCAGAGACTGCCGCGACAATGCGCTATCGAACGCACCGATGGTCGTCTCGTTTTTACCGATTTTTTCGGGGTGGGTGTTCGTGACATCGTGAACCCGCAATGACGACCGCCGTTCACACTGCACCGCCGATCCAAGCTCCAGTCCGAATCCTTCGACCCATGTTGGAAGCGATACTCGGTCGCGCGATGACGCGGCCTTTTCGGCTGGAGCGCACGCTGATTTACCGTCGCCGCACGCCGGCGACATTTGGCCTGAAATTCGAGGCGTTGGAAGTCGAAGTCGAGCCGGGGCTGCGACTGAAAGGCTGGCTCACGGAAGCGAGCTTGAAAAACTCAATCACGGCGGTTGCCCGCGGAACCGTGATGCTGTTGCACGGCATCAGCTCGTGCAAAGAAGCGCTGCTTCCGCACGCGCGCTGGCTCGGTGCGTGGGGCTACCAATGCCTGCTCTTCGATAGCCGCGGCCACGGCGAAAGCGGCGGACGTTTCTGCACCTACGGTTATCGCGAGCGGCACGATTTTGCGCGCTGCCTCGATGCCGCCGAATCGCGTTTCGGGCCGCTCGGTCCGGTCGCGGTGTTTGGCATGTCGCTAGGGGGTGCGGTCGCGTTGCAATGGATGGAAATCGGCGCGCGGGTGAGTTGCGGGATCGTCGAAAGCGCGTTCGCATCGCTGGCCGAGGTCGCGGCGGCGTATCAACAGCGGCTGACTCGAATTCGCAGCGGCATGCTGACCGACCTCGCGCTCGCCGGCGCCACGCGGCTCGCCGATTTTCCGGCTGCGACGGTCTCGCCGGAAACCGCCGCAGCGCGCCTGCAACAGCCGGTGCTGGTGATCCACGGCGAAGCGGATCGCAACATTCCGGTTGCGCACGGCGAACGCATTTTCTCACGGCTCCGCTCGCCGGGTTCGCGCTGGCTGTCCGTGTCCGGCGGCACGCACTACCGGTTGTGCCGCGCCGGCGGCGAAGCCTATCTCGCAGCGATGCGGACGTTCCTCGACGAAAATTGCCCAAGGTAGGGACGCACCTCCGGAGCGTCCGTGGCCTTTCTTCCGCTGAGCGAAAATCGAGCGCGCACCAAATTCTAAGGACGCCCCGGAGGTGCGTCCCTCCCTACGAAATCTATGACACTCACGTCACCGCGGACCCACACAGAAAAGGCAGCTTTCCGCGCAGCACGCCGGTCGTCGTTCACGAGGCGGCTCGCCATCGCCGTGGCGCTGGGGGTTTGTATCTCCATTCTCGCTGCCGCGTTTTTCGTTTGGAACGTCCTGCCTTACGCGATCATCCGACCGGCGCGGTGGGAGCGTCAATTCCTCTATCGCAACGTGACGCCCGCGTCGTTCGGCTTGCGCGCCGAGACATTTTGCACCGAGACGGAGCCCGGCGTTTTTCTGCACGGCTGGTTGATCCGACCCGAACGTGACACCGGCGCCTCGCGGCGCACGCTCGTGCTCTTTCACGGCAGCAGTTCGTGCAAAGAAGCGCTGCTCAGTGCGGCGCAACGGCTGGTCGCAGAAGGCTACGGGTGCCTGCTCTACGATTCGCGCGCATGCGGCGAGAGCAGCGGCACGTTTTGCACCTACGGCTACCGCGAGCGCCGCGATTTTTCGCGTGTGCTCGACGACGTGGAGCGGCGCTTCGGGCCATTGGGGGCAGTCGGCGTTTGGGGCAGTTCGCTGGGCGGCGCCATCGCGCTCGGCGCGACCGCGGACGATCCGCGCGTCCGCTGCGCCGTGGTCGAGAGCACCTTCGCTGACTTGCGCGTGACCGTCGCCGACTACGTCGCACACGCTACCGGCATCCGCTCGCAGGCGCTGGCCGACTTCGCGCTGCGCCGGGCGTCGCAACTCGCTGACTTTCCCGCCTTCGCGGTCCGGCCGGTGGACGACGCGGCGCGGATCGAGCGACCCGTCCTGGTCATTCATGGCGCCGCGGATGACCGGATAGACCTCACGAACGGAGAGCGGATTTTCCGCGCCTTGCAGGCTCGCTCGCCCGCTTCGCAATGGCTTGCGATTCCGCGCGCTGGACACTTCGACCTGTCAAAAGCCGGCGGCGCAGCTTATCGCGCCCGACTCCTCGAATTCCTGAATGCGAACTTGTTGTGAAAATCCCGGTCCGGCTGCCGGATGTTCGTTGCAGGCCGCGCCTTGCTTCTGGCGCGAGGCTTGCTTAATCGGTAGGTCGCTTCCGTTCCCGACCGAGTGCGCGCCGGGCATCCCCTGCTGCGCACAGCGAAGGTCTCCGAACGACCGCGTCCGCACTCTCGTCTGCATCTCATCTGTAATTTTGTCACTTCCGAGA
>CAXTRS010000295.1:0-6281 GCA_964246635.1 uncultured Chthoniobacterales bacterium | reverse complement strand
GCGGGCGGGACGCCCGCCCTACCCGCAGAACATCGCCTGCGTTATGATTGTTCCCCTACTTAGGAGCGCGGTCCAAGAGCCGACGCGCCTATTTGTCTTTGATCGCCGCCAAGTTTGCCCGGGCCTTGGTGAGCACCTCCTCCGACGCGCCTTTTCCTTCCAGCGATAACGCCTTGTCCCAATCGGCCCTCGCTGCGGCAAGATTCCCGGTGTCTTTATACGCAACACCGCGGTTGCAAAGCGCGCTAGCCACTTGGTCAGGCTGCACACCGGGCAGTTCGATGACGCGGCTGTAGTCGGCGATCTCCTCCTCCAGGCGGCCGGCTTGCCCGCGGCAAACGCCGCGGTTGAAAAGCGCCTTGGCCACTTGGTCAGGCAGCGCGCCGGACAGTTCGATGGCGCGGCTGTAGTCGGCCATCGCTTCCTCCAGGCGGCCGGCCTCCCCGTGGCAAAAGCCCCGACGGCTGAACGCCTCCGCCAAATCCGCTCCTGCCAGGGCCTTGCTTTCCACCAAGTGATTGTAGAGGACAAAAGCGGCGGCGTCATCGGCGGCGGCGTAACTGAGATCCGCCTGGCGGAGGAGTGACTGGGCTATCACCGCTGACCCGGCAGTGCCGCCGCCCTCTGCCTTCAGGGCCGCGAGATCGGCTCTCTGCTGGTCTGTCGTCTTCCGCGCGAACAACTCTGCATCGAGTCCCTCCAGCTTGGTAAAGGTGTCTGTCACCCATTCCGCCGGGGTGCGCCGGTCGTCGGCCGCCGAGCGCGCCGCTTCGTCTGGCTGACGCACCACTTCTCTCCCCTCCCCTGGCTCGTAGGCCGGGACGCCGTCGAGGTTGATGCCGCGAAGGAGTTCGCAGAGCGAGCGCAGGGGACGCTCGATCAACTCGGGCTGGATGAGGCCGGGACAGAGCACGGCGTGCAGCGCGGCGAAGAGCTGGCCGGCGCCGGTGATGGGCACGAAGAAAGCGTTGTCATGCCTGCCGAGCAGGGTGCGCACGCGCGGGACGAGGTGCTGTTCATCCAGGCCGCACCAGTAGAGGTTCTGCGAGAAGTGGCCGCAGGCTTCGAGGGCGTCGAGCAGGCAGTCGTCCCAGCCGCTGTAGCCGACGACGAGGACGGCGTGGGACTCCAGGAAGCGGACGAGTTCGCCCTTGTGCGCCCGGAGGGCCTCGATCTCGGCGCCGGTGTTGGCGAGGCCGCCACGGTGGACGCTGCCGTGGACGTAGAGCAGGTGCAGGGTGCCGGCGGCGGGGTCTTCCGGGTCGGGATCGAAGCGGATGTCGGCCCGGTCGGTCATGTAGTAGAGGACGTTGACGGCCTGGAGGCTGACCTGGAGCAGCGGGTCGAAGTTCGTGGTGAAGATGGTCTGGAGAAAGGGGCGGCAGCCGTCGAAGTAGGGTTTGCCTTCCAGGCTCTTGCCGGGGTTGCGCGGCGGTTGCAGGCCGAGGATGGAGGCGAGGTAGAAGTGGGTGGCGTTGAGGTGGGTCTGGCCGCCGCGGCGGGGGTTGAACGAACGCACGAAACGGCGGGCGCTGCTGGGGTCCTCGAAGCCGCGCTGGCACTTGGGGTCGAACGCGCTGCGGTAGGCGACGCCGATGTCCTGGGGCACGCCGGTGGCGGGATGGAGGTCGAGACCGTTGCCGGCGTCGCCGGCCGTGGCGAGGTCGGGATTGTCCTGGTGGAACTCCCCCCAGAACCAGCGGGCCCGCTGGAGGAGTTTCTCTTTCAGGGGACTGGCCGACAGCGCGGGGGGCACCGGGCGCGCCGCGACGAGTTTGCGCTCGTCGTCCGTCAGGCGGAGGTCGGCCGGAAGGCCTCTTTCCCCCCGCGCCTTGAGCAGCCACTCCGGGATGTGCACCTCGACCATCTGGCGGGCCGTGGGCACGACGGGAACGCTGCCGCCGGCGCCGAGGATGAGCGTGAAGGCGGCGTTGCGGTCGGGGCTGGTTTCGTCGCAGAGCCGGTCGCGGATGCGTTGCAGGAGGGCCCGCTGGGAAAGCTGCCTGATCGAAGCACCGGAAGGAATACTCATGCCGGTTGAGAGCTTACCCTGCCGCAGCCGCGGCTGGCGAGCCTTTGGTTCAACGGTGGGTGCCCCCCACGGCGCGGGTGTCGTCCCGGCAGCTTAAAGCGCACGCGCCTTCACCTGCCGCAAGGCCTCGAAGAGGACGATGGCGACGGCGGTGGCGAGGTTGAGGCTGCGGGCAGCGGGAGCCATGGGGACCGTGAGCAGGCGTTCGGGCGGCGCGGCAGCGAGCAGAGGCTCGGGCAGGCCGCGGGTCTCGCGGCCGAAGATGAGGTGGTCGCCGGGCTGGAAGGCGGCGGCGGTGTAGGGGCGCTCGGTCTTCGTGGTCAGGAAGAAGGCGCGGGCGGCGGGAGTGAGCCTGGCTTGTGCGAAGGCAGGCCAGTCCTCCCAGACGGTGACGCGCACCGCGTGCCAGTAGTCCATGCCGGCGCGGCGGAGCTGGCGGTCGTCGAGGGAGAAGCCGAGGGGGCGGACGAGGTGCAGGTCGGCGTCGGCGGCGAGGCAGAGGCGGGCGATGTTCCCGGTGTTGGGCGGGATCTCTGGCTCGACGAGGACGACGTGAAACATGACGGCAGGGGGAGAGAGGGACGGCCGGCAGGCTTGCCGCTCGACAAAGGGGGGCGGCTTCCGGCAAGCTGCGCGGCCGACTCGCTACAACGTCTCCAGCCACACTCTCTATGAATCAAGGTCCCGATTTGACGCAGATCCTCACCGCGCTGACCTCCCAGTTGCCCCTGCTGCTGATGTGCCTGGTGGGCGCCATTGTGGCGTTGACCAAATGGCCGCAGGCGCCGCGGGCGTCGCTCTGGGTCTTGCTCGGGTGCTCCGTCGGCGTGCTGGTGAGCATCGTCGCGCCGGTCGTGCAGATTCTCTCGGTGGATTGGATGCGAGGCATGGCGATGAGCCAGCGGGCGACGATGTTCACCGCGATCGGCCTGGTCTGGTCGCTCCTGCGCGCGGTGAGCGTGCTGTTTTTCCTCATCGGCGCGTATGCGGGACGCCAGGAGGCCGCGGCGGCGCAGGCCGGGTATTACCCGTCGGGGTCGATGCCGCCGCCCGCGCCGCCGGGTTTCCGCTGACGGCGACGACGGCGGGTCACGGCTGTGTCGAAAGAACTCTCGATGGTTCCGTTATGAGCGAAACCCTGCATGTCGCCGAGGCGGCGGTCGTCAGCGCCGTGCAATGGCTCAAGCTCGGAGTGGAATGCACCGGCGCGGCGATCATCGGGCTGGGCACGCTGGTGGCGCTGGCGCAGTTCGCGCGGGCGCTGCTGGCGCGGGAGCCGGCGAACTTCAACGCGATCCGGCTGGTGCTCGCGCGCTACCTCGCGGTGGCGCTGGAGTTCCAGCTCGGGGCGGACATTCTCTCGACCGCCATCGCGCCGAGCTGGGAGGAAATCGGCAAGCTCGGCGCGATCGCGATCATCCGCACCGGGCTGAACTATTTCCTCACGCTCGAAATGCAGAACGAACAGCGGACGGAGAAAAGCGAACGGGCCGTTCAAGCGAAAGCTGAACGGCCCGAGAACGCCTGACGGCGGATCGGCAGGTTTCCACCGAGCTAAGCGCTCGTTGCCGTCGCCGCAGCGGTCTCAGCGGTCTCGACATTCACGCGCCGCCCGCCGCGGTCGAACTTCACCCGGCCATCGACGAGGGCGAAGATCGTGTAGTCGCGCCCGAGGCCGACGTTGCGGCCGGGGTGAAACTTGGTGCCGCGCTGGCGGACGATGATGTTGCCGGCGACGACTTGTTCGCTGCCGAATTTTTTGACGCCCAGCCGCTTGCTGACGCTATCGCGACCGTTCTTGACGCTGCCTTGACCTTTCTTGTGAGCCATAAACTGGAAGGGAAAATCCGAAATCCGAATGTCGAAATCCGAAACGAAGAATCAGGCGCCGAGCGTGATGCTCTTAATGCGCACGCGGGTGAGCTTGCGGCGGTGGCCGACGGTGCGGTGGTAGCCTTTGCGGCGGCGGAACTTGAAGGCGATGACCTTCTTGTCCTTGCGCTGCTCGACGACTTCGCCGACGACCGTGGCGCCGGAGATCGTCGGGCTGCCGTGTTTGAGATCGTCGCCGTCGCCGTGGAAAAGGACTTCGCCGAAAGTGAACTCCGCGCCGGCCTCGGCGTCGAGTTTCTCCACGTCGATGATGTCGCCCTCGGTGACGCGGTATTGCTTGCCGCCGGTTTTGAGAATTGCGTAGGCCATAACAGTCAGAAAAAGATGGGCGCCACACTCCCCGGAGTGAACCGGCGCGCAGCGGGAAGCGAACTATGCCGAGGCGAAGCGCCTCCGCAAGCGGAAATCCGGGGGCTTTGGCGGCAACCTGCCGCTCGTGAAATCGCAACGGCCGCGCCGGCCGCACGGCGCGATGTCTTCCGAGTGAACTCGAGCCTTCGTCTTCTGCGCGTCGCACGGCAAACCGGACGGCTGGCGCTCGTCTGCCTGCTCCTTGGCTGGATGGCAGGCGGACTGACGCACGCGGCGCGCGGCAGCGGCGCAACGATGGAGGAAAGCGCTGACACCGTGAAAAAGGAATTGATCGCCGTGATCGACGCGCAGCTTGCGGCCTTTCGCGAGGACGATTTCTCGCGCGCTTATGGCTTCGCGGCCGGCGGCATCCAGGCCATGATGCCGCCGCCGGCGTTCGAGAAAATGGTGCGCACCGGCTACCCGCTCATCGCGCACTCTGCCTCGGCGGAATACGGCATCGCGCTGGACTCCGGCGACGACGCCGCCATCGCGGTGCGCGTGACGGGCGCGGACGAGAAAGGCACGACGGCGGAGTATCTCTACACGCTGAGCAAGGAGAACGGCGCGTGGAAGATCACCGGCGTGTCGGCGATCAATCCGGGCGGCATCGAGGCGTAAGCCGAGGTTGTAGCCGGGATCGCTGATCCCGGTCATTTTGAGGCGACGCATTGTGCAGGCCGGGATCGACGATCCCGGCTACAACTAGCCTTTCAACTCCGCGCCCGTGTGCGCGTCGGTGATGGTGAACTTTTCCTGGTGATACGTCACGTCGGCGCGAAACGTCAGCCGGCCTTCGTATTTGCGCTCGAGATCGACGAGCAGTTCTTCGTCTTCGGTGCGCAGACGGTTGAGCACTTCGGGATGCACGATGACGCGCATCTCGTGCACGCTGTCGCGATAACGGCGCATCGTCGAATTCAACGCGCGCTGCAGCTCGACGCTCATGCTCATCGCGCTCTTCACGTGCCCGCGCCCGCTGCAATACGGGCAGGGCGTATAGACCGAGCTGCTCAAGCTTTCGGCAGCCCGCTGGCGGGTCATCTCCATGAGGCCGAGTTGTGAAATCGGCAGCACGTGCGTCTTCGACTTGTCGCGCTTGAGCCGCTCCTTCATTCGCTCGTAAACGGCCTGCCGATCCTTGTGCGGCTTCATGTCGATGAAGTCGGCGATGATGAGCCCGCCGATGTTGCGCAGGCGCAGCTGCCGCGCGATTTCGTCGGCGGCTTCGAGGTTGGTTTGCAGGATGGTTTTGTCCATGTCCTTCGAGCCTTTGTTGCGGCCGGTGTTTACGTCGATGGCGATGAGCGCTTCGGTTTCGTCGATGACGATATAACCGCCGCAACGCAGCCAGACCTGCCGGTGAAACGCGTCGTCGATCTGGCGCTGCACGCCGAATTTCTCGAACACATCGACGGGTTCCTGATGAAACTCGATGCGGCTCTTCGACCGGCTGGAAATCTGGCCGACGAGGTCCTTCATGTGCTCGACGGCATGCATGTCGTCGCACACCACTTGATCGACTTCGTCGGTGAGAAAATCGCGCACCGTGCGGTCGATGAGATCCGGCTCCTGGAAAAGGCACGCCGGCGACGGCTTCGCTTTCATCGCCGCCTCGATGCCGCGCCATTGCTCGACGAGCAGGCTCAAATCCCGCACGAAAAAACGCGCCCGCTGGCCCTCGCCGACAGTGCGCATGATAACGCCCATGCCGTCCGGGATTTCGAGGCCGCGCAGGATCTTGCGCAGCCGGTCGCGCTCTTTCGGGTCTTCGATTTTGCGCGAGATGCCGCTCTGGTCGCTGTAGGGCATCAACACGAGGTAGCGGCCCGCGAGCGACAGGTTCGTCGTGACGCGCGGGCCTTTCGTGCCGATGGGTCCCTTCGTGACCTGCACGATGACCTCGCTGCCGACGGGGTAAATGCTCGGGATGTCTTTGCTCGTCAGCTTCTTTCTTGGCGGCGGGCCGCTTTTGCGCGCAGGCGGAGGCGGCGCTGGCGGCGGC
>CAXTRS010000294.1:0-6284 GCA_964246635.1 uncultured Chthoniobacterales bacterium | reverse complement strand
GTTTTCACGGGCGCGGCGATTCGTGAACTACAAACTGCGAATCAGGAACGCTTCTTCCCCGCGCCGCGACCCTTGCTCTTCGGGCCGCCTTTGGCCTTGGCCTTCGGCGGGGCAGACGCCTTTTCCTTTCTCGCTTTCGCCGCGGTGCGCTTTGCTTTGCCAACGGCGGAGCGAGAACGGGTATCACGCTTCTTTTTCTTCTTTTCGGCGGTGTCCGGCTTCGGAGCGGTTGCTGCGGCCTGCGGTGTCGTGGCGGCGGGGTCAGGCGCTGCGGCTCTGCGCGCCGCTTTCTTCTGCGCCGGAGTTTCGACAGCCACGGTGTCGTTGTCCGCCACCGGCGCCATGTCCACCCATTCGAGATAGGCCATCGGCGCGGCGTCGCTGGGGCGCGGCCCGAGCTTGATGATGCGCGTGTAGCCGCCGTTGCGCGTCGCGCTGCGCGGCGCGATTTCCTCGAACAGCTTTTTCACCATGTCAGGCTGGTGCAGATAGGCGATGGCGGTGCGGCGATTGTGCAGCGAGCCGCGCTTGCCGAGCGTCACCATGCGCTCCGCGAACGGGCGCACGGCCTTGGCCTTGGCGAGGGTGGTCTTGATGCGGCTGTGCTCGATGAGGCTGCAAACCTGGTTGGCCAGCAGCGCCCGGGTGTGGTCGGCAGTGCGGCCGAGTTTGACGGTCTTTTTTAGGTGTCGCATGTGACGAAAAGGGATGGGGATTTTTTGACAGAATTTACAGAATTAACAGAATGATTTTGCGCCGGAGGCGGACGGTCAAAAGCAGCCGACCCACCCCTGCCCAATTTTGTAAATTCTGTTAATTCTGTCTTAAAAGCGCTTCGCTTAAACGCCGTCAAAGTTGCCGGCCTTCGCGCCGTTGCTGGCGCCATCCGTGGCGCCGGCAGTTGCTCCGGCGAGGGTCGGATCGACGAGGCCGGACTCGAACTTCATGCCGAGACCCAGGCCGAGTTGCGCGAGCTTGTCCTTGATTTCGTTGAGCGACTTCTTGCCGAAGTTGCGATACTTGAGCATCTCCGCCTCGGTCTTCTGCGCGAGCTGACCCACGCTGGTGATGTTCGCGTTGTTCAGGCAGTTCGCCGCGCGCACGCTGAGTTCGATCTCGTTCACGCTCATGTTGAGCAGTTTCTTGAGCTTCGCGTTAGCTTCGCTGACGCCCTCCGGCGCGGTGTCGAACTCGACGGCGTTTTCATCATAATCCACGAACACGTCGAGGTGCTTGCGCAGGATTGCGCTCGCCTGGAGCAGCGCGTCGTTCGGCTCGAGACGGCCGTCGGTGTGGACTTCAAGCACGAGCTTGTCGTAGTCGGTGCGCTGACCCACGCGCGTGGCTTCCACGCCGTATTTCACTTTCGTGACCGGCGAAAAAATCGAGTCGATTGGGATCACGCCGATGGACTGCTCGGCGCGCTTGTTTTCCTCGCCGGTGGCGAACCCGCGGCCGACGCGCACTTCCAGCTCGGCTTCGAAGCGGTGCTTCTTGTCGATCGTGCAAATGAGCTGGTCGGTGTTGAGCACTTCGACGCCCGTGACGGTCTGGATGTCCGCGGCGGTGACCGGGCCTTCGCGGTTGACGTTGATCGTCAGCGTGCGCAGCTCGTGGTCCACGGCCTTGAACTTGATCTTCTTGAGGTTGAGCACGATTTCCGTGACGTCTTCGACGATGCCGGGCAGCGAGGTGAACTCGTGCGGCGCGCCGGTGATGCGCACGGCCGTGATCGCCGCGCCTTCGAGCGAGGAGAGCAGCACGCGGCGAAGGGAATTTCCGACGGTGTGACCGTAGCCGGCCTCGAAAGGCTCGGCGACAAAACGGGCATAGGTCGGCGTGGAGGTGGCCTCGTCTTTGACGAGGGTTTTGGGCATTTCAAAACGCCCGAGTCGGATCGGCATAATAGGTAACGAACAGTCAACCGGGTTTCCCCTGGCGAGTCGGCCCAGCGCAGGGAGGCGCAGGCCCAGGGACCAACGGCGATTCTCGTGGGAGCTCGCTTTTTGTGGGCCGGTAATGAACAACGTCTCCGGCGGGACGCAAGCGGTTTTTAGGCCTCACGCAAAGGCCGCGAAGGTCGCAAAGGGAAGGCAGAAAAACAGGGCCTGGTTTCTATTCTTTTCGTTAAAAATCCTTCGCGGCCTTTGCGATCTTTGCGTGAGGCATTCCCCGTCGTTTACGCCCGGAAAAGCGCGCCCATTTTCCTGCCCAACAGCAGGCTCGCGCCGAGGATCGTGACGCCGAGGAACACCATCGCCCAGACGCCCAGCGCGCTGGCCAGGGCGCGGCCGGTGCCGAGGAGATTGAAGAGCTCGTAGATCGCTTTGGTGATCGGATAATCCTGCTGCTTTTGCGCGAGCAACAGCGAGTCGCTGACCTCCAGCATCGCGAAGGAAAACGTGAGCAAGCCGCCGGCGACGAGGTTCGCGGCGATGAGCGGCAGCGTCACTTTCCAAGTCGCGCGCGCGGGCGACGCGCCAAGGTTTTGCGCGGCCTCTTCAAGTGTCACGCTGGTCTGCTGATAACCGGCCGCGGCCGAGCGCACCATGTAGGGAAGCCGACGCACGGCGTAGGCGATGACAAGCAAAGGCAGCGCGTTTTTTACTGGGTTCAGAAACGAGAAAACCTTGCCCTCCTGTGTCATGGCGAGGTAGCCGAACGCGAGCACGAGCCCCGGCACGGCGAGCGGCAGCATGGCGAGCGCATCGAGAATTTCGCGGCCGGCGAACTTCGTGCGCACAACGACATAGGCGATGCCGACGCCGAGCACGGCGTCGAACACCGTCGAGAGCGCCGCGTATTTCAGGCTGTTTCCAATGCTCGGCACGGTGAGCGGATGGCCGAGCGCGGCGCGGAAGTTTTCCAACGTCCAGCCGGTCGGCAGCACGGTGCCATACCAATCGCGCGAGAACGCCACGAGCGCGACTCCGACGTGGGGCAGGAGCGCGAGAAAGATGACAAACGCAAACGCCGCCGCGCACGCCGCGCCGCCGAACGCGGAGACCGCGCGTGGCCCGCCGCGGCTGGTGGCTTTGGCCATCATGGTGAGATCGTTCGCGCGCCGGCCGAAGAGCAGGCGGCTGAGCGCGTAGAGCAGTGCCGTCGCCACGAGCGTGACGGCGACGAGCGCATACGGCAGCGGGTTCGCGCCGATGTCTTTGATGCCGTAAAAAATCTGCACCGGCGTCACGCGCGTGTAGTCGAGCAAGAGCGGCGTGCCGAGCTCCGTGAACGCCCAGATAAACACGATCGTCCCGCCCGCGAACACACCGGGCGCGATGAGCGGCAGCGTGATTTTCCAGAACTTCCGCACGCCCGTGCAGCCGAGGTTTTCGGCGGCTTCCTCCATCGCCGGGTCGATGTTCGCCAGCGCGGCGGCGACGTTGAGATACAGGATCGGATACAGGTGCAGTGCGTTGAGCGCGACGACTCCCCAGAACCGTTGCTGGCCGAGCCAGTCAATCGTGCGATCCTCCGCGAGGGACCCGAGCTGGTGCAAGACCGCGTTGAGCGCGCCTTGCTGACCCAAAATACGTTTGATCCCGATGGCGCCGACGAACGGCGGCAGGATCATCGGCGCAAGCAAGAGCGCGCTGAAAATTTTCTTCCCCGGAAATTCGAAGCGATCCGCCAGCCACGCCAGCGGCATCGCCAGCGCAAAGGCCGCGAGCGTGCTCGCCAGCGCCAGGCCGAAGGCGTTGCGCATGCCTTCGAGATAAATCGGGTTGCGGAAAATTTCGGCGACGAAGCGCCCTGTCACGCGCCCATCCGCGCCGACGAACGCGCCCGCGAGCGTCTGCACAATCGGCCACAGAAAAAACAGCGCGAAGAACGCGACCGTCAGCGCGTAAATGACGATGGAAAGCCGGTGCGACATGAGAAGTTCACCACAGAGAACACAGAGAACACAGACGCAGAAAAGGAGGAAGGGAAATTCCTCGGATTTTCTGTCCTTAGTGCCGTCGGTGTTCTCTGCCGATGACCTTCCCTCTCACCGGAGGAAAATGCGCCGCGTCGCTCAGCGCGAGTCCGGCGCCGGCTCGCGCACCAGCTTGCGCGCGACGGCATCCGCCGCCTCCTCGATCCCGCGGCCAAACAGCTCCGGCGCCGCTTCGTAACTCGCCAGCGGCTGGCCGCCGCCGACCCCGCGCGCCTCGCGCTGCCAGACCACGCTGCCGTCCGACTTCACCAACTCCGCGCGCACCGTCAGCGTCGGCGCCAACCCGGCGTTGGCTCGGCTGCGGATCACGTCGCGGCCCGGCGTGAAGGGTCCGGGTTTCACGTTGCCAGGCCCCGCCGCGGCGTCGAGACCGGCGGAAAGAATCGTCAACCGAAACGTGCCATCCGTCGTGCGCGTCTCGGGCGTGAAGACGCGGAAATAATGGGCGAGCACAAGCTCGTCCTGAAACGCCGTGCGCACGACTCCCGGCAACGTCGCCGACGCGCGGCGAAACACCGGCTCGAAGCGGCGCCGGCCGCTGGAATTCGAAAACGCCGCGATGATTTCGGCCGGCAACACGCCGATGATCCCCGCGGCCTGTGCGCCGCGCGCCGCCGCGGCCACGTTGCCCTGATAGCTGAAACTTTCCGGCACGGCGACGCGCGGTTCGATGCGCACCGTGGCGACGCCCGCAGCGCGCGGCACGGCGGCAAGCGGTGTTGGCGAGGAACAACCCGAGAAGGGAAGAATCAGCGAGGCGGCTGCGCCGAGCATGCAGGCTCGGATGAAGGAAGGAAAGCGGCAGGAGAAAGTGGAAGACATCGCGGCCACTTGTCGCGAGAAATCCGAAGAAGTCAACCCGGCAGAGGGTCGCGCCGGTTACTGTAGCGGCGGTCTATGACCGCCCCTGAAGTGTCTTCCACAAGGACGCGACGCAAGACGTGACAGCGCAGGGGCGGTCAGAGACCGCCGCTACAGCGGCAGCGGTCCCTTCGCTCACTCGCCGCCTTGCACGAGCTTGTGCGCGGCGTGCTGCAAGGTCGCGCGCATTTCCTGCGTGAAGAGTTCCGGGTGCGCCTCGAATTCTTCGAGCTTGTGCGGCGTGCCGGTGACTTTGCCTTCTTCCTCCCAGACTTTCGAGCCGTCGGGCCGGCGCAGCTCGGCGTGCAATTCCACGGTCGGCGTCAAGCCTTTGGATCCGCCGGGCGCGAGACCGATCGATTCGACGCGCAGCTTGAAGATGCCGTCGGTGCGCGGCGATTCCGGCGTGTAAAGCGTGAAAATCCGGTTGGCCAGCAACTCCCGGGAAAAGGCGCGGTGCGCTTCCGCCGGCAGCGCGGCGGAGTCGCGCCGAAACACCGGCTCGAACCGGGCACGGCCGCGCGCGTTGGACGTGCCGGCGATCACCTCGCCGACCACCACGCCGGAAATTCCGAACAGCCACGACGCGCTGCGCGCCACGGAAGCGGTGTTGTCCGTAAACGCGATCTTCTTCGGCGTCTCCACGTGGGCGTCGATGCGCACGGAGCGGACGTTGGAAGTTCTCGGAACCTCTGCGAGCGAGTGGCCGGAAGAACAGCCGACGAGGTTGAGCGACAACAGGCCGCCGGCGACGAGCGCGAGGAGAATTGGGGTAAAGCGAAAACGCATGGCGAAGGAGCCAAGCAAATTTTTTGCCCCGGATTCGTGGCAATTCGAAAAGCCGTGAAAAAAAACTATTTCCCCGTTCGCGCGAGTTCTGCCGCGCGCCGGTATTGCGCGCGAAACTTCTCGGTCAGCTCCGCGGCGAGCCGGGCCTCGGCGAGCTTGTCGGGATTGCGCAAGGTCTCGCGGATGCGGCCGCTGGCCTCGGTGTAGGAAACGGCGGAAACGTCCTCAAAAACGCGTGTCGCCTCCGGCGGAAATCCAGCGCGGATGATCGCTGCCCAAGCTTCGCGCGCCTCCTCGTGCGGATCGACGCACATCACGCGCACGATAAAGCGAATCGGATTGAAGAGGTGCGCCGTCCATTCCGGATGGTAAGTGAAATTCTTCGCCTCTTCATAGGGATATACGGTCGGGTCGGAGCGGTGATCGGCGAACTCGGACGCATAAAGCTCCCTGCGGATCGGCAGCCGGCGCAGCGCGTATTGCTGCGGGCCGCCGGGCGCGCCGACCTTCCAGTTCCAGAGCTTCTGCCCGTCGAGACTCATCACAAATTCCATGAACGCGAGCGCCAGTTCGCGGTGCGGCGCGCCGCGCAGAAGACCGATCGAATCCACGCCCGTGGTCGTGGCGCCCCGCGGGGTGTAAAAACGCCTACGCGCCCAGCCCGCGGGCCGACCGCGCCCGGCGGTCGAGG
>CAXTRS010000293.1:0-6302 GCA_964246635.1 uncultured Chthoniobacterales bacterium | reverse complement strand
GGTAATTAAACGAAACCGACGGATCGACCTTTTTGTATTCCGCGAACCACTTCGAATAAATCGGATACGGAAAAGTGGCGCCCGCGCCGGTGAGCGCGGTGTCCGCGCGCAGGCTCGTTGCCAAGCCGGTGCTGAGTGCCAAGACACCGATGGCGGCGAGGCGGGCAAAGAAATGGAGTTTCATGAATAGGTTGAGTGATTCGGTCGTGAGGTTTGAGGATGATCTGCGTTGGGTTGCGCGGCCGTGCTCCGTCTGTTTAACCGGATTCCGAGATCCGACTCCCCAAGGCGCGATGGCAATGCCCAAACCAATGCCCATGCTTTCCTTCGACCGCACGCTCGCAATTGTGAAGAAATTGTAACAAAGCCGTTCTGCCAATCTGACAGATGGATGCTAAGGAAGAGGCAAATCGGCTGAGCGCAGTTTGCGCGGCTCGTCCTCGTTCACTGCACTCTCGCAATTTCATCACCCATGACGCCTCTACCCAACGAACACATTCTCAGTCCCTTCGACGAAGCGCTGAACTCTCTGCGCAACGACGTGCTGATGATGGCCAGCCTGACCGAGCGCAACCTGGCGCAAACCTTCGAGAGCTTGCACCATCGCGACACTGAGCTGGCTAACCAGGTGATCGCCGACGACGAGGAAATCGACATGCTCGAAAAGCAGGTGGACGGCGAGGGCATTGATATTCTGCTGCGCTTCCAGCCGGTCGCCCGCGATCTGCGCGCCGTCATCGCCACGATGAAAGTTGGCGCGAACTTGGAACGCATCGCCGACCAGGCGACAAGCATCGCTCGCCGGGTGCGCAAATTGAATCTGGAAGACGTGCTGCCGGAAACCGCCGAGCTGGAGCCCATGGCCGCCGAAGCGGTGATGATGCTCAAAGACAGCCTGCGCGCTTTTATCGACGGCGACGTCGAGCTGGCGCTGACGATTAAGCCGCGCGACAAGGCGCTCGACGCGCTGAACTCGCAGCTCAGCGTGCGTTTCACCGAGCTGATGTCGCGCAACTCCGAGCAGATTCGCGGCTACTTGGAGCTAATCTTCATCGCGCGCAGCCTGGAGCGCGTCGGCGACCACGCGACGAACATCGCCGAAGACGCCGTGTATGCGACCAACGCGAACGACATCCGGCATGCGCGCTTTGCTGATGATGAGGTCGCCGCCAACAGCAGTCTCGTTTAATGTGCCGGTCGCACTTGGGCAGGGAGATCATTCGGAATGGCGCGAGGGCGCAGATCCGATCCCTCCGTGCTTAGGATCATTTCAAGATTGCCGTCTAATACCGCTTCGGCGACATCGGGATCATCAGAGACAACGGTTGAAGGCAAGTTCGTGAGCAGTTCAATCCTGCCGTCGGCGTGTTCGACCAGCGCGGAGCAGCTTTCTACGAAGTCGCCGCAGTTGTAATACATCGTGCCGCCGATCTGCCGGATGGCCGGGCTGTGGATGTGACCGCAGAGCACGCCGTCCACTTTGTAATCACGGGCGTAACGCACGATCGCGTTTTCAAACTCGCCGATGAATGCGACGGCATTTTTGACCTTCTTTTTCACGTGCGCGCTGAGCGACCAATAGCCAAATCCGAATAGCTGGCGCGCCAGGTTCACCGGCCGGTTGAGCATGAGCAGGAGCTGGTAGCCAACGTCGCCGATGAAGGCGAGCCACTTGTGGTTTTGCACCACGGTGTCGAGCTCGTCGCCGTGGATGAGCAACAGCCGCCGGCCATCGGCGGTCGTGTGGATCGCGCGCAGTTGGATGACGAGGCTGCCGTATTCGCCGGTGAAGCGGCGCACGAACTCGTCGTGGTTGCCGGGGATGTAAACGAGGCGCGTGCCCTTGCGGCCTTTGCGCAGGATTTTCTGGATGATGTCGTTGTGCTCCTGCGGCCAGTAGCGAATCCGCCGCAGGCTCCAGATGTCGATGAGATCGCCGACGATATAGAGCGTTTCGCACTCGGTCTCTCGCAGAAAATTGAGCACGGCCTGCGCGTTGGCGCCGCGGGTGCCCAGGTGCAGATCGGAAATCCAAACCGTGCGGTAAAGAGTCATGTCACGGAAAGTTGCGCCAAGGAAACACCTCTACCGCAGTCCGGCCAAGGGACCAATCGGTCAGCGTGACAATATAATTGCAAACCCGGCACTCGGCCCGCGGTTGGGTTGCGCTTTGCGCCAGCGTCGCCGCGTCGGCGACCCTGCCAAGGGGGTTGTGACAAGAATGTCACCTCGTTGGTCTGCGCCGATTGCCGATAATGGACGCGAGCTTGACGGACGCCGCTGACTTGGCGGGGCGGTCACGCGGTTTCCCCGCAACTCGGTCGCACGATTGACTGCCGGATGCGCCGCTCGTGAGCGTGTGACGAAAATTTTACGTTCCCGTTTTGGACGCCTTCCACCCTGCACGGCAACATGGCCGGCCGCACTTTTCCACCCGCATCAATTTTGCCGCCGACTATGAACTTTTTCTCCCCTCGCCTCGTGCTGCTCGCACTCGCCGCTTCGCTGTTCGCCGCACCTTCGCTACAGGCGCAGTTCAGTCCCGGACCCAACCCGATCAACGGCCCCGTGAGCGCCGCGCAAACTCTCTCCAGCGGCACCGGAACCGTTGCCGCCACCGGCTCGCTCACGGTTTCCGGCAGCAACAACTCGGTGACCCTGTCTGGTGGCACCGCCGGCAGTCCCGTCACCCTCAACAACAGCGGCACGATCAGCCAGACGGGCACCGGCCGGGCCATCCGCTCCACAGTCGCTGGCTCAAATCTCATCATCCAGAATTTCGCCGGCGCCACGATCTCCGCGGCCGGCAACGACACGATCGCCATCGGCTCCGGCTCGGTGAATTCCATCTCCGTCGCGTTGACCAACGCGGGCACGATCACCGGCAACAATGGCAACCAAGCGGTCAACTTCGGCAACCTGACTTCGGGCACGAATTCGCTCACTAATAGCGGTCGGATTACCGCCTCACTCGCCGATGCCGTGCGCCCCGGCACCAACGGCACGATCACCAACACCGGCACCATCATGTCCACCGCCGCCAACGGCAGCGGCAGCGACGGCATCGACGCGCAGACCAACACGGGCGTGCAGATTACCAACTCATCCGCCGGCGCCTCGACCGATTCGATGATCGAAGGCGGCCGGCACGGCATCACTGGCGGCAACACCAGCGCGGCGGTGAACAACGGCGCCTTCACGATGTCGATCACCAACTACGCGCGGGGCACCATTCAAGGCGACAACGGCGCCGGCATCAACCTTGACGGCATCAACGGCAACGAAGTCGTCACGATCGTCAATCACGGCACGATCACCGGAAACGGTTCTTCGGTCGCCTCCGGCAGCGCCGCACAGGACGGCGACGGCGTGGATGTGGACGGCGGCGTCAACCTCACCAACACAGGCACCATCCGCTCGCTCAACGCCATCGGCGACACTAGCGAAGGCGTCACCGTCGGCGGCGGCACGATCAACAATTCCGGCACCATCCAGGGCAGCGTTGCCAACGGCAACACCAGCGGCGCGGTCGGCCGCGGCATCACAATCGCCGGCGTGGACAAGGACGCCAACGGCAACGCGATTCCCGTGCAGGCGCCGTATGCGGCGACCACGATCATCAACAGCGGCACGATCAAAGGCGACAGCGATTCCGCGATTGCGTTTACCTCCGCGCTGACGAGCGGCTTCAGCCACACGATCACCAATGGAGCCGGCGGCGTTATCGAAGGCGGCGGCGCCACGGCGGCGGCCATCCAACTCGGTCCGGACAACGACACGATCAACAACGCCGGCACCATCAAAGCCGACAGCAGCAACATCGCCATCGACATGGGCGGCGGCAACAACACGCTTAACATCACCGGCGGCAGCGCTTCGATCATCGGCAACGTTTCCGGCGGTGTCGGCGGCACCAACGCGCTGAGCATCACCCCAGGCTCGGGTAATACGTTCTCCTACGCCGGCAGCTTCTCGAACTTCGCCGCCGTCCAGATCAACGCCGGCACCACCGTGCTTTCGGCCGACAGCGTTTACACCGGCACCACAACGGTCGCCAACGGCGGTGTTTTGGTGGCGCACAACAACGCGGCCGGCGGCGGCAGCGCGACCGGCACTGGCGCGGTGTCCGTTCAGAGCGGCAGCACGCTCGCTGGCAACGGTCGGATCGCCGGCCCGGTGACCATCGCGGCGGGGGGGCGTGTGTCGCCCAGCAACGGCGGCGCTTTCACTCCCGGCACCTTGACGCTCGGCAGCGATCTCAACGTCACCAGCGGCTCGCGCTTTGCCCTTGCGCTCGGGGCGAACACCGCCGGCTCCGACCGGGTGATGATCGCCGGCGTGTTGAACTTTACCGGGCCGGGGCAGTTGATTTTTGACGTGCTCAACAGCGGCCTGAGCACCGGCACTTATGACGTGATCGATTTCGCTTCCTCGAGCGGGCTGACGTTGTCCAATCTCGCTTTCGGCGACACGCCGGCGGGCTTCAGCGGCAGCTTTATGCTTACCGGCAACAGCATCGAGATCACTGTGACCAGTGTGCCCGAGCCGGGGACAATCCAGTGGCTCGTCGCCGCGAGCGTGCTGGGATTCGCCAGTGCGTTTTGGCGAGCCCGCCGGCGCTCCCTTCGTGCCTGAAAAATAACCGTTTCCCCAGCCGCGCAGACGCCGCTCTGCACCACCATGCGGCGCTGCCGGCACGGCGTCGCGTGCCGTCGAGATCGTCACGAAAACGTCACGCACGAAGGCTTGTTGAGCCGTTCGGTTTTGCGGAATTGTCGGCCTCGTTTCGCACGCTTCAGTCCACCATGAAATCCCCTTCTCTCTCGATCTTGCCCATTACTGGAACCGCTGCACTTCTCTGCCTCGTCGCCCCGGCGAAGGCACCGGCGCAGAGTGTCATCACGCAATTCAATTTCAACTCGCCAACGAGCGACGCCAACACCGGCACGGGCACGTTGTCGCCCTCGACCGGCGCCGGCACGGCGAGCCTCGTCGGCGGCACGACGAGCACGTTTGCCGCCGGCAGCCCCGGCGATCCGAACACGACGGACAATTCGGGCTTCAACACCACGACTTACCCAGCCCAGGGCACGGGGAGCGGCGCCGCCGGCGCGCAGTTCGCCGTCAGCACGCTCGGCTTCACGAACGTCACGCTCTCACTCGACTTCCGGCAATCCGGCACGGCGAGCCGCTACTTCCAGCTCCAGCTTTCTCAAGATGGAGTCAACTTCACGAACGCCTCCGGCGGCGTCGGCTCGTTCACGCTGGCGAATTCTCCCAACACGGGCACCAGCTTCGGCAACAACGGCATTTATTCCAACAACTCCGGCGGCGGCTCGCAGACCTTTGTGCAAGGCATCACCTACACGCTCGCGCCCGGCAGTGTGTATGAGAACGATCCGAACTTCGCGTTCCGCTGGGTCGCGATCTTTGACCCCACCGGGACGAACGGTAATAATTACATCTCGTCCAACGCCGGCACCACCGCTGCCTACACAGCGGCAGGCACGGCACGGTTCGACCTCGTCACTGTTTCCGGCAACGCCGCGGTGCCCGAGCCGAGCACTTGGGCACTGACGATCGCCGGCGCGCTGAGCGTGCTGTTATCAGCCGCCGGCGAATTACCCATTTCCGGGCGTAGATTCGTTGTCTCGCAAACCGGGGGCCGGAGGAGTTTGGGTGAGCTTCTCCGGCCCTCATCCAGTCGGCCGTCTCGGAGCACGCCCTGGTTGCTGCCGGAAAAGAGTTCCAAGTAACTCGGCTGGCTCGGGTGGCACAGCCCGTGCGAGCCATCGCGGCTAAAACAAACGCTGGCGCACGCGAGTCCCGCAGCGAGCACAGGCTGGATTGAGCCCAAACGGGGAAGGAAAAGCGGGTTGGAATCTTGGCGCCTCCTCGGAGGAAGACCCCGCGAGCGCCGGCGCGCACAACGCGCCGAGTGTTGCGATTTCCTGACAATGCGTGCCCGCGACAAACGCCATGCTTACACGTCGGCTTCACCACCGAGCAGCCAAGCGACGGCTTTTCGCGCGACCACCTCCGGTTGCTCCAAGTGCAAAAAGTGGCCGGCGCCGGCGATCGTTTCGGCGCGGAAATTTCCGCCGGCGAAAAACTGTTCCTGCCCGGCGCCGAGCTCCGCCGGCGCGCAGCGGTCTTGCGCGCCGGCGAGAAAAAGCGTCGGCGTCACGATGAGTTCCCCGGTATTCTGCTGCCGGCCAAAAACGCCGGCGCGGTAGTGCACCAAGGGACCGGGCAGGCTCGCGCGTAGCGTGTCTTTCACGACGCGCAGGTGCGCGGCGGGT
>CAXTRS010000292.1:0-6326 GCA_964246635.1 uncultured Chthoniobacterales bacterium | reverse complement strand
TAAAACACCATCAACCCCGCACTCCGGCTGGTCCGCAGAATCGGGGCAAGATCAATCCCGACACAGCGCAAAGCCTCAACAACCTGGCCGGGCTTTACCAAGCCCAGGGCAGGCTGGCAGAAGCCGAGCCACTCTTTGAGCGCGCGCTGGCGATTCGCGAGCAGGCGCTGGGAGCAGAGCACCCAAACGTTGCCACCGTGCTGAGGAACCTTGCCAGTCTTTACCGCCGTCTTGGTAGGATGGACGAAGCAGCGGAGCTCGACGCACGGGCAGAGGCGGTGCGAGAGGCGCACGCGCGCCGGAATGCCAAGAAATAAAGGGTGGTCTTGGGACAATCCCCTCGGGAGCGGCGGGCGCCGGAGTGGCAGGGTCGGACGCTCCGACTGGCAGGGGACGACGCTCGGACCCTGCCACTCCGAGGCTCGGACTGGCAGGGTCCAGCGGCTGGACTGGCAGGGTCTGACCTTCAGACTGGCAGGGTCGGAGGCTCGGAGTGGCAGGGTCGGAGGCTCGGACTGGCAGGGTCCGAAGGCCGGAGACTCAGGGGGAGAGGACGTTGGTGTAGGTGGTGTTACGCGCGTTGCTGGCAGGGTCGTATTTGGTGACCACGAGGATGTGCTGCTGGCCGGTGAGACCCGCAGGCCAGACGCCGGTAATCTCGGTATCCGTCCAGCCGATGTAGCTCTGCACGCGCACCTGCGCGCCGCCGGCGACCGGCTGGAGGAAGACGCCGACGGCCGGCTGCGTGAGGTCAGGATGGCCGAAGTCGTGGCCGCCGAGCTTGAAGCCGCCGCCAGGGGTGCAGCGGTTGCGCTGGCGGCTGGAGGCGTCATAGACGCGCTCGACGAGGGGCGTTTTCTGGCCGGCGATGCCGTCGCGCACGAAGGTGATGCCTTCCTCGAAGAGCGCCTGGCCGTCGGGAGTCAGGTTGCCGTTGAGGCCGACGTTCATCGCCTGGGCATTGGGCTGGAAGTCCGGGGTGTCGAAGACGCCGCCGCTGCGGGGCAGGAAGGTGACCAGCTTGAACAGGTTGCGCGTGCGGCGGCTGTTCTGGCCGGCGAGGACGAGGCGGTGCAGCAGGGCGGTGCCGGCGGCGGTGACTTGGGCGGCGGTGAGGCCGGTGTCGGCAGCCACGTCGGCGACGAGCTGGGCCTCGGTGTAGTCCTCCTGGTTGGCGACACGGGTGGAGAAGCCGGACCCACCGGGGCCGGAGATGACGGTGTAGTGGAAGGCCATAGTATTGTTGGATTGGTGTTGAGTTGTGGGAGGCAGGCTCGCCGCGGCGCGGCGAAAGAAGACGCCCCCACTATGGCTCTACGGGATTTTTCGGCGCGCGTTTCGCGGAAAATGAAGATACCGGCGTTTTTTTCGCCCCCGTGGCCAAGTGGCAGGGGGGAATGGCGTGGGGGGGTGGGGGGCCCCCCCGGGGCGGGAATTTGAGGCGGCCGCGCCGCCGCGCGCCGCGCGCCCTACGCCGCCCCCGGGGGCCCCCCCCCCCCCCACGAAGGAGATTAAGTAGTCGCACAGAAGTTTTGCGGTCTGGGGCTGGGGAGCGCACGCGCCCCGCGTGTCGGCTTGGGCGCCCCCGCCCAAGTCCCCTCTGGCGCGGCGCTAGAGCCCCCCTTGTCCGGCGAGGGCGCCGGCCAGAGCACGCGGGGCGCGTGCGCTCCCCAGCCAGAGCACGCGGGGCGCGTGCGCTCCCCAGCCGCAGAACTGCCGCGTGACTTTTGCTCCCATACTTAGCTCCGGCTGCCAAGCATCTCGCGCATGCGGCTGAAGTGGCTCTTCGCGCTGGTCTCGGCAGCGGGGGCGTTGAGGACTTTGCCGAGGTTCACGTGTTCCAGATGATCGCGCGACAGCTCGCGCAGGAAGCTGCTCGGCGTGCAGCCGGTGGCGCTGCCCCATTTCGTGCGCGTGGCGCAGTAAGAGAGGCTCAGGCTGCGGCGGGCGCGGGTGATGCCGACGTAGAAGAGGCGGCGCTCTTCGTCGATGGTGCCTTCGAGCCGGGAGCGTTCGTGCGGGAGCAGGCCTTCCTCGATGCCGACGAGGAAGACGTGGGGAAATTCGAGGCCCTTCGCGGCGTGCAGCGTGATGAGCGTGACTCGCGCCTGGGCTTCCTCTTCTTCCTGACGCTTTTTGTCCTCCCGCTCGCGGTCGAGCGAGACGCGGTCGATGAAGCCGCGCAGGCTGCCGTCGGGCGAGCGCTTTTGGTGGCGCTCGAGATCGCGCAGGAGGTCGCGCACGTTGATCTCGCGGGCGGTGGATTCCCCTTCGGACTTCGACGTGCGGCGCAGCTCGGCGTAAAAACCGATCGCGTCGAGCAGCGCGCCGGCGACGGCGGCGTGGTCGGCGCCGGGCGCGAGCATGCGCGACTCGTAGGTGTCCAGGAGCGTCGCAAAGTCCTGCAAGGCGCCGCGGGTGCGCGCGCTGAGTGTCGCGAGAAAGTCGGCGTCGTCCAGCGCGGCAAACAGGCTGGTCTTCCTTTCGGTCGAATGCGCCAGCGCGCGCTCGACCGTGGCGTCGCCGATGCCGCGCGGGGGCAGGTTGATGATCCGCAGCAGGCTCATGTCGTCGTCGGTGTTGAGCAGACACGAGATGTAAGCGAGGAGGTCTTTCACTTCGCGGCGGTCGAAGACCGAGGTGCCGCCGATGCGGTAGCTCGGAATGTTCGCGCTCTTCAGCTCGCGCTCGTAGAAATCGCCCTGCGCGTTGGTGCGGAAAATGATCGCGAAATCGCTCCAGTCCCGCGCCTCGCCCGCGGCCCGGCGACGGTGGATTTCGTTGACGACGTAGGCGGCTTCCTCCGTTTCGTTCGGCGCGGGGACGAGCTGGACTTTGTTGCCGGTGCCGTGTTCGCTCCAAAGCGTTTTCGGCCGGCGGCGCGGGTTGTTTTTGATGAGCGAGTTCGCGGTGTGCAGGATGGCGTTGGTCGAGCGGTAGTTTTGTTCGAGCTTGATGATTTTCGGCTGCGGAAAGTGGCGCTCGAATTCGAGGATGTTCGCCACTTCGGCGCCGCGCCAGCCGTAGATCGATTGGTCGTCGTCGCCGACTACGCAGACGTTTGGCGGCTGTCCGTGCGCGAGGAGCGAGACGAGATCGAGCTGGAGCCGGTTAGTGTCTTGGAACTCGTCCACCATGAGGTAATGGAACCGCGAGCGCCATTTCTCGCGCGTCTCGGGATGTTCGCGCAGCAGGCGCACAGCGAGCAGGAGCAGGTCGTCGAAATCGACCGCGTTCAGGCGCTTGAGTTCCGCCTGATAACGGCCGAACACCGCGCCGACCAGCGTGGATTCGTCGGTGCGCTGGCCGGCGGCGATGCGCGGATCGTTCTTTAACTTCGAGATGAGCGACTGTGCCACGCTCGGATCGAGTTTTTCGTCCCTGGCGGCGGTGCGCGTGATGATCCCGCGGATCAAGCCGAGGCTGTCGCCCTGGTCGTAGATGGAGAAGTTTCGTTTCCAGCCGAGTTTCTCGATGTCGGTGCGCAGGATGCGGACACAGAGGGCGTGAAAGGTGGAGATGGTCACGCCCTTGGCTTCCTCGGCATCGACCATCGTGGCGACGCGCTCGCGCATTTCGCCGGCGGCTTTGTTGGTGAACGTGACCGCGAGGATGTGCTTCGGATCGACGCCTTGGGCGATGAGATAGGCGATGCGCGCGGTGATCACGCGCGTCTTGCCGGTGCCCGCGCCGGCGAGGATGAGCACCGGCCCGGCGGTCTGCACGACGGCGGCGCGCTGGGCGTCGTTGAGGTCAAAAAGTCGGAAGCGTCCCACGCGGGCGATTCAGCCACGAAACCGGACGCGTGGAAACGCCCAAACGCAACTTTCTGCGACCCGCCTGGGTCATCGTGCGCGCGCTTGACAACGGGCGCTTTCAGCGCTCGCCGACGACCTCGCGCAGGCAGGCTTCGACGCGCGGCGGATTGACGGGATCGAGCCACGCGCGGCGCAGCCAAAAACCCGGCACGGCGCGAGACTCGATCCGTTCTTCGCCGCTGGCTGCAAACTCCACGAACAGCTCGCCGCCGCCGCTTTCACGCCGGTAAAATCGGTGCGCGAGCGTCTGCGGATCGAGCACCCAATACTCCTCGACGCCATGCGCCTCGTAAGCGGCGAACTTCGGCCCGACATCGCGCGTCGCAGTGCGCGGGCTGAGCGCCTCGACGACCAGCGCGGGAGCAAAGTCCGCGTAGTCGTGCCGCAATCGGGCGACCTGTTCATTGGTGAAGAAAAGCAGATCTGGCATGAACACATCGCGCGGTCCAAGACGCAGCGCGATGTTCTCACGATCCACGCGTCCCAAGCTGCGAATCTCGACGTAACCGGCTAACAAGCGATCGACAAAATTCAGAATCGTGGCGTGGCGGAAATTGACAGGCGAGTGCATGAACTTTTTGCCAGCAATGAGGTCGGCGTAAACCTTGGGTTCGAGCCAATCGAGAAACTCCTCCGCGGACCAGAGCCGGCGCTCGGTGTCTTTATCAGTCGATACAAGCGTAGGCATGTCGCATCTCCTCTCGTTGGGCAATCCATTACGCTGCTCTCTCCGTGCGAGCAAGCCGCGTTGTCGTCAGCGCACCTTGCCCGCAGCGAACCAGCCGATCACCTGCGGATAAAGCGTGTATTCGGCGGTCTGGATGCGCGCGTGCAACGACTCGGGCGTGTCGTCCGCATGCACGGGAACGGTGGCTTGCGCGAGGATTTCGCCGGTGTCCATGCCGCGATCGACAAAGTGCACCGTGCAGCCGGTCTGCCGCTCGCCCGCTTCGAGCGCCTGACGCCACGCCGCGAGGCCGGGGAATTTTGGCAGCAGGGAAGGGTGAATGTTGATGATGCGCCGCGGGAAGGCATCGAGCATCGGCGCTTTCACGAGCCGCATGTAGCCGGCAAGCACGACGAGATCGACGCCGTGTTTTTGCAGGAGCCCCACGAGCGCGTGCTCGCAATGTTCTTCGAGTTTCGTCTTGAATTTTCCCGGCGGCAGGAATCCCGCGAGCAGTCCGCGGTCACGCGCCGTTTTCAAAATGCCGGCGTCTTCCACGTCGGAAACCACGACACCGATTCGCGCGGCCAATCGTCCGTTTTCAATCTCGTCGAGGATCGCCGAAAAATTGCTCCCCTTGCCGGAGCCAAGCACGCCGAGGGTGAGCATGGGGGAAAGGCTAAGGGCTAAGGGCTAAGGGCTAAAAGCAGAAAAAGGCAGGGCAGAACGAAGCGGGCGCTGCTCTGAGTTTTTTAGCCCTTAGCCCTTAGCCCTTAGCCCTTCAATCAGCCCCGTCGTCGAGCGTCCGGGCACCAGCGGGACGAAGCGGATCTCGGCGCCGGCGGCTTCGAGCGTGGCGCGTTCTTCGGTGTTCATCGTTTCCAGCGTGTAGTCGCCGCCTTTGACGTAGAGATGTGGGCGCACCGCGGCGAGCAAACGCGCGGCGCGCGGCTCGGCGAAGATCGTCACGAAATCGACGCACGCGAGCGCAGCGAGAATTTCGGCGCGGTCGGCTTCGGTGTTCAGCGGACGGCCGGGGCCTTTGAGCACGCGCACGCTCGCGTCGGCGTTGAGCCCGACGGCGAGCGCGTCGCCGAGCGCGCGGGCGGCCTGGAGATAACGAACGTGGCCGACGTGCAACAAATCGAAGCAGCCGTTGGTGAACACCAGCCGGCCGCCGCGCGCGTTGAGGCGGTCGCGCGCGGCGCGCAGGGCTTCGGCGGAGAGGACCTTGGCGAGCGGGTCGGTCATTCGTCGCCCGCGTCAGGATTGGCGCTTGATGCTGCTGACGATGGCGAGTTCGCGCGCGCGGCGATGCGCCCGAGCAACGCGGGCTGGCGGCGAAGCTGCGCGGTGAGCGCTTCGATGGCGCGCAGCGTCGGCGGCGAGATGTGGTGCTCCATGCCCTCGACGTCGTGGTAGATCACATCGTCCGCGAGGCCGAGCAGCTTCAGGAAATCGGTGAGCAACTGGTGGCGGTGGGTGATGTTGCGCGCCAGCGTTTCGCCGGCCGTGGTGAGCACGAGGCCGCGGTATTTTTCGTATTTGAGCAAGCCCTCGGCGTCAAGCCGCTGGACCATGTTGGTGACACTGGCCTGGGAGATGCCGAGGCCGCGCGCGATATCCACCACGCGCGCGTAGCCCTTCGTGTTGATGAGCTCGAGGATTTGCTCCAGGTAATCCTCGACCGCGGCGGAGGAAGAGGGACTGCCAGACCCGGCGGTAGGCAAGGAAGTCGAAGAGGGTCTGCCGGGCATAATCGCGCTCCACACGTTTGCCAGAGGCCGGTTGTCGAGTCAACCCACGCGGGTGCGAGCGGGGGATGTTCTGCGGGTAGGGTG
>CAXTRS010000291.1:3739-6338 GCA_964246635.1 uncultured Chthoniobacterales bacterium | reverse complement strand
TCACCAGTGGCTGCCCGATGTCGTGTATCACGAGCCGCGCGCGTTGTCGGCGGACACCGTCGAAGCGCTGCAGCGGATGGGACATCAACTGACCCTGCAAGGACCCTGGAGCTCGACGCAGTGCATCGAGATCCCGTATGCCGACATCCAGACCGGTCCGCCGACGCCGTCGGGGCAGGGGAATGTCGGCAACACGCTGCGCAAGGGCGTGCGCTACGGCGGCTGGGACCCGCGGAGTGCCGCCGGCTCGGCGCGGGGGCGGTAAGCGATGAATGAAAATGGCCTCGCGCAAAGGGCGCAAAGCCGCAAAGGAGGCGAAGCCAGAAATCCGGTTTGAAGCGCCGCAATTCCTTCTTCCTTTGCGGCTTTGCGTCCTTTGCGCGAGGCTCTTCTACGGCCAAATCACCGATAGATCGGCTCGCCCAACCAGAACGGCAGCGCGACGGCCTTGCGATACGCCGCGAGCGACTGCGGCGACGAAGCCACGCGCAGGTTGCTGTAAAGCCCGCGCACACCGCCGCCGCTGTTTTGCCAGCGTTCGTTCCAGTAAATCGCGGCGCGCAGACGCGGATAATCGAGCCGCATCGTGTTGAACGCTTCCTGAAACCATTGCGCCTTGTCCCCCCCGCCGCCGGGCCGGTCGCCATGTTTCGGAAACTCGCCGACGCCCCATTCGGTGATCATGATCGGTTTGTCGGGATCGAGCCGGCAGAGCGCGTCATACGCGGCGCGGCTCATGCCGTCGAAATCCTTCCAATCGCGCGGATCGTTGCTGGGAAACTGCTGGCCATAGACGCTGATGCCGAGCCAGTCGGCATAGCCCGGGCCGGGGTAATAGTTGGCGATGGCGTTCCACGGCGCGACGGGTTCGGAGAAATTGTTGACGTGGAAAATCCAGAGCACGTTCGTCGCGCCCCGCGTGCGGACGCGATCGACGATGTAGCGATACGCTTTTTTGAAAAACTCCGGCCCCGCGGGAAGCGGCGGCGTGGAAGTGGATCCCGGCGCCGGGTCGCTCGCGCCGTAAAATGCGCCGCTCCACGGAAACCAGTTTCCGTTCATCTCGTTGCAAAACGACACCATCAGCGGCGCGCCGAAATCGCGCGCGGCGTCGGCCCACTTGTCGATGTAAGCGTCCCACTTGCCGGCGAGAATCGCGTCGAGCCGGAACCGGTCGGGGCCTTTGTTTTCCAAATACGGCCGGTCCCAGGGCGACCAAAAAATGAGCGGCACGCTGCCGTGGTGGCCGACGATCTGGACGGCTTCGTGCGGAAACGTTTGCTCTCCCCAATAGGAAGAGAACGCGATGATCGCCTGGTGCTTGCCGACCTCGGCCTCGAAGGCTTCGATATTTTCGAGCTGCACGTCGTCTTCGGTGATCGTTTCCACGTCGCCGGCGATATACGCGCCGGTGTAGGCGCCGCTGACCGGCACGACGAGCGTGGCGCCTTTGCGCGGCGGGGCGACAAGTTCCGGGCGATCGGGCTTGGCGGCAGTGGAACGTGAGTCGCAGCCGGCCAAAGCGAGGATCGCCGCGACGGAAAGCAGCCATTGTAGCGGCGGTCTATGACCGCCTCTCATTGATTCATACCAGGGGCGGTCATAGACCGCCGCTACAGTCCGTGTTTCCATGCCCTCCCTTTTTACTTCGGCAGAAACTCTGCTGCCGGCAGCGCCGCCGCTGCTGGCCTGAGCCCGCGCGCCGGTGGCACGCTGGCGCTGGCGGTGCGCTCCAGTTTGCCCCATCCGACGAGCACGCCACGCGCGGCGGCCCGGATCGAGCGCCACACCACCCAGCTCAGCAGCGGCCGATAAATCAAGCGCATCGGCACCATGATCCAGCTCCGCCGCAGCGGCTCGTTTTCCAGCAAGCACGCGAGCACCGCAAGCAGTTGATCGAGCAGCAGGAAAATGAGGACATATGGCAGGATGACCTTTGCGTTGCCGCTGAAGAGTCCGCCGATGAGAATGAGATCAACCAGCGGCGTGATCGCCACCAATCCAATCTGGAAAAACCAGATGCTCGGCAGCGAGAAAAACCCGAGCGCGGGGAAGCGCGGATTGAAGAGCAAGTCGCGGTGTTTCCACAGGCACTGCATCGTGCCGAAGCACCAGCGGAAGCGTTGCCGCGCGAGCGTGCGGATGGTTTCCGGCGCCTCGGTGTAAGCCACCGCGTTCGCGGCATAGACGACCCGCCAGCCGCGGCGGTGCAGACCCAGGGTGAGGTCGGTGTCTTCCGCGAGGGTGTCCGTGCGGAAGCCGCCGACCTGCCGCAGCGCGCTGCGCCGCAACGCCGAGATCGCGCCGGGCGCGACGGTGATGCAATTCCAGCGGTCATACGCGCGCCGGTCGAGGTTGAACCCGCAAATGTATTCGAGCGCCTGACAGCGGCCGATGAAGGAACGCAAGTTGCCGACGCGTGCATGACCGCTGACAGCGCCCACGGTTGGGTCGGCAAACGGCGCGACGAGCTCGCGCAAGGTGGTGCGTTGAAACAGCGTGTCGGCGTCGAGGAAAACGAGCAGCTCGTGCGACGCTGCGGTCACGCCGGCGGAGAGCGCGGCGGAAGGTTGGTTGCTCATGTCGGGGGAAGATCGGC
>CAXTRS010000291.1:0-3729 GCA_964246635.1 uncultured Chthoniobacterales bacterium | reverse complement strand
AGCCTTGCCGGCGTTGGCTTGGACGATGAGGCGCACCCGCGGATCGGCTGCCGCGATTTGTGAAACCACGTCCGCCGTCCGGTCCTTCGAGCCGTCATCGACAACGACGACTTCGACCGCGCCAACGTGATCGGTGTCGAGCACCGCCTTCAACGTGGCGGCGATGACCTTCTCCTCATTGTAAGCCGCGATGATGACGCTCAGCGGCGCGGTCGGCTGCGGCAGATGAACGGATGTCGTGATCCGTTTCTGTCGCACCGCCAGCGCGATGACCAGCGCGGTGCGCGCCACGATCAACGCCGTGGACACAATCAGAAACGCCCAGAGAAAACCGAAGACCACGTGCGCGCTGCGAAAGACGACGTTGGAAATCCAGCGCGCCAGCGGCTGGCTGCCCGGCTGGACGACCGGGTTCACATCATCGCGGGTCAGCCCGAGCAGGCGCGACACCGGCACGATGGTGTCGCCGCGCGCGCGCAGGTAGTCGATGATGCGCGGCAGCGCTTCGACGGTCTGGCTGCGGTTCCCGCCGGCGTCGTGCAGGAGCACGATGGCACCGTTGTGACGGAGCTGTTTGATGCGCTGGAGGATCACGTCCGCGCCCGGCTGCATCCAATCCTCGGGATCGATGGCTTCGAGCACGGTGAGGTAATGGAGGTCTTGCGCGATGGCGAGCGGATGGAGTTCGGCGATGTCGTTGGGGCGCTCGTCGGCGTTGTAGGGCGGACGGAAAAGCGTGGTCGAGCGGCCGGTGACGTCTTCGATCACGCGCTGCGTCGCGTTGAGTTCCGCGCGCGTCTGCCAATCGGCAGTGAGCGCCAGGTTGGTGTGATAATACGTGTGGCTGCCGAGCTCGTGCCCTTCGCGCACGATGCGCTGAGCCAGGCCAGGGTTGTTCTCCACGTTCCGGCCGCACAGAAAGAACGCGGCGGGCGCGTTTTTTTGTTTCAGGATGTCGAGAATCTGCGGCGTCCACATGGCGTCCGGGCCGTCGTCGAAGGTCAGCGCGACCATGCGTTCGCCGGTGCCGCCCTGGTGATACAGGCTCGGGTATTGCGGAAACTTTTCATACACCGCGGAGACCCGGCCGTCGGGCTCGACCGTCAGCCGCCGCATCCCGTCCTCGGGCGAGACATCCACGGTGACGATTTCGCCCTGACCGATGTTGGTGATCTGCTTGCCCGGCTTCATCTCCTGCAATGGCGCGAGGTCGTCCGCTTTCAGCTCGGGCGGGTTGATGAGATCGAGCGCGTTCCACAAGTGCGGGTCGCCCGTGCCGAGCCGGGTGATGGCGATGCCGGTGAAGCCCCGCGCGCGCGCCGTGCGGGCTTCATTGAGGAACGTGATCGCGTCGAGAAACCAGACCGTGTGGTTCACGCCGGCGAGCGTGTAGGAAAACGTCGGGTTGTAACTCGGCGCCGCGCTCTCGCCGGCATCCTCGCCCGCGTAGGCGGCGCGGCTCATCGCGTCGGGAAACGAAATCTGATCGGCGCGCTTGGAGCCTTCGGCCCAGTCGTAGCCGTAGCTGCCGAGGGCGACGATCCACTGCTCGGGGTTGCGGTAGCTCGCCAGCGTGTTGAGCCAGCCATTGAACCAGTCCTGACCCGCAATCGGACCGGGCGGATCGCTGTCGCTCGTCTGGTCGTGCAGCAGCGCGACGAAGAAGTCGACGTCGTCGGCGAGCGTTTCGAGATCGTAAGCCTGGAGCTCATCGCCCATCTGCACCTGGAGCCAGAGTTGCAACCCAACTTCGTGCAAGCCGATCGCGAGTTTTTGTAGGAATGCTGTAAGCTCCGGCTGATACGCCGGGTCGATGAGCTCCCAGTCGATGACGACGCCGCCCGCTCGCAGATCGAGCAGCCGCTTGCGCAGGTCGGCGATGAATTTCATCTGCGTCGCCTCCGGCCCATGCACCAGATTTTCCACCGGCTCGGCCTGGCGTGCGTCGCCGTGCAGGTTGGTCAACTGCGGCATCAGCGTCAGGTTCTTGTTGCCGTTGAGAATGGCGAGAAGCTGCGTGTCGTTCTCCGCGGTCAGCGTGCCGTCGGCGCTGGTGAGCGTGAACCATTCAGGACAGACATGGGTCAGCTTGTCGGCGTGCGCCAGGAGCGCGTCCACACTGTTCGGGTCCCAGCCCGCGTAGTAGCCGAGCCGGATCGCGCCGGCCGGGCGCGGGGGGCGCGGATGGAGCTGCTGCTGGAGGATTTGCTGGCGGCGCTGGCCGGCGGCGGAGGAGCGTTCGTATTTTGCCCAGGTGCGCGGCGCCTGGGTTTTTGCGGCGGCTTTCTGGAGCTTGGTGATGTTCGGCTTCAGCGAGCGCAAGCCGGGAAGGGGAAGCTGCGGCGCGAGCAGGATCGACTGCGTGAAGAGCACCGCGGTGACGAAGAGCAGCAGCACGCCCAGCACGAGCAGCCGCCGGGTGCGCGGCCAGCGCTTTCCCCGCAGATCGTGAAACACGAACTTGGTGTCGTGCGGCAATTTCCTGGGATTGCCGTTGGGTGAAGAGCCGGGCATGCGGGCGAGAGGGCGACCGTTTGGGCGTGGGTCAGAGTGGGACGCGCAGGGTCGCGGGATTATTTAAGAGCAAATGGAATACTCGGAAGCCGCGGAAAGACGAGACGAAAAGGAACGGTGGAAATCGCGGGTAACGCGCGGGCGCGCACAATAATGCGTCGGGCTTCATTTTCCAGCCCGGTGTTCACCCGAACGAACGGGCGCTGCGCGCACTGCTAAATCGGCGTCCGGACGCGCCCGCGGATGGGGAAGCTGGCCGTCAGTCAATGCGTCGGCGCCGTGGCCAAGGGCGCGGTTTCCCGGCCTTTGCGCGCCACCGGTTTCAGCCGCGCGGGTTTCTTCTCCGGCTTCGGCGCGGGGACAAGCACGCGCAGTTTGCGCGACGAAATGCGGAACGTCACCGGTGCGTAGCCGATGACCTCGCCGTCGGCTTCGAACGGAACCTTTTCTTCTTCGCCCGCGGCGCATTCCGCGCAACGCACCGTCACTCGGCGGGTTTGGAAGTGCTCGACGTCGGACAGTTCGAGGTGCGTGCCGAAGAGCACGTTTTGCAGGTAACGGATCAGGTCGAGGTGGCCGACGTTTTTGCAAATGATGACGTCGAGCTTGCCATCTTCGAGCGAAGCGTTCTTGAACACCGCAAACGGCCCGCCGTAAAAACGGCCGTTGCCAATGAGCACGAAACTGCCTTCGCGCACTGGTCCATCTTCGGGCTCCACGAGGAGCTGCGGCGGCCGGCGGGCGGCCACACGCGCGGCGGAGATCACGTAGCTCAGCGGGCCGAAGCTTTTCTTCAACTCCCAGTCCACCCCCGCGACCGCCTGAGCGTCAAAGCCGATGCCCGCGAGCTGGACGAAGTAGTGGTCGTTCGCGCGCGCGAGATCGATGCGCCGCGAGTGTCCGGCCTCGATGATCTCCCAACAGCGCCGATGCCGATTGCTGGGAATGCCGAGTTCGGTGGCGAAGACATTCATCGTGCCGAGCGGCAGCAGGCCGAGCGCGACGTCGCTGCCGGCGAGACCGTTGACGACCTCGTTGATCGTGCCGTCGCCGCCGGCTGCGACGACGGTGCGATAGCCTCCTGCCACCGCGCGCTCCGCCAATGCCTCGGCGTCACCCGGCCCGGCGGTGAGGCGGACGACGGCGCGGCTGCACAGACTCGTGATGGTCTGTTGCAGCTTCGCGGCGCGCGTGCCGCGAGCCGCGGGATTCAGA
>CAXTRS010000290.1:0-6347 GCA_964246635.1 uncultured Chthoniobacterales bacterium | reverse complement strand
CCGTCGATCGTCGGCCGGCGCCTAATCGCCGCCGCCCAGCTTGCCACTCCCATCGTCATTCCGCGTCCTCCCCTTCGGGCATGAAGTCCCGCAAGGTCTCCGGATCGACGATGCCGGCGAGGATGATTTCGATGAGCGCGGTGGTGTTGTATTCGAGTCCATCGCAGAGCGCGGCGGCATCACGCTCGCCGGCGAGCAGGCGGTCGAGCGCGGTGGCGAAATTGGCCCAGTCGCCTCCCGCATGCCGCATCTCCGCTTGCTCTTCGGTGAGCGTTTGGCGGGCTTCGTGATGCCCCGAACACGCGAAAACGGCGGCGAAAATGAGCTGGGCGTGCCGCCGGAGCTGGGTCCGAGTGCCGGGAAAGGCGCGGTAGGTCTCGCGGGCGAGTCGGCGGTGCTCGCGGGCCTCGGCCTGTAGCTGCGCCCGCTGTGAGGCGTCAGACGCCCCAGCGGCCTCCTCGTCGGCGATCTTCGCGAGGATGTTGTAGCTCCACCAAATCTCCGCCGCGCCGGGATCGAGGGTTTTCATGAGCGCGTGGGCCTCCTCGGCCAACTCTCGTGCCTCGGCGATTCGGCCGGGCTGGGTGCGGAGGAGGTCAGCCAAGTTGCTGAGGTCACGGGAGAGCTCGCTCGCATCATCGAGAGTTCGGGCTAGTTCGATCGCCTTCCGATACCAGCGCTCTGCTCCGTCTGGCTTACCAGCTTTCTCACTCACAACAGCCAAAGCATTCCAAGTCTGAGCCGCACCAGCGAGGTTTCCTTGCTGTTCGTCAAGACGCGCTGACTCCCGGAAGTGCCGTTCGGCTTCCTGCAAATGGGCGGCTTCGTGGAAGATCTTACCGAGCTGATGCCAAGCAACGGCTTCCATCGCCGGCTCACCTAATTGCTGGAAGAGCGCGAGCGCCGAGCGGTGACGCCGCACAGCTTCGTCAAGGTTGGCCTCGCGCATCGCTAGTGTGCCAAGCTGGCCGAGTATGACGCCTTGCGAACGAAAGTCCCTTAGTATCTCGAAGATCGCCAGCCCCTGCTCATATGCCTCCCGCGCTTCGGCGTATCGGCCGGCATTCATGAGATGACCCGCCAGGTCCCCCAAGCGGGCACCCCGCAGGCTTTTCACGTAATCCGTCTGTTTCAACTCATTGAGCATGGCTATGGCGTCCCGCTGAAACTGTGCGGCGAGGTCCAGCTGTCCCCGGGCTCCAAAGCACCGGCCCAACTGGCCCAGCGTCACCGCGCGCTCGCAACTCGGCGTGGTGAAGTGGGTGAGGATGCCTTGGAAAATCTCCGCCGCCTCGCCGATCCGCCCGGAGGCGAGCAACTGTTCGCCGCGCCCGGACTGTGCCAGATACCACGGCCACGACCCCGGCACGCCAGCGCCGGCGCGCGCCCCGGCGAGGAGCGCCTCCGCTTCCTTCCGCAGGCCGAAGTTTGTCAGAAACAGGTTCACGCGGTTGGCAAATTCCACCGCGTCCGGCTCCGCGGCGTCGAGCGCGGCATGGACGGCGTGGAGCAGATTCGGCAGATCCCGCCGCGCGATGGCCCGCGCTTGGTGTGGGTGCTCGCGGTCCTGCACATAGAGGTAGTGTGCGAGCGCGGCGTAGCGCTGGCGATGCGCGGCGGCGAGCCCGGTGCGCTCACCGGCGGGGAGTTGCGCCCACAGCAGCGGCGCCAGCGTCGGATGAAACCGCAGGAACGGCACCGCCACCTCGGGCACCGACTCCGCCTTGAGGAGCGCCGCCGCTTCCAATTGCCGCCGCAACCCCGGCCAGAGGTTTTGCGCGGGCGGTGGCAGACTGGCGAATTTCTGCCGCAAGTCGGCGGTGAGCGCCGGGAGCGCCGCCCGAAGCTGCGCCGCCACCTCGGCTGGCACCTCGCCTTCGATATTCTCTCCCATCGTGCCAAGGATCGTCCGCAAGTCGCCGCTTTCCACCGCTGCGAGCAAGGCCGTGAGTTGCTCGCGTTCATCGCTTTCTCCCAAGCCGGTGATCGCAAGCAGATCGTCCTCGAACGCCCCGCCCTGGAACACACCGAGGCGTGGGAGGACGGCGCGCGCTTTTTCATCGAGCTGGTCGAGCGAGAGCTGGAGCGAAGCGAAGAGGCCCGCGGGCGTATCGTCGATCTTCTGCGCCGCGGCTTGCAGCGCCGAGTCGGCGAGGAGCTGCCCGAGGCGGATGCCGAGCTTCGCCGGGCGCTCGGTCTTGAGCTGCTGGGCGAGGACGCGGATCGAAAGCGGGTGGAATTTCACCTCGTCGAACAGCGCGACCACCGCGGCGCGATCGGGCGGCGGCACGGTGGGCGCGGGCGGGAGCTTGCTGAGGGCGGCAAACCACTCCAGCGCGTCGTCGGGGTGGTCCTTGTCACCGAGGCCGTCGAGCGTGAGGCGGCGATGGAGGTTCGTGCCTGCATTGCGATACTCCTCGTGGGCAAAGTCCGGCTGGCGCGTGGTGCAGAGCACGCGGGAGCCGCCGGCTTTGCTCCACGACACGGCGGTATCGAGCAGCGCGCGCAAGGGCTCGGGGGCCAGCGCCTCGAGGTTGTCGAGGATCACGAGCGTGGGCGTCTGTTGCAGCGCGGCCCCGGCTTCCGCCGCGTCGGCGAAAGTCTGGTCGAGCACGCTGCCGATTTCGTTGATCGCGATGCGGACGGCGTCGGCGGACTGGATGCGCGCGTAATCCACGAAGACCGCCGCGCGGAAGAGCCCGGTGCGCACCAGCCAACGTCCCGCTTCCTGCGCCAGCGCGGTCTTCCCTTGCCCGCCAAAGCCGCTGACCGTGACCCGCCGGGTCTCGCCCGCCAGCCAGCGCTCGATTTGCCAAAGCTCCCAGCGCCGCCCGAAGAAGCCGGCCTCGGGCTTCGTCGGGAGATTGGTCAGCAGCGACGCGACTTCCGGCTTCTGCGTTCTGGCTTCCGGCTTCCGCAGCAGCGGCGTGTCGTTGCCCGGCTCGTAGAGGGCGGGGAGAAACCAGTCGTGGAGCCGCAGGACCTTGCGCTCGGCGCCGTGCTGGACTTCGTATTTCTCCGGGTGATCGAAGAGCCAGCGGCGCGCGTTGTCGAGGGCCTCGCCGAGGTGCTTGTGGAGCGCAAGTTCCTCGTAAAACCGCCCAAAGAGCTGGCGTGTGGTGGCGACGAGCACGCTGTGGGTCATGGCCAGCACGGCGGGGATGCCGGTGGCGGTGAGCCGGGCCGCGACGCTGCCCATCGGCCGGCGCGCTTCGCCTTCGGCGATTTCCTTGTCTCGACCTTGGGCGATCTTCGCGGACTGGCAGGCGGAGAGGATGACGAGCGAGACTTTGTGCCGATGGAGATTGCGTCCGAGCTGGTCCGCCGAGACGAAGTCGCACTCGCCGGCAGCGTCCTCGAAAAGGAGATAGCCGGTATTCGGCGGCTCGCCAGCGGGGATTTCGCGCTTTGCGGACTCCGACTTGCGCTGGAGGATGCTGGCGATGCCGTCGTGGCGCTTCGACTTTTCCTCGCGATGAGAAGTTGGCAGGCCGCCGTGCTCATCAAGGACGCCGTGGCCGTCGAAGTGGAGAATATCGACGGGCCGGGCGTCGGCGTCTTCGAGCCGCCGGGTGAGCGTTTCGAGCGTCGGCGGGCGGAGGAATTCTATGGTGACGCGGCCGGGCGCGTGCTTGTCGAGCGCGTCGAGCACCGCGCCGGGATCGGCCCGCGGATCGAGGAAACCGGACCCCGCCGGGCGGCTGACGACGAAGAGCAGATGCAGCGTGTCTTTCGGCTCAACTTCGAATCCCTCGCGTCCTTCGTCGATTCCCGCGATGCGGCGTCGGATGCTGATGCGCGGTGTTTCCCAGAAGAGGAAGCCACCATCGGTGCCGTTTTGGTTTAAAAGTTCCCACGGCAGCCTGACAACAGCGGCGTGCTCAGCGATGATTGTGAGGAGTCGTGTTGATCCTTCCGCTTGCAAGAAGCGATCGAAGAGGCGCCGGGAGCCGTTGTTTGAAAAAACCGCGTCGAAAAGCCGCTGGCCGAGGACGGGGAGCAGGGCCTTGATGCGTGCCGCGTCCGCGTCGTCGGGATCGCCCAGCGAGTGTGCACCGTAGGTTTCAACATACCAGCGGATGTCGGAGTGATCCTTCGGCGTGAGCGGATCAGTGAACGTCAGCGCTCCTGAGTCACTATTCTTCAAATGCACATTGACCTGTTCGCGGCCTTGGAAAGTAAGATTGAGCTCAAGGGGCATCGCGATGGGAAGTTGCGGCGGGTCAGCTCGTTTTGCGGTTCTTCTTGGTCTTGGTGGCGTCTTCAGCAGAGGCCTTGAGTTCCTTCGCGCGCGTCTTCTCCTCCTCGGCGCAGCCTTCGCACACCGCTTCGATGCCGATATTCAGCACGGCATTGATGAGGAACACCGACGCGGCGACGGCGGCCGGTCCAAGCGAGGCGGTCGGAATGCCCATCGCTACCAGCCAGAAGTAAGACATGCGCACGGCGGACTTGCTCTCGAGGTCGCGCCATTTCTTCCATTGATCGTGCAGGGCGCCGCCCGGCAGGCAAAGGTCGCGCCGGGCATGGCGAAGATATTTCTGCCAAAAGGTCTCGAAGCGCTCGCCAGTGGCTTTCTCGATCACCGCCTCCTGCGCCGGCGCTGCGGGCACCCCGCCCGCGTCTTGCCCGCCAAGCCGCCTGTGCCGCCCATGTTCCGGGGGCGCGGCCTGCAAAGCGCGAAGCTGCTGATCGACCTCGCCCGCGAGCGCGTCCAGCTCGGATTCGGAAAACCCAACGTCTGCCACACCACTGGGCTAGCGCGATCTGCGGATGGTGTCGAGCGAAATGTCGGTAGTGGGTCAGTTTGTTTTTTGCGCGGGGTTTTGGGTAGGGCGGGCGTCCCGCCCTACCCGGCGGAACACCTCCTCAACCATTCAAACTGGCCCACTGCCGAAATGTCCATTGCGGGCCTTGCGGTGCAGATCGACGCCCTTCTGCAGCGCTGGTGGAGAGACGAAAAAGAGGTGGCTGGAGAGGGAATCGAACCCCCGACACGAGGATTTTCAGTCCTCTGCTCTACCAACTGAGCTACCCAGCCGGAGAAAAATCCTTTCGGGCGCAGTCGTCGAGGGCTATCGCCGAAAAGGAGGGACTATCTTGCGCGAGGGCGGCACGAGCGCAAGGGCGAATCCGCAATTTTTCGGCGTCGCTGCCGGAATTTTCGCACGGCCGCGTTCAGGATTCATAAGTCAGGCGAAGGCCGTCGCCACCGGCGGAAAGCTGCCATACCGGGCCGGGCGGCGGGGCGTCGAGCCAGTCGAGGTGCGTGGTGGTGATGAGCTGTTGGGAGCCGTTGGGAAGGGCGGCGAGCAGCGCGTTGCGACGCGCGGGGTCGAGTTCGCCGAAGATGTCGTCGAAGAGCAGCAGCGGCGGCGTTTTCCAGACGGATTGCAGGAGTCCGGCCTGGGCGAGTTTGAGCGCGAGCGCGACGGTGCGCTGCTGGCCTTCGCTGGCGAATTGCGCGGCGGTGCGACCACCCAGAGTCAGCGCGAGATCGTCACGGTGCGGGCCGACGAGGGTTTGGCGCAGCCGGGTTTCTTCGGCGCGTGAAGCGTGGAGCGCAGCGGCGAAATTTTCCTCTCCGGCGCCGGGTTGGTAAGCCAAGCCTAAGGGCGGATCAACTCCGGCGCTGATCGCGCTGCCGGCGCGCCCGGCCCACGGCGACAGCTCGGCGACGAGGCTGCGGCGGAGCGAGGTCAGGAGCGTGCCGGCTTCGAGCAAAGGCTGGTCGAAGGCTTCGATTTCGCGACGGCGGCCGGGGGCGATTTTCAGCAGGCGATTGCGAGAACGCAGCGCACGCTCGTAGGCGCGCAGGTTGGCGCGATAAAGCGGCTCGATTTGCGTGCCGAGGAAGTCGAGAAAACGGCGGCGCCCTTCGCCGGAGCCGCGCACGAGATCGAGGTCGGCGTTGCCGAGATAGACGAGCCGCGCGACGCGCAAGTAGTCGGTGGCGGAGGACTGTTCGGCTTCGTCGAGGAGCAGTTTCTTGCGCTCGGCGCTGTAGAGAAATTCGAGCCGGCGGCCAGCGAAATTTCCTTTCAAACAGAAACCCGCCGCGGCATCCCAACGCACCAGCGGCGCGAGCGTGCTGGAGCGCGGCGAGGCAAGGCGCAGGAGCACGCACGCCGCTTCGAGGACCGACGTTTTTCCCAGCGCATTGGCGCCGACGAAAAATTGCGCGCCCGGCGCGACGTCAACGGTCAGACTCGGAAAACAACGAAAATCGCGCAGTTCGAGCCGGGTAAGCATTGAACAGGAGACTCTTCGAAGGTGGATTGGGCCCAACCGGGCCCCAATTTTTTAGAGCAAGAGGGGTTTAAATTTAAAGCCGGGGAGCCGCCAAA
>CAXTRS010000289.1:0-6375 GCA_964246635.1 uncultured Chthoniobacterales bacterium | reverse complement strand
TCATGGGCGCGCGCGTGTTTGAATACCTCAGCGATTACCAAGGCGAGCCGCTCGCGCTCATCCTGGTGCCACCGGATTGGGGTCAGCCGGTCGAACTCGTGCCCGACCTTTCGACGCTGGTGGAAATCGAGACCAGCCCGAGCGCGCTGGAAAGCCCGCGTGCGTTCGGCCGGAGCGCGCGCTACACGCTCACCTTCACGGGCGCCTTGCGCGATGCGCGGGAATGCACCGATTTCCGGCTCGGCATGCGCCGGCTGAAGAGCGAGCAGACCGCCGTGCCGCTCTGGACCGACCAGGTGGAGCTGCGCACGGCCGCCGCTGCCGGCGCGACGACGCTGGCCTTCGTGAAGGTATTTCCGCCGGCCCGCTGGGGCCGGGAATGGGTCATTGTCTCGCGCGACGGCAGCGCCTATGAAATCGTCGTCGTCACTGCCGTCGATGCGGTGGCAGGCACGCTGACCCTAGCCAGTCCGGGCACCCTGAACGCCTGGCCCGTGGATGCCGTCGCCGCACCTTTGCTCTTCGGCCGGTTCCCGCCCGACCGCCGGCCGCAACTGCCGGCCGACACCGACGAGAGCGCCGATCTGCCGATCACGCTGCCGGAGGACAGCGACTTCTCGCGGCGCATCAACCCGGCGCCGAGCACGCTCGTCGGCGTGGGTGCCGAGGTGCCTCGTTTCACCGGCACCAAACTCTGGACCGTGCGGCCGAGCTTCGAGCGCCCGCTCGATGAGACCGAGGTCGATCTCCTCCTGGCCAATCTCGGGTTCGGCCGAGAGCAAGCCGTATATGAATATCCGCAGCCTGCGCGCGCCGGAGTGCGGATGGATTTCACGATGCTCAGCCGCGCACAGATCGCGTGGGTGGAAAGCATGCTCGTGACCATGCGTGGGACGGTGCGGCGCTTCCTGCTGCCGTCGTTTCGCGGCGATCTGCGTCTCGCCGCGAACGTGCCGGCGGGTGTGAATAACTTCCAGATCGAGCCGAGCCGCTACAGCGATGCCGCTTACGCGGACACGCACCCAGGCGCCCCTTATCTCGCGCTGATCGATCCACAGAACATCCAGCCGGTGCAGGCCACCGGCGTCGCCGGCACGACGGTGACACTCGTCGCCAACCTCGCCCAGGCGGCCACGGCGGCGGCCACGATTGTCAGCCAGTTGCTCTTCGTGCGCTTCGCCGAAGCTAAGCTCAAATGGAGTTACACCGGCGGCGCGGGCGAGGCGGATACCTCGGTGCAGTTCCTGGAGCGCAGCGAGGAATACAACCAGCCCCGCGCGACCTTGCCCGAGGATGTCTGGCTCTACCGCATCACCGAGCAAGTTCCCGGTGCGCCGCAGATCGCGCGCTTCACCTCCTACGAAGCGGCGTTCACGACGAGCGAAGGCGAGACCTTCACGCCGGCGCACATGTCGCACGGCTCGATCAAAACCAGCCTGAAACTGGACAAGGAAGAGATCACGCTCAAGACCTTCGATTTCCCCGGCAACCCGATCAAGAAATCGCTGCCGTTCGCGCTGGAGGCGCCGCTGCTGCTCGAAGTGTTCCGCGCCGATGCGCTCAGCCCCGCGACGCCGCCGAAGCCCAAGTTCAGCGGCGAGCTGCAAAAGCCGGAGTGGGACGCCAAAAACATCACGGTCAAAGCGCTCGCGCTGGGCCGGCGACTGGAGCTGAAGTTCCCGAATTTTATCGTTCAGCGTCCCTGCAATTACACGCTCTATTCGCCGCTGCCGGCGTGCGGCGTGGTCGAGGCGGACTGGACGCGCGGGGCGGTCGTGCAGAGCATTTTTCCCGGCGCCACGCAGATCGTCGTCGCGGTCACCGATGGCTTCGCAGCCGACAAATATCCTGGCGGGATTCTGAAACTCGTCGGCGATGGAGGGTTGCAGCGCCGCTTGATTCTCGATGCTGCGGCGGCGGGGGCCGGCGCGTTGCTGCTGACGTTGGGGCGTCCCGTGGATGCCAGCGTCGGCAATGGCTGCACGGTCGCGCCTGGTTGCGACCAGTCGCCGGATCGCTGCAAGTTTTTCGAGAATTATCCGCACTACGGCGGCGTGCCGTTCGCGCCGGACCACAACATCGCCATCGACGCGGCGCCGGCGGACCAGAATCAAGGCGGGAAAGGAGGCGGGAAGTGAGGCGAATCATCGAGCCATCACTCGGGCGTGCGATGCGAAATCCGCCGACCGGAATTATTCGCACTCTCCCGACGCTCTACGCCGATCCGAAAAATCCAGGCTACCGCGGTTTGTTGCGTTCCATCGCGCAGTGCGAGCGCGACGAGTCGGCGTTCTTCTACGTCGCCTTGGCGCAGCAACCGAAGCAGGACGTGCTGCACCTGTATTTGCTGGTCGGAAATAAAATCGAGATGCGTTTCAACGTCGCCGGCTACGAGACCGGAGGAGTGATGCGGTGTTGGGATGGCACGACTCGCAACGGCAAAGTCTGGGTGGTCTGCACTGGACCAGTGTCGCGCGCTCCTGAGCCGATCCAGCGCCGCGGATTCCAAGGCTTTCGCTACACGGAGGACCTCTGGTGATGACTCCTTTTTTTTCCACCCCCGAGCGCATCGCCGCGCTGCTCGCCGAAGCCCAAAGCTGGGTTGATACTCCTTTCCGCGAAGGCTCGTGCGCAAAAGGACCGCGCGGCGGGGTCGATTGCATTCGCTTGGTGGAGCATCTGGAGCACACCTCGGGAGCCACACCGAAATTCACCTTGCCGCGTGGGCCGGTGGAACGCACCTCGCTCGATGCGCCCAGCCCGCTGCTGGCCTGGCTGGAGGGTCGCGTCGCCGATCCCCAGAGCGCCGCGCTCGCGCGCATTTTCCGCCACGTCGCGCTCGATGCGCCGGTGCAGGCGGGTGACCTGGTCCACTTCCCCGCCGGGCGTTTCTGGCACCTGTGCGTGGCGCTGGGGCCGCGTGACGTGCTCACCTGCCTGCGACCCATCGGAGTCCAGGTCAACCGCCTGGACGACCCAATTTACGCGAAGCGCCGCGACGCGGTGCTGCGGCCTTATGAGGAGGTGAACGACTGATGTTCGGCCTGCCCAAAGCTCCGGTCGAGAAGAAGCTGGCGAACATCGACGCCAACCAGCTCAACACCAGCCAGCAGGGGCCGCCGGTGCCGTATCTGGCCGGCATCCAGCGCATGAGCGTGCAGTGGGTGATGGCGCCGGTTTACAACCTCAAAGGCGTCAAGCAAGGCTCAGACTCGGGCAAGGGCGCGTCGAGCAGCTCGGGCACGAAGTGGTATGCCGATCTCATGGGGCTGCTCTGCCACGGCGGGGTCCGCCCGGTGGACGTGATCTATACGATCATCATCGACAGCCAGGTGGCTTGGAAAAGCGAGACCGGGCTGTGGCGCGCGGAGGGCGAAGACTACGCGCAGATCACCATCCCCAAATACGGCACGATCCGGTTCTACTGGGGCACCGAGACCCAGCCCGTCGATACCTTCATCCCGACGAAAATTCCGTGGGTGCCGAAGGGCGAGCCCGCGCTGCCGGCGCAGGTGCATCCCGCCTACCACGGCATCTGCTATTTCACCGCGCGCCAGTTTTACTTCGGCTCGGTCGGCAGCACGAACGTGCCCAACATCGAGTTCATCATCGGGCGCGGCTGCCAGATGTTCGACGGCGAGGTGGTCATCGCGGACGGCCAGGGCGTGAACATCTACGGGCCGATGTTCGAGGCGCTCACCAACGCGCGCTACGGCGTCGGCTTCCCGGTCGAGCGGCTGCCGGAGGCCGCCTGGGGCGCGGCGGTGGCGGGCGCCCAGGAGGCCGGCCAGTTCATCAGCCCCTACGTGACCCAGCAGCGGGATTTCCGCACGTTCATCGCCAGTCTGCTGCCTTACAACGACGGCTGGATTCGGCGCGCGAACGGCAACGACCTGGAGGTGGGCTTTTTCAAGCACGGCGACACGGATGTGAGCAGCCTGCCGCACCTCACCGAGGACGACCTCAACGGCCGGCCGAAAATCACGCCTGGCGGCTACGAAGATGTCATCACCCAGACCACGGTGATTCACCGCGACCGCACGCAGTATTTCCACGACAGCCCGCAAATTTATACCGACCCGGCTGCGCGTCAGGTCGTTGGGTCCGACGTGCCGGACTATCCGCAAATGCCCTGGATCATCGACCCAGACCAGGCAAAGCGCTGGGCGACGGAAAAAGGCAAGATCGAAGCGCAGCCGAAAGACACCGGCACGCTGCCGGCGAAGCGCGAGTGGGTGGAGTTGCACGAAGTCAGCGCTGGCAGCGTCATCGTCTTCGACGGCGCAACCCAGGGGAGCAGCATCGTGTTTCGGGTGACTGCCACGGACGAACCCGAGGACCGCAGCGGCACGGTGATGCTGACGCTGGAAAGCGAGCGCGGTCTTTGGCCCAGCCTCTACGTCGCGCCGGCCACTCCGGCGGCGCCTGGCTTCCGCGTGCAGCCGGTGGGCCTCGACCATGCGCGCGTCATCGAGCTGCCGTCTGGATTAAAAACAGACGCCCCGCCGCAGATCGCGGTGCTGGCCGAGCGGCCCGACCCGCTCATGACTGGCTTCCGCGCCTATCTCTCCCCGGATGGCGTGGCGACGTATGACCAGGTGTCGCCCGAAAATTATTGGGCGGTGCGCGCACGGCTCGCCGTGGCGTATGCCTCAACTACGGGTCCACTCGATACCACGGTCGGCCTCGTGCTCGATCTCTACGGGCCGGACATCGCCGACCTGGCGGTGAGCCAGAGCGATGCGCAGCGTGAGGACAACACGCTGCTGTTGTGGCTGGGCAACGAGATTTTTTCACTCGGGGAAATCGTCGCGCTTGGCGACGACCGCTTTCAGTGTTTCGCCAAACGCGGACTCTACGGCACAGCGCGCGTAGATCATTTCGTCGGCGCGGAAGGCTGGATCATTCCACGCTCGCTGTTGCGCCCGATCCAACACGCCGCGCTGGTGCCAGGCACGAGCGTGCATCTCAAGCTGCCGGTCCACACGGATCGCGGCGACGAGCCGCTGGAGGAAGCCTTCGCGCTCACGTATGCGCTCGGCACGGGCAACGCGGTGGGCAGCACGTTCGGGCTGTTTCTCTCGACCTACGCGCGCGCGGTGGCCACCGGGCAGGTGGAGAGCCACATCAAAGCGACCTGGCAATTTCCGGCCGACCAAAAAATCTTTGCTTTCGAGGTGGCCATCAAGCCCACGGCGGCGAGCGAAGATTATTGGTTTTCGCTCGGCACGACGCACGACCCATTTGTCGATAAGATCGTCGCGCCGAGCACCAGCTACGACGTGCGGCTGCGGCCCATTGCCACCACCGGCGAGCCGGGCGCTTGGTGCGCGCCGCAGACCATCGTCAGCGCCAGCGTGCTGCCCTTCGAGATCAGCGGGCTGGAGCTGATCGGCGGCGCCAATGCGACCGAGTTTTTTGGCCGCGACGCGACCTTCGCGGTGCGCGTCAACTCGCCCTCGCGCAACGCCGAGCAGGATACCACGGGGGTTGGTTACGACGAAATGACCGATCCGCTCTTCGATCATTTCCGCTGGCAAGTCTTTTCGCCTGACAGCGCGCTGAGCGATCCCAACGGCCTGCTTTACACCGACCCTGAGCGCGTCGCGCGGTGGACGTTTTTTTACGACCGCAACGCGCACACGCAGGCGGGTCCGTGGCGCCGTTTTCGCGTCGAGGTGGTGGGTGTGCTCACGGATCGGCGCGAGACGCCGCCAGCCTATCTGACGGTGAGCAACCCGGCGCCGGCGCTGCCGCAAAACCTGCGCGCCCTTGCCGGACACGACAGCGTGCAAATCTCGGCTGACAAGCCGAGCGACACCGACTTCGCCGGCATGCGGGTGTGGCGTTCGGACGATCCCGACTTCGAGCCTGCGGAGTCGCTGCTCGTCTATGACGGGCCGGACACCAGCGCGACGATCCCGCAGGCGCCTGGGACCACGCTCTATTACCGCGTCGCCTTTTTCGACCTCTTCGGCAAAGACCCTGCCGATCTGCACGTGAGCGGGCCGATTGCGGGCGCCACGGAGCTGCTGACGGCCGCGCAGCTCGCGGCCGATCTCAACACCAGGCTCAACGGCATCGAGGCCAACGCGGCGGCGATCCTGGCCGAAGCGGGGCTGCGCGCGACCGGCATCGCCAATGAGGCGAGCGTGCGTCAGAGCGCCGACGAGGCGCAGGTCACGCAAATCAATGCGGTGCTGGCCACGGCGAACGGCAATTCGGCGGCCATCGCCGCCGAGCAGACCGCACGAGCGGACGCGGATTCCGCACTGGCCAGCAGCATCACGATCCTGACGGCGCGTTTCGGCGTGCGCGCAAACCTGTTGCCCAATGGTGGCTTCGAGCACGACTTGACGGGCTGGACGCCAACCA
>CAXTRS010000288.1:4476-6435 GCA_964246635.1 uncultured Chthoniobacterales bacterium | reverse complement strand
GGGTGAAGGGGTGGTGATGCGTGGTCCTTGCGTTCAGACGGTCTGACGGATGAGAACTTCGGTCCGCGGATGAGTCGAGATCGGGTCGGTCCGGGCGGGCACCCCGGGCAGGCGCGGCGTGGGAGCGCGGCCAGCGAATCCCGGGAGACTTCCTCTTGCCCTGTTGGGTGCTCGCTCCTTCGCTCGTGGGAAAAAATCCTCGTCCCGTGCGGGTGACTGTTCCTGTGGATCAGGTTTCAAACTGCCACTGAAGCGGGTGACTACTCCAACTGACAATCCACCAATCAACGCTCGCGTCGTTTTGCCGGACGGACAACGAGCGGCAGACTACAAACCGGGTCGGTGATTGCAAGAAAAAATTCCGGCTGCCGCCGGCCCGCTGCGCGGGAATGACGCCGCCTGCGGCGGAAGGACGAATGCCGAAGGACAAAGGAATGACCAAAGCCCGAAGCCCGAAACGGCGCGGCGTATCCCCAGCCTTTCGGTCACTGGGTCATTTGAGCATTCCTTCGTCCTTCGGCATTCGTCATTTTCCTTTCACCGCCCGATGTCCTCGTTCCAGAGCGCCGGGTGCTCGGCAATGAATCGCGCCATCAGGTCCACGCACACCGGCAGATCGAGATCGACGACCTCAATGCCGTGGCTGCGCATGAACTCCGGCGCGCCGGGAAAATTGCGCGACTCGCCGACGACGACTTTTTTGATCCCGAACTGCACCGCCGCGCCGGCGCAGAGATAGCAGGGCATGAGCGTCGAATAGAGCGTCGCGCCGCGAAACCCGCCCGGCTGCCGGCCGGCCGCGCGCAGGCAATCGATCTCGGCGTGCGTGATCGGGTCGCCCTCCTGCACCCGCTTGTTGTGGCCGGCCGCGACCAGGGCGCCGTCGCGCACCAAGGCGCTGCCGATGGGGATGCCGCCTTCGGCCAGACCGCGTTGCATTTCCGCGACCGCGGCGGCCATGCCGGGGTCGCGTCCCGTGGCTTCCATCCCGCATCTTTCGCTCCCCTCGCATGTTCCCTCCCGTCCCGGCATTTTGGCGTGCGGCGACGCGCCGCCGCTTTTGCCTTTGCGCGCCCGGCCTCCACCGAGCGGAAAAGCGACGACATGTCGCCGCACTCCGAATCGAACGCGGTGATCGCCTTTCTGCTTTTCTTTGTGTCGAAATCTTGCCCTCTTTGCGTTCATGTCCGACGCCGCCGTTTTGATTCCCGCCTTCTGCGAAGAACGTTTCATCGCCGACGTCGTCATCCGCGCACAGGCCCAGGATGGAGTCGGCAGCGTGGTCGTCGTGGACGACGGCTCGACGGACCACACCGTGGCGCGGGCACGCTCGGCCGGCGCGGAGGTGATCGTTCACCCAGTCAATCAAGGCAAAGGCGCGGCGGTGCAGACCGGCTTGCGGCACTTCCTGGAATCGCCGGCCGCGACCGAAGTCGAATGGGTCGTCATGCTCGACGCCGACGGGCAGCATCGGCCGGAAGAGATCGGCCGGTTTCTGGAAGCCGCGGCGGCGCAGCCGGGCGCGCGGTTGTTCGTCGGCACGCGCATGCGCGACACCCGCGCGATGCCGCTCGTGCGCCGGCTGACGAACCGCTTCATGTCCGCGCAGATCAGCCTGCTCTGCGGCCAGCGCATCAGCGACACGCAGTGCGGCTTTCGCATGATCCACCGCGCGCTCTTTCCGCTCCTGCTCGGCCGCGCGGCGAAGTTTGATTACGAAACCGAGATGCTCATTCTCGTCGCGTGGAACGGCGAAACGGTTGCCGACGTGCCGATCAGCACCGTGTATGGCGACGAGGTCAGCAGCATCCATCCGGTGCGCGACGCCGTGCGGTTTCTCAAGCTGATGACCCGTTACTGGATCAGACGCTGGCGGGACAAATCGGCAAAAAAAGCCGCAGATGGGCGGGGGGTGAAAAGCGGGGGGGCAAAAAAATTTTTTTGTGTAAAAAAAGCCGG
>CAXTRS010000288.1:781-4466 GCA_964246635.1 uncultured Chthoniobacterales bacterium | reverse complement strand
CGCCGCCCCCCCCCCGCCCCCATCCGCGGCTAAATAACCCTCCTGAAACCTCTCGCTCTCATCGGCACCCTACTCATCGTTGTCGGCATCCTCATTCTCGTTTTCGGCGGCTTCAGTTTCACCCGTGAGCGCAAGGCCGTGGATGTCGGGCCGCTGCAAGTCAAAGTGCAGGAGCGCGAGACCGTGCCGATTGCGCCGATGGCCGGCTATGCGTGTTTGATCGGCGGCGGGATTTTGCTGCTGACCGGCGCGCGGAGGTGATCGCTCGCGCCAGTCAGCCGACGTTCACGCCTTTGAGATAATCGCTCAGCTCGCGGCGCTGCGTGTCGAGCTTTTCGCGCAAGCTGTCGGCTTCGGTGCGCAGCTTTTCGATCCCGCTTTCCTGGTCGTCGAGTTTCTTGAGCAGGCGCGTCGCATACGCGCTCTGGCGATCCACGGTTTTGAGGTTTTCGCGGATCCGGTTTTGCTCCTGCGTGATGGATTCGACCTGCGCGCGCTTTTCGTTCATCGCGCGCTCCGTCGCCGCGGCGGCTTGCTGCATCGCCGCCGCCTTCGCCAGCGCGTCGCGCACCGGCTGCGGGATCTGGCCCTGCTGGCTGTAATACAGGACGGTGCCAGGGTCGGTCGAAAGGATCGCCATCCGCACGCGGTCGATGATCTCTTCCTTCACCGCGAACTTCGCCGATTTGCCGGCGGGCACCGGCAGCGCGAAGCGATACATTGTCGGGAGGGTCTCGACCGGCGCCGGCGTATCGACGAGTTTCCATTCGTCGCCGCGGCGGGCGTATTCGATGACGAGTTTCTTGTCCCGATCGCCTTTGTTTTCCGCGTTGTATTCGCGTTCGACGTGGCGCTTGTTGGCGATCTCCAGCACGCCGCCGACGATCTTGCCGGTCTGCAAATCCGAGCGAGCCGCGCTCGCCACATCCTGCGGGATGACCAGCAGTTTCAGATCGACGCCGAACGACAACAACCGGCTCTGGCCTGCCGGCACGTCGCCGAGGCTGGCGTCACCGGCGTAGCTGCCTTCTTCGAGCACGGTCACCGGCCCCTGGAGCAGCGCCTTGCCCGTGGAATTTTTCAGGCGCGCGCCGTTGAGCGCGTATTTCGCCAGCGTGCGTTCGTTGAAGATCGACACCTTTTCCGCCTCGATCGGATCGTTGAGGATCGGGATCATCGCCGACCTCTGTCTGGGCAAGGTCACGCTGCCGACGGTGTATTGAAACAGCTCGCCGATCTGCGCCGTCGCCGCGACGGATTCGACGCTCCGGTCGGCGCTGATACTGCCGTCGTCGCCAGCCCCTGCTCCCCCGGGGGATGGGGCGCTGCGGCGCAACTCGGACGTGTCCGCGCGACCCCTCATCTGCATCGGCGCCGGCGCCGAACTGGGCGCGGCGGCGTAGCTGCGCCGGCGCATCAAGCCCGCGGCGGCGCCGCCCGCTTTGGCCGATTCGTTGGCTGCTTCCTGGTCTTCGGTCGATTGGCCGCCCTCGTAAGTTTGCGGACGCAGCGACGCGTATAACTCCGGCCGCACCTCCGGCCGGCGCACATACAGCGGCTGATACAAATCCTGGATGAACGAAATCGGCCGTCCGCTGACGAGGCTCAATTTCACGTCGCGCCAATCGTTGTCGGTTTGATTTTCCACGATGGCCCAGCCTTGCAGCGTCGCCGGCTGTTTGCCCACGCTCGGGTCGCCCGAAAAGACCAGCCGGTAGCTCGCTTTCCACACCGGCGTTTCGACCACGTAGCCGACGCGCACCCGGCGCTCGCCCTGGCCGTTGAAACGGATGTCCACCGGTTTCTTGTCCTGGTCGCGCGCGGCGGCGAGGGCGGCGAGCGCTTTGTTCAACTCTTCGCGCAACGCCGGGTCGTCGAGCGTGAACTTGCGCACGTCGTCCAGCGGCACGCTGCGGATGCCGAGGTCGGTGATGAGATTGAGAAACGGCCGCTCGATGGCGACTTCGTATTTATCTTTGCCGACGGTTTTTTGTTCGACGCCGAGCACGGTGCCGGAGACCGTCTCCGCGCCGACCGCGACGGTCACGCGCGCGCCGCGCACCTGGTTCAACAGGTCGCCCAGACTCGGGTTTTCGCCGATGTTGATCTGAAACGATTTAAGCGTCTTCGCGAGCGGATCCTGCGACGGGTAAGTGACCGCGCCGACCTTGCCGCCGTCGAGGTCCTGGAGCACGAGGCTTTTCAGAATGTCATTGACCTGAGCAGTCTTGAAACGCAGCTCGGTTTCCGCGTCGCCGCGCACCGTGCCTTCGTGTTGAAAATAACCGACGCCGCTGGAGAAGAGCACGACCTGGCGCACGGGGACTTCGGTGTTCGCAGCGGCGGCAGTGGGAGAAGGATTGGGGGGATTCATTTGAGCGCGGGGAACTGCGGGAAAAACAGCGAGTGCCGTCGCCAAGGCGGCAACAAAACGGAGGCGGTAGGGAGAGAGGAAAGGTCGCATGGTAGAGTTCCCGATTGGACGAAAACTAGACCGCGTTTGCTCCCGGCGCGCAGAGTTTTCTTCATCGAGAAGCAACGGCGCCAAATTTGAGCCTGCCCCGTTCTGCGCTACAATGCCCACCCGCGTTTCCCGCCGTCCGCCATGATCCCGCTCCAAGACTTGCGCATCCGCTCGACCACGCGGCTCATCGCGCCCGAGGCGCTCAAGGCCGAGCTGCCGCTTTCCGCCGCGGCAGCCGAGACGGTGCGCGCGGGCCGCGCGGCGGTGGAAGGCATTCTCACGCAACGCGACCGCCGCCTGCTCGCGGTTGTCGGCCCGTGCTCCATCCACGATCCCGACGGCGCGCTCGAATACGCCCGCCGGCTGGCGGCGTTGCGCCAGGAATTGCGCGCGCACGTCGAAATCCAGATGCGCGTTTATTTCGCCAAGCCGCGCACCACAGTCGGCTGGAAAGGACTCATCAACGACCCATTCCTGGATGGGACGCACAACATGGGCGCCGGCCTCGCCATCGCGCGGCGCCTGCTCATCGAGATCAACGCGCTCGGCCTGCCGGCGGCGACGGAATTTCTCGACCCCATCGTGCCGCAATACATCGCCGAGCTCGTAAGCTGGGCGGCCATCGGCGCGCGCACCACGGAGAGCCAGACGCACCGCGAAATGTCCAGCGGCCTGTCGATGCCGGTCGGCTTCAAAAACGGCACGGACGGCGATTGCCAGACCGCCATCGACGCGATGGGCACCGCGCGCGCGCCGCACTCGTTTCTCGGCATCGACCAGCAGGGGCGCACGGCCGTCATCCACACCACCGGCAACTCGCTCGCGCACCTCGTTCTGCGCGGCGGCCGCGCCCGGCCCAATTTTGACCCCGAAAGCATCGCCGCCGCCGCGCGCGACCTCCGCGCCGCCGGGCTGCCGCCGGTGCTCATGGTCGATTGCTCGCACGCGAACAGCGGCAAGCAACATGCGCAACAGGAAGTCGTCTGGCACAGCGTGATTGCCCAACGCCGGGCCAGCGCGTCGGCGCCGGACGCGGCGCCGAGTCCGATCATCGGTGTGATGCTCGAGAGCTACCTGGCGTGCGGCGCGCAGACCATCCCCGGCACCGGCGGGGCGCCGCTGGCGTATGGCGTTTCGGTCACGGATGCCTGCATCGGCTGGGAGGAGACGGAGACGCTGCTGCGGGCTGCGGCCAGGGAGGGGGCGGGGGGGGGCGGCGGG
>CAXTRS010000288.1:0-749 GCA_964246635.1 uncultured Chthoniobacterales bacterium | reverse complement strand
CCTCTGACACTTAAAACACCCCCCCCCCCCCGCCCCCCGCGTCCCCTACCTGAGAAACATCGCCACGCACGACAAGACCGGCGTCCGTCGCGTGAAAGCGGCGATGGCGTCAAAATCGTCGAATCCGGCTCCGCGCAGTCGCGGACCAAGCACGCGGCAGATCAGCTCGACGGTTGTCTGCACGTCGCCGAGCGCCTGGTGCGCGCCACCCGCGACGTTGAGACAAAAATGGGTCCGCAACATTTGCAGCCCGTGGCCGCGCACTTCGTCTTTGCCGAGCACCCGACGCGCGAGCGCGACGCTGCAAAAGCCGCGGCGTCCGAGCGGATTCGCCACGGTGAGCGGCGGCGCTTCCGCCGCCAGACAGAAATCGTGCGCCGCCACGTCGAGCAGACCCAGTCGTGTCCACTCCGGCACCAGGCAGCGATCCCAGTCGAACGCGAGGTTGTGCGCGACAAACGGCAGCCCGCGCGCGTATTCGCCCAGCGCCCGGTGCGCCGCGCGCGGGTCGATGCCGTGCCGGCGCAGGAACGCGCGATCGTAGCCGTGGATCGCGACGACCTCGCGCGGGATCGGCACGTCGTGGTTCAGCCACACGCGAAACGGCTCGCCGCACGGCTCCCAGCCGCGCATCCGTTGCGCGCAGATTTCCACGATGTGGATCGGCGCGCGGCACCCGTCGGTCTCGGTATCGATGACGATCCAATCGGTGCCGGTCATGGAGCGGGTGGGTTGCGGGGTGGGGGGGG
>CAXTRS010000287.1:0-6447 GCA_964246635.1 uncultured Chthoniobacterales bacterium | reverse complement strand
GTCTCGAACTCCGCGTCCGCGAGTCGCCGCGCGGCGGTGAACATGTGCGCCTGCGCGGCGTTGCGCGCGGCGAGCGCGTCACGCCGACGGATGCCCTCGACAATGGCGCTGTGCTCGTCGCGCACCTGCCGCGCAAAGTCGATGCGACGCGCTTCGTTCGCGCGCGTAATGCGCGTGGCCGCGGTGAGAAATTGGTTCAAAAAATCGAGCGTCCGCAGAAAGAACGGGTTGCCGGTCGAGCGCGCGATGACGCGATGAAACGCGACGTCCGCCACCACGCCGGCGCCGCCTTGCGCCACGTCGGGGGCGAGGGCGCGGAGCGCTTTCGCGATCGCGGCGAGGTGCGAGGGGGAGCGGCGTTGCGCCGCGACCGCGGCGACCTCGGATTCGATGGCGCGCCGCAGCTCGACGATCTGCAAAACGCTTTCCGGCGAATCGACCACCGAGGCCTCGATCTTCAGCGGCCGCATCGCGGCCTGCGCGGTGACAAACACGCCGCTGCCCTGGCGGCCTTCTAGCAAGCCCTCGTGCTTCAAACGCGAAATCGCTTCGCGCACCACGGTGCGGCTGACTCCAAATTCCGGCGCGAGCATCGCCTCCGCCGGCAGCTTGCTGCCCGGCTTGACCTGCCCGGACTCAATGCGGGCGAGCAGGGCTTGCGCAACCTGATCGCTCAGCGTGGGGGCAACGCTGACCTTCGCGAACATAGGAGAAAAAGGTTTGGGGAATTGGTATGGTTATCATACAAATCGGTGGAAGCGTTCGCCCCGGTTGTCTGGAGATTTGTTTCACCAGCCGAGAAAGAATTTCAGAACCAAGCCGAGGGCTCCGCTGACGATGACCACCGGGATGATGTCCCACTTGAAGCGCTGCATCGCGATGAATGCAGCGACGCAGAGCGCGATGGCGACTCCGTCCGGCGCTCCCGCAAATCCGCGCGGAAAGAGGACGTGCCAGCCGAACCAGACGGCCAGGTTCATCACAACGCCGACGACGGCCGCGGTGATCGTGGTCAGCGTGGCGGAAAGCGCCTTGTTGCCGCGCAGCCGCTCGATGTAAGGCGCGCCGAGAAAAATCCAGAGGAAGCAAGGCGTGAACGTCGTCCACGTCGTGATGAGCGCGCCGAGCGTGGCGGCGAGCAGCGGCGGGAGCCCGCCGGGCTGGTGCCAGCCGCCCATGAAGCCGACGAATTGGAGCACCATGATGAGCGGCCCCGGCGTGGTCTCGGCCAGCCCGAGGCCGTCGAGCATCTGGCCCGGCGCGAGCCAGCCGTAGTTTTCCACCGCTTGCTGCGAGACATATGGCAGCACCGCGTAAGCGCCACCGAACGTGACCATCGCCGCCTTGCTGAAAAAAACGCCTTCCTTCACCAACGTGTGCTCCCGCCCCAGCCAGAGGGCGAGCAGAACCATCGGCGCCGCCCAAAGCAACCCGCAAGCGACTGTGACGCGAAGCGCGCGGCCAATACTCGGCCGGGTGTGCGGCGACGGCTCGGCGTGGTCGTCAATGACGGTCGGTTCGTCCGTCGTCGTGTTGCCCATTTTGGAGCCATGCCCATCGCCGCTGCCGGCGAATTTGCCGGGCAGAAATTTTCCACCGACCCAGCCGAGCAGTCCGGCTGTCAGGATGATCGCGGGGAACGGCGCTTTGAAAAAAAAGATCGCCACGAACGCCAGCGCGGCGACCGCCCACAGGACTTCGTTTTTGAGCGCCTTGCGGCCGATGCGAATGACGGCCGCGGCGACGATGGCGAGCACCGCCGGCTTGAGTCCGTAAAAGATCGCCACGATCCAGGGGACGTTGCCGTAAGCGGCGTAGATGAAACTCAGCGCCCAAAGAATAAAGATGGACGGGATGACGAAGAACGCGCCGGCGGCGACCCCGCCGAGGATTCGGTGCAGGAGCCAGCCGATGTAGATCGCGAGCTGCGTTGCCTCGGGGCCGGGCAGCAGCATGCAGTAGTTGAGCGCATGGAGAAAACGCCGCTCGCTGATCCAGCGCCGCCGCTCGACGATCTCGGTGTGCATGATGGCGATCTGGCCGGTCGGACCGCCGAAGGAAATGAAGCCGAGCTTGATCCAAAAACGCAGGGCTGCGGCGAAACTCGGGTAAGCCGGTCGCGCGGCGTGTGCGGCAGCCTCTGGAGTGGAAAGCGTTGGAGCCGGCGTCATGAGAAAAAGTTTTCAGGCGGCGAGCGTGGGACGTTTGCGGACGAGCGTCGTCGCATAAAAAATCGTCGCCGCCGCGCCCATGGCGGTGGCGGCCAGGAGATTTGCGCCCGGGCCGCCGAACTTCCAGAGCAACGCGCCGATGAGCGAGCCGGCCGTGACGGTCACGTCCCGAATCAAATAGTAGGCGCCGATGGTGCGTCCGCGCGTTACGCCGGGAGCATACCCAATGATAAGCGCCTTGCGCGCCGGCTCACCGAACTCCTTCAAGCCGCGCACCGCGAAGGCAATCACGAGCATCGAAAAGCCCTGCGCCATCCACAGGGTGAGCGGAAACAGCGTGAAGAAAACGAACGTGCCGACGACAAAAGGTTCGCGCCCGTAGCGGTCCGCCAGGTGCGCCGCGGGGATGAGGCAGAGGATGCTGAAAACCATCTCGACCGCGGTCAGCGTCCCGGCTTGGGCGGCGCTGACGCCGAGGTGATCCATCGCGTAGATGATGATCCAGGCGTAAGGGATGCGCTCGCAAAAACGGATGAGAATGTCGCTGAGCAGGAGCCGGCGCAGCGCAGGGCTGAACTGTCGGACAGAACCCACGAAGCCGGTCGGCGAACCGGCCGAGGTCTGCGGTGAATTTTTCTCCTCGCGAATCCCTCGCTGCACGAGGATCGTCAGCATTCCAAGCACGATCGAAACGCCGAGCGCGATGCGCACGCCGGCGACGACGCCAAAGCGGTCGATCAACACGCCGCCGAGGATCGGTCCGACGATGATCGGCAGCCGCTTGATCGTGGCCTGCACGCCGATGCCCATCGCGTGTTTGTCGGTCGCCAGATTGGTGCCGATGAGCGAGAACGTCGCCGGCAGCGACAGGCAGCTCCAGGCCAGAAACAGGAACATGCCGACGAAGACCGTCGCGGGGTGCGGCACTAGCGCCACGAGCGCATAGCCCGCGATGGAAACGACGTTGAAAACGACCAGCGCCCGCCGGTGTCCCCAGCGATCCGATAGCGCGCCGCCGGGATAGGCATAGACGGCGCCGAGCAGCGTTTTCAATCCGTCGTAAAAGCCGATGAGTAGCGCGCCGGCGCCGAGCGTTGCCAGATATTTCGGCACGAAGCGCGACCACATTTCCTCGCCCGCGCCAATGAGCACGATGGCGACGAGCAAGAGCACGAGGTTGCGTTGCAGGCCGAAATAATCTGTGAGCCGCGCCGTTGCCCGTCGGCCCGCCGCGTCCCTCGCGGCACGAGTAATTCCGTCGGGCGGCGGGGGCGGAAGATTCATGCGGAGCGAGCGCGGCCGTTCGGTGAGTGCGGCGGCGCCTTGCGCGGCGCGCTCAACGCATTGGAATTATCCAGAGCATCGCGCGGATTGTCGCGCGCAAACCTCGTTCGTGGATCCGTTTCGTCGCGGCAGTGGCTCGCAAGAGAAAGGGGGAGCGCGGGCATCCTGCCGGCAAGCCTTCGTTTTCAGGCAGGGACACACCTCCGGGGCGTCCGTATTTTTTTGAGTCTGCTGGCTCCGCGCTCACGCAACGCGCACGCAGATTCTACAGACGTCCCGGAGGTGCGTCCCTGCCTATATAACGAACGCCTTCCAACAGGGGTGGCGGCCAGCCGGATGCAAACTGGAAGCCTGCGCGCCCCTCCTTTGTCTGTGCATAAAAACGACTGAACTATTCCCCAAACCGCGCGCAAATTGCTTTCCTGCCGACGCCGCGTGATGCTTCGACCTGCGGTCACGCAGATCACCGGCAGTCAGGCGGGGTGCTGCATTGCATTGCATTGCGTCAATCATGGAACCCGGACCTGCTCACCGCATTTCCTTGTGGACGGCCACCGCCATCGTGGTGGCGAACATGGTGGGCACCGGGGTCTTCACGAGCCTCGGGTTTCAGGTCGGGCCGATCCCTTCCGTGTTTCCGATCCTGGCGCTTTGGACCATCGGCGGCGTCGTCGCGCTCTGCGGCGCGCTCTGCTACGGCGCGCTGGCGGCGGCGCTGCCGCGCTCCGGCGGGGAATACCATTTTCTCTCTCGCATCTTCCATCCCGCGCTCGGGTTCATGAGCGGCTGGCTGTCGGTGACGGTCGGCTTCGCCGCGCCGACCGCGCTGGCGGCGATGGCGTTTGGCACGTATCTGCACGGCGTGCTGCCCGGCGTGCCGGCGCTCCCGGCGTCGCTGATCCTCGTGTGGCTTGCCTCGGCGGTGCATTTCTCTTCGGTGCGCGGCGGCAGCCGGTTTCAAAACGCCTTTACCGGTTTGAAGCTGTTCCTGCTGCTCGGTTTGATCCTGGCCGGCGCGTTTCTCGGCGTGCCGCAGCCGGTGCCATTCGCGCCGGTCGCAGGCGACGCGGCGTTTATTTTCAGCGCGCCGTTCGCCGTCAGCCTTGTCTATGTGATGTATGCCTATTCGGGTTGGAACGCGGCGACCTACATCGTCAACGAAATCGACGACCCGCGCCGCAACGTGCCGCGCGCGCTCCTGTGTGGCACCGGCCTCGTCGCGCTGCTCTACGTCGCGGTGAACGCCGTGTTTCTGCGCACCACGCCGATGAAGGAGCTTGCCGGGCAACTCGAAGTCGGGCTGATCGCGGGTGGCGCGATTTTTGGCACTGCTGGCGGACGCGTGGTGGGCGCGTTGATTTGCGTCGGGCTGGTCTCGTCGGTCAGCGCGATGATCTGGATCGGTCCGCGCGTCGCGCAGGCGATGGGCGAGGATTTTCGCGCGCTGCGCTGGTTCTCCCGGCGCGACAACGCCGCCGGCGTCCCGCGCGTCGCGCTCGCGTTTCAACTCGCCGTCGTCACCACGCTGCTGCTGACCGCGACTTTTCCAGCCGTGCTGGTTTACATCCAGTTCAGCCTCATCCTGAGTTCGTTCCTCACCGTGCTCGGCGTCATCGTCTTGCGCTGGCGCGAGCCGGCCTTGCCGCGGCCTTACCAAGTTTGGGGTTACCCGTTCACTCCGCTCCTGTTTTTGACCATCAGCGGCTACATGCTTTTTTACGTCGCCCGCAGCCAGCCGTGGGAAACGCTCGCTGGTCTCGGCACGCTCGGCCTCGGGCTGGTCGTTTATTTTCTATTCCGCGTCTTCCATCCTGTAGATCAACCCCTTTCCGCACATGATGAGATTTCTGCGTCCGGCGATCTTGCGCCTTAATTTCTTCTTCTTCGCGCTCGTCCTGTTCTTCGCGGCTCGCGTCCACGCCGCGACCCCCGACGACACCGCCCGCTTTCTCGCTGGCCTGCCGGTGAAGCCCGGCAGCGAGCTTGCGCCGCTCACCGCCGACCCCGCGTGGATTTCGCACGCGAGTTTTTTCAACGGCGGCTGGGCGCGGCTCGACAGCCGCCAGCTCGCCTCCGCGCGCACCTGGGTGGCGACCCAGCTCGGGGACATCACCCAGTCCTCCAAGCCGCTTTTCTACATGTTCAGCGGCCCCGATTTTCTCTACGCCGACGTCTTCTTTCCCTACGCCCGCACCACCGTGCTCTGCGGCCTCGAACCCGTCGGCGAATTGCCCGACCTCAGCCGCCTGCCGCAGCCGGAAATCACCGCGCTCCTGGCCAATATGCGCGCCACGCTGAACTCGGTGCTCAACCTCTCTTTCTTCATCACCAAAGACATGCGCCGCGACTTCGCGGGCACCCCGTTCAAGGGCAACCTCCCCGCGCTCTACGTCCTGCTCGTTCGCACCGGTCATCCGCTGTTGCGCGTCGAGCCGGTGTCGCTCGACAAGGGCGGCGCACTGCTCAGCGGCCCCGGCGGCGCGACACGCGGCGTGCGCATCGTCTATGGCGGCGCGGGCGGCGGGTCGCAGACGCTCTATTATTTCACCACCGACCTCTCCGATGGCGCGATCAAATCGAACCCCGGTTTCTTGAAATTCTGCGCCGGCCTCGGCACCGGCAACAGCCTGCTCAAAGCCGCCTCGTATCTGCCGCACCAAAACGGTTTCAGCCGCGTGCGCGAGTTCATTCTCAACCAGCGCAACGCGGTCATCGAAGACGACTCCGGCATTCCGCTGCGCTACTTCGAGCCGGCGAAATGGGCCGTTCGCCCGTATGGCACCTACGCCGGCCCGATCGAGCTTTTCGCGCAATACCCGCAGCCCGACCTCGCGCAGCTTTATCAGGGAGGTGCCGTGCCGCGCCTGCCCTTCGGCTACGGCTACCGGAACTACGGTTCGCAGTCCACGCTCCTGCTCGCCGTGCGTCGCGGCAGCGGCCTCGCCGTGCCCAGCGGCGGGGGAGCCGCGCCGCCGCCACCATCATCGCGCGC
>CAXTRS010000286.1:0-6484 GCA_964246635.1 uncultured Chthoniobacterales bacterium | reverse complement strand
GCCGTCACCGCGCTGCGGACGCTGGCGCACGCCCGCGGCGGGGTGATGCCGGCGGGGGTGGGGGTGCCTTTTACGGCGTCGTCGACCACGCCGGTGGCGGTCGCCGTGGTGCTGGTATCGGTCGGGATGGCCGTGGTCGTGTCGAAATGGACGCCGATGGTCGAGAGATCAATGGTGATCTGGTTCAACGTGGTGCCGGCCGGGCCGCTGTAGGAGACGGTGTAGGCGTTGTTGTCGGTGCGGGCGTAGCCGCTGGCGACAATCGTCGTGTTGCCGGCGGTGCCGACCGCGTAGTTGGGCGTCTGGTCCTCGTTGGCCTGCGTCGTCGAGGTCAGCAACGTGCGCACGTCCGCCGGGGTCAGCGTGATGTTGTTGTCCTTGGCAACGCCGAGCACGAGGGCGGCCACGGCGGCGGCGTGCGGGGCGGCGGCGCTGGTGCCGAAGAAGTTCGGGTAAGTGTCGCCGTTGAAGTCATACGGGCTGGGGTGCGCCGGCCCGGGAGGCGCGGGCGGAGTGGTGCCGCTGGTGACGGATTCGGGTGGGAAGAAGCTCGTGCTGGTGCCGTCGGTGGCGGCGAGCACCGGCTGCTTGCGCACGACCGGGGTGGCGAGGCGGTTGCCGGCGGAGTCGAAGTATTTAGTCACCGGGCCGTTCGAGGAGAACTGCTCGACGATGGGATACACCGTGTGGGTCGGGTCGCGCACGTCCACCACCGGGGAGGCGTCGTAGCGATAGGCCGCCGTGCCGATGCAGCCCGCGGCGTCGTTGTGGCCGTGGGTGTTGGCGCTGGCGATGGTGATGAAGTCGCCGCGCACCGGCGTGTCGTTCGTGTCGATGGTGTAGCGCAGGTGCGTGGCCAGATTCGGCGTGGCGGAGGTCGCAGTGCGGTTGGTGCGCGCGATGACGACCTTGTAGCTCGTCGCCGGCGCGAGCGCGGTGCCTGGCCGCTCGATGGGGATCTTGCTGGTGAAGTTGTTCGTCATCCCGCTGCGGCTGGTCTGGATGGCGCCGGCGGAGCTGAAGATCAGGATGTCGAAGTCCGTGGTCACGTTGTTCGTCGCGCCCGGGGAGAGGCTCAGATACGGATCGTCCCACTGGAAAGCGAGCACGCCCGTGGCGTCCGCGCTGGTGCCGGGGATGCGGATGTTCTGCACCAGGATGGGGGTGACGCCGTCCGCTTGGAAGCCGAAGGCATGGAACTCGGTGATGGCGGCTTTCTCCGCGGTGCTCAGGCCCGAGTAAGTCACGCCTTGGGTGGCGAGAAGGGCTTGGGAGGTGGCGTCGTTGGTCACCGGGGTGAACGTGCCGACGTAGCCGGCGGCGTCGTCATTGCCTGCCGAGGACGTATAGACGGCGCCGGCAGCGACCACTTGGTCGATCGCCTGACCAACCGGACCATCCGAGAACATCGGCTCGTCGAAGTAGCCGACGTCGTCGCAGATCACGTTACAGCCGGCGTTCTTCAGCGCGATGATGCCGGCGGCGAAGTCCACCTCCGAAATGTCGGCGGTGTAGAAAGCCAGCTTGGCTTGGGGCACCACGTCGTGAATGAGCTGGAGCATGCCGCGCCCCTCGTCCTCGACGTTGCTGCTGCTGGTAAAGTCCTTGAGGACATTCACCGGCGTGGTGTTGCCGAAGGGATGGCTGGCGTTGCCGGGCAGGTCGAAGCTGGCCACGTCGTCCGCGGCCTTCACGTTGGCGAAGAGCGGGGCGGCGGCGGTGCCGGTGCCGGTGGTCTTGAGCTTGTCGTAGCTGTCGGAAAGCGCGCCGACGGTGATGCCCGCGCCGTATTTGCCAAGCTGCGTGGTGGTGGGGGTGATTCCGGTGAGCGCCTCGACCTTGAGCACGAACGCGCCCTGCGAGGTGACTTTGCCGACGTGATGCTTGGGCTTCTCGGCGAGGTTGACGATGTGGACCCCGCCCATGGTGCCAGCCTCTGCGGCCTTGCCCAGCGGCAGCCAGACGGCCAGCGCGCCGTGCATATACCAATCGAGGCGGGCCTCGATCTTGCACCCGAGGGCTTCGAGCTGGCTGGCCACGTCGTTGATCGGCTTGGTCCCGTCGAGGTAGATGTCCACGATGACGCGATCCTGATCATCGAGGCGGGCCAGCGGGAAATCCGCCAGGATGGTCTGGAGCGCCGGCCGGGACACCCTGCCCTCGCGGCCAGGGGTCAGGGTGGCGTTCTGGTAGGCTTGAGCCAGTTCCCGCAGGCCGAAGTTCAGGTTCTCGGGCAGCTCGACTTTCTTGCCAGCCGCGCCTGTCGCGACGCCCGCACTGCGAGTTTGGGCGAAACCAGCCGGCGGCAGGGAGACACTGGCGGCGAGCACCAAGCCAGCGGTAGTGACCGCGCAGAGGAACCGGCGCGAGCGAGCGGAATTCAATATGGGGTGGAACGTCATGGGTAGGGATACTTCTTTAGGAGGTTGGGTGGTGAGAGTTTGTCGTCTGCGGTGAAGCGAGGCTTAAACGCTGCGGCGGCCCCGACGGCGCAGGACCAGAAGGCCGGCAACCCCGGAGAGGGCAGCGACCAGAGTGGAGGGTTCGGGCACCACGACAAATTGTGCGCCGGTCAGCGTGATGGAGTAGTTGCCGCCTTCGCTGCTGTTGCCGGTGAAGCTGGAGATCGGCAGCGCGCCGCCCGGTCCCGTCGGCCCGACGACCGTGCTCTGGTCCGTCGTGCCGTCGGTGAAGTTCGGGAAGATCAGCCCGCTCGGCGAGACCGGATACCGGCCGGAGCCCGTGATCAGCAGATAATAATTGCCAGGCGCCAGCAGGAAACTGGTGCCCGCCGGCAGCGTGGACTGCGCGCCGCCGTTCGGGCTGTCGTCGTTGGCAAAGACGCCGCGGCCGGTGCTGTCGAAGAGAAACAACTGGGTGTCGAAGTTGTTCGCGCCGGCGACAAATGCTGTCGTGTTCGCGGAAAACGCCGTCGCGTTGCTGATGAAAATCTGAAACATGTCGCCCTCGGAAATCCCGTTGACGATCGACACGGTGCCGGTAATGCGATCGAGCGAGGTGCCCGGCGGCTGGCCGGTGACGAGCTGGGCAGTCGCGGGCGTGTCGCCGGCATCGCCGGTTTCCGCATAGTTGGCCGCGCGCGCGGTGTGGGAAGTGAAAAGAGCGACGGTGACGAAAGCGCACGCACCGGTGGCAGTGGAAAGCCGGACGAAACGCGAAAGTTGGGTAACGAATTTTTTTGGAATCATAAGCTGAGGCGAGGGTGGATCGCTCTCAAGGGGGTCAGGATTTTGCCGAAGTGACAACGGTGGCAGTGGAGTGACCAGCGCGTTGGGAGCGCTGGCGAGGCGAGGGTTCCAGCAAGGGCGTCATAGGGAGGCAACGACAATTTTGCAAATTTCTGCGGTGGTCATCCAAACACCGGCTGAAACACTCCGGCCGCCGCGACGGCCCGGCGAAAAATCGCTTTAATCCAAATCCTCGTCGCTGCCAGCCCCGCCCTTCTGCCGTTTGAGTCCGCGCAGCTTGCCTTCGATGAACGCGTCGAGGTCACCGTCCATGACGCTCTGCACGTCGCTGGATTCCACGCCGGTGCGCAGGTCTTTGACCATTTGATACGGCTGAAAAACGTAGGAGCGAATCTGGCTGCCCCAGGCAACGTCTGATTTTTCGCCGTATTGCGCCTCGATCTCGGCGCGCTTTTTATCGGCCTCGATTTGCATGAGTTTCGCCTTCAGCATTTTCAAGGCGGTCAGGCGGTTTTTCATCTGCGAGCGCTCGGCCTGGCAGGCGACGATGATGCCGCTCGGGATGTGGCGAATGCGCACGGCGGTCTCGACCTTGTTCACGTTCTGCCCGCCCTTGCCGCCGCTGCGGAACGTGTCGAGTTCGAGATCGCGCTCGTCGATGTCGATCGGCTCGTCGTCGGGCAACTCCGGCACGACATCGACGCTCGCAAACGAGGTGTGCCGGCGCTTGTTGGAATCGAACGGCGAGATGCGCACCAGCCGGTGCACACCGCGCTCGGTGGCGAGATACCCGAAGGCGTATTCGCCCTCGACCTTGATCGTCGCGCTCTTGATGCCGGCCTCGTCGCCGAGCTGCACATCGACGATCGAGTGCCGCATCCCGTGGCGTTCCATCCAGCGCTGATACATGCGCTGGAGCATCTCCGCCCAATCGCACGACTCCGTGCCGCCGGCGCCGGAGTTCAGCGTGAGAAACGCGTTGTTGCGGTCGTTCGGACCGGAGAGCAATTGCTTGAGCTCGAAGTCTTCGAGCGCGTTTTTTGCGCGCGCATATTCGCCGACGAGATCGCTCGCCGCCGCCGCTTTTTGCGCTTCGTCGGTTTCTTCATCGACGAGAAGCTGGAGCGTTTCGAGATCGCTCACCTGCCGTTCCAAGTCGGTGAACGGCCCGACTTTGGCGCGCAACGCGGAGACTTCTTCCATCTGCTTTTGCGCCTGTTCCTTGCGGTCCCAGAAACCCGGTTCCGCCATCAACGATTCCAGCTCGCCGAGGCGTCGCTGCAAGCCGGGCAAGTCAAAGATACCTCCGCAGATGGCCCACGCGGGCTTTGAGCTCTTCGGTATTCAAGGCGCTGAGGTCTTCCATAAAAAATTGACGAGCGGCGGTTTTGCGAGCCGCCAATAAACGGCGGCCGGCACGCGCGCGCAAGCGTCCGACAGCGCAGGCAAGCTCGCCGAGCCCGAAGGTCTCCTCGCGCGTTTTTTGCGCAAGCGCGAGACGTGTTCTTGCGATCAGCGTGCAGCGATAAAACGCGCACGATTTTGGATGCGGCGGCCCGAGGTCGTTGCGACAATGGCGACGGAGCGAAGGTGAACATCCGGGAGCGCCAGATGCGTTGAATTTCAAGACGATGAACGACCCGCGACACGACATGATCGCCGCCCTCGAGGCGGCAGAGCCTCATCCATCCCTGGGCGAGGAAGCGCAGCTCTTCGACCGCTTCGTCGGCACTTGGGATTGCGACTTCGCGAACTTTGACGACGCAGGCAACGCCAGACACAACCAGGGCGAAGTCATCTTTGGCTGGATTCTCGCCGGCCGCGCCGTGCAGGACGTTTGGAGGTGGGAGGAAAAAGGCGACGCCGGGACGACCGTGTGGAAGGCCGGCACGACGGTGCGATTTTTTGATCGAGACTTGGGCAAGTGGCGCATTGTCTGGATCATGCCGGAAGCCGGCATCATCAAGACGCTCGTGGGCGGCGCGGTGGGCGGGCGCATCGTGCTGGAAGGCGCGGCCGACGATGGCTCGGCGCTGCGCTGGTCGTTCAACGACATCCGCGCAGACACGTTTGTCTGGCGCGGCGAGAAATCGCGCGACGGTGGCGCGACCTGGCGGCTCACCGGGGAATATCAAATGCGACGGCGCAGCCGTGCGCAATGATCCGAACCAAAATCAGTGTTCGTTCTCGCGCTGCAGCCGTTTCAAGCGCCCCGCGAGGCCGACGCGCGTCGCGCTGCTCGTCCGGTCGATGAAGAGCACGCCGTTAAGGTGATCGACCTCGTGTTGCAGGGCGCGGGCGAGCAGACCGGTGGCTTCGAAGTCGGCGTCCTCGACGTCGCCATTTTCTTTCAGCAGTTGCGCGCGCACCCGCACGCGCGCGGCGCGGCGGATGTCGGCGTGAATCTCGGGAAAACTCAGGCAGCCTTCGCTGGCGGTCTCGCGCTCCGCACCGACAAACTCGACCTGCGGATTGAGCAGCACGAGCGGCATCCAGGCGTCGAGCTCGACTTCCTCGCCGTCGATGAACAACGCGCTCGGCCGCTCGGCGCGGTTGATGGGCGACACGTCGATGACGGTCAGTTGCAACGGCACGCCGACCTGTTGCGCCGCGAGGCCGAGGCCGTGCGCGGCGCGCATGGTTTCGAGCATGTCGGCGGCGAGCTGGCGCGTCTCGGCATCGACCTCGGTGACACGCCGGCCTTTCGCACGCAGCACGGGTTGCCCATATTTGACGATGTCGAGAACTTTCGCGGGCGCCGGCGGCCGGGCGGACTTTTCCATGACGATTTTCTACTGCGGCTTCGTGAAGGCGGGCAGGTTGCTCGCGCCGGCCAGTCGCAGCGCGTCGAGCACTTCGAGCACGCGGCCGTAAGAGGCTTTTTCGTCGGCCTTCAACGCCAGCGGGCGACGCTGTTCTTCGAGCTTCTTGTAGGCCGCACCGACCTCGGTCATCGCGATCGGCTCGCCGTCGAGAAACACCTCGCCCTCTTTGTTGATGGCCAGAATCGCCGGCGCGCTTTCGTTGGCTTTGGCGACCGCGGTTTTCACGCTGGGCAGGTCGATGACCACCTGCGCCTGCTGACTTTTGAAGACCGTGGTGGCGATAAAAAAGATGAGCAGGATCGTCAGGATGTCGATCAACGGGACGATGGTGATGATCGGCGGCGTGCGCCGGGGACGATGGAATTTCATGATGACAATGGCAAGGGCGCGCAGTGGCAGCAGACGAGCGGGCGGACTTTTCCTCCTGGCGGACGACCGCGCGACTAAACG
>CAXTRS010000285.1:2093-6488 GCA_964246635.1 uncultured Chthoniobacterales bacterium | reverse complement strand
GCACTGCTCCGCGCCGGGCAGCTCGACGAGCTCCAGCCCGCGCACCGCCCGCAGCAGCCGCAGCGGCTTGTCGCCCACCCGCAGCAGCCGCAGCGAGTGGCACGTCGGGTGGTAGGTCACGCGGTGCGGGAAGTACGCCCCCACGTCCGTCACCCCCACCACGTCGACCAGCAGCTCGGACAGCTCGTACGTCCGGGCGGCCACCTCCGACGCCCGCTCCGCCAGCGACGAAGACGGACCAGGCACGCAGGGACGAGCCTGCATCGTCCGCCGCCGCGGTCGGCACCTTCGTTCGTCGATATTTCGTCCGTGGCGCCGCGGACAAAACGGACGCCGAGATCGCCTTTTTTGCCGACCCGGTGGATTATTTCAACAGCGGGCGCATCCAGCGCATTTTTATCCGGCGTGACATCGAGGCCTATCATCGTCGGTGGCCGGAACGGCACTTCGATCTCGAGGGCGAGCCAGTCGTCACCCGGACTGCGGGCGATGGAGTCGTCACCGTGCGTTTCCGGCTGGCTTATCGTTTGCAAAGCCCGCGCGAACACGCCAGCGGCCGCACGGATAACGAGATGAGACTGCGGCCCGGCGGCCCGGAGGGTTTCGAGATCCTCTCGGTGCGCGAGCGGAAGTTGTAGCCAGCGGCAGCGACCGGCAGCGGGCGGCTTGAGTTTTGGAGCGTGACGGTGCTCCGCTGCTTTTGCGCATTTTGCGCGCTCTGTCGCTGGGCGCACCGCGCACGCCACGCCAAAACGCCGGAGCCCCGGCGCGCCCCAAAACGCAAGCGCCAGCGATCCTGCTAATTCACGACCCGCTGGCTGGTAGTGTCCTGATTGGATATGAAATTCGCCACCATCATCGACTACGGATCCGACAAGGATAAAGTCAAAGCCCTGCACCCGGCGCACCGCGAATATCTGCGGCGCTTTCTCGAGAACGGTCAGTTGCGCGCGGCCGGTCCCTTTGCCAATGACGCCGGGGCGCTCTGGATCCTGGAGGCTGAGAGCGCGGGAGCAGTCGAGGAAATCGTGCAGGGAGACCCCTACGTCGCGGCAGGGGTCATTGTGGGCTGGACGGTCCGGCCCTTGGCCTACTGGTCGGCGCAAGAGGCAAAAGGGGTGCGGTGAATCCGGGTTGGCGCCATGGCCTGTTCTGGATGCGGGTTGGTAAGTAAAATCAAATCAGGACACTGCCCGCCGGCCGGTTCCCTTGCGTCAAAAGGCAGAAGTCGGTAAAATGGCGCGCTTCGCAGGTCGGTAGGCGCGACGCGACCCGCTCCCGCCGATTCCCTGCCGCCTGACGACTCGCCATGCCGCACTCGGTCTTCATCGCTTCCATTGCCAAAGACCGGCGGGTGGCGGAGGCGACCTGCGGCGCGCTTGAAAGCGCGGGCATTCCCTGCTGGATGTCTCCGCGTGACGTGGCGCCGGGACGACCCTCGTTTGGGCAGATCAACGAAGCCATCCGCGACGCCCGGCTGTTTTTGCTGATCCTCAGCAAAGGCGCGGACGGCGCGCCCGCCATTTTGCGCCAAATCGAGCGGGCGGCGGATTCCTACCTGCCGATCCTCAGCCTGCAGACCGAGGATTTCACGCCGAGCTCGGACCTCCAGTATTTTCTCGGCAACGCGCCGCGGCCCGAAGGGGAGGAGGGCAAGGACTTCGACGCTCGGCTGGGGCAGGTGGTCAAAGATGTCACCGCGCGTTTGTCGGCGCAGGATTCCCGCTCCACGAGCGCGCGGGTCAACACCGGCGCGTCCACCGTTGGGGAACCCGCGACGGAGGCGCCCGATCCGGCCGCCGCGACGGACACCGCGGTGCTCGCTCCCGGCGAGGCTGCCGCGGCGGCGACGATTGCGGAGGGCATCGAGACGCCGGCCGCCGCCAACGCAAAACCGCCGCCCACCACCAAGGAATCCAGGACGAGCGCCACGGCTCCCACGCGCAAAACGCGCGCGACCGCCACCGCGGGCGCGACCGCCGCCGACGCGCCCACGACGCGGGAGACCGACGCGGTGACGATGGTGCGCAAGCCGGCGTCGTCGGTGCTCGAAGGCGAAAAGTTCGGCCACTTCCGGGTCTTGCGCAAAGACGACGGCAGCCTGCACATGCTGGGCAAGGGCGCGATGGGCGTCACTTACAAAGCGCTCGACACGAATCTCGAGCGTTACGCGGCGCTCAAAGTCGTCAACCCGGCGCTCATCCAGGACGAGCGCATTCTCAAGCGTTTTCGCCGTGAGGCGCAGGCCGCGGCCCGGCTGCGTCACCCCAACATCGCCTCCATTTTTTACCTCGGCGACGAGCAGGGCACGCTGTTTTACGCGATGGAATTCGTCGAGGGCGAAACGCTCGGCAAATTCATCCAGCGCAAAGGCAAGCTCGAAGCACTCGTTGCCTTGGGGCTCGTCCACCAGGTCGCGCAGGCCCTCGTCGCCGCGCACCGCCAGCATCTCATTCACCGCGACATCAAGCCGGACAACTTGATGATCACCGGCCACGACGGCGAGGACTGGCAGATCAAGCTCATCGACTTCGGCCTGGCCAAGGGACTCGAACGCACCGAGGGCGGCTCGGAGGCGAGCATGATGGGCTTTGTCGGCAGTCCGGCGTTTGCCAGTCCCGAGCAGTGTTCGGAAGCCGAGCTCGATATTCGGTCCGACATTTACAGCCTCGGCGTCACACTCTGGTTCATGCTCACCGGGCGCACACCCTTCACCGGGCCAGTCGCGCAGGTGCTGTATTACCAGGTCTCGAAACCGCCGCCGGTCGAACACCTCGAAGGCATCCCCGACGAAGTGAAAGGGCTGTTGCTCGGGCTGCTGGGGAAGACGCCCGAGGAGCGGCCGCAAACGCCGCGCGATTTGCAGCACACCATCGAGACGATCATCCGCCGCAGCGCGGATGCGGCGGCCGACAGCTCGGGGCTGCCGCTGCCGCCGGTGCTGCCGCTCACTGCGCGCGGTGGCGCCGACATCCGCGCGGGCACCCGCGGCGGCGCCGACGACGAGGACGCCGTGGCGACACTCGTGACATCGTCCTCCGCGGCGGGAACCCAACCCGCTACTGCCACCGCTGCGGTCTCCACTGCGAAGGAGCTGGCGCAACCGGCGACGGCGTTCGCGCCGCCGGGTCCGGCCGACTTTGCCGCTTACGAAGCCTTGGCGCCGGGCAGCGAAGTCGGCGCCGCCGGCCGTTATCGGCTCGAGCGTCGGGTGTCCGAGGGGCCGTGGGGGCGGATGTATCAAGCGCGCGACTCCCAGACGCAGGAAATCATCGCCCTGAAAATTCTGCGTCCCGACGTGATGCTCACCGACCCCGGCTTGCGCGAGCGCATTCGCCACCGGCTCGAAACCGCGGCCAGTCTCACGCATCCCAACGTAGGTCGATTTCTGGAGTCTGAGTTGAATCGGCTGCCCGCCTACGCGGCGTGCGAGTGGCTTAGCGGCTGGCCGCTGATCGACGTGCTGCGCCGGCGCGGCGTCTTCACGCTGCGCGACGTGCTCCGGCTCATGGACGGGTTCCCCGTCGTCATCGACTACGCGGCGGAACATCAGCCCGGCCTCTTGCAGCTCGCGCCGCGCAAGCTTTTCGTCGTCTGGAGCGCGGCTTCGCAGCAGCCCGAGCAGCCCGAGAGCACGGCCGACAAACCGGTCGCCGACTGGCCGGCATTCATCTTAAAAATCAACCCGTTCAACCTCGGCTGGCTCGTCCCGCGGATGCCGGCGGCGAACGCCGAGTGGACCTTCGTCCCCGACGCCGCGACAACCGGCGGCGGGCTGTCCAAAGCGGGCATCTCGACGATCAACTCCGTCGAAGCGCTCGGCGGCTTGCTCTACGAACTGCTCTCCGGCCGGCCGCCTTCGACCCGTCCAGGCGCGGGTTACACGCCGCTGAGTGGGTTGAACGCGGAGGCCAACACGATCTTGCGCCGGGCGCTGCAACCCATTGGCGCCACCGGCCGGTTCGGCTCGTGCCAGGAATTCTGGACGGCGTTTCGCGAGGTCAGCGGCAGCACCGCGCAGACTGGCACGCGGCCCAGCTCGCTCTTTCGCGCCGCGCCCGGCTCGTCGGTGCCGCCGTCGCCGGCAGCGATTGCCGTCGTCGAGCCGCTGGCGCCGGTGGTGACGCCGCCGATCTCCACCGTGGCGCCGTCGGCGTTTGCGCACCTTATCCCACCGCAGTTCCTCGCGAGCGTGGAGCCCGGCACCAAGCTGCGTCTCGAGCCGGTCGATCCGTCGGCCGAGGCCACGGCGCCTGCTGGCGCGCCGCCCAAGCGGATGCCGCGCGGATTGCACCTCGTGGCGCGTCCCCTGTTTCGGATCGGTCGCGCGCGCAAGGAGGTCGATTTCCTGTCCTGGTTCTGGCCGCGCGACGCCGAGCAGGATGAAAAGACGAA
>CAXTRS010000285.1:0-2083 GCA_964246635.1 uncultured Chthoniobacterales bacterium | reverse complement strand
GCGCCTCAGCAAGGTCCACGCGCTGGCGGAGTGCGGCGCGGACGGCGAGATCACGCTGCGCGACACCGGCAGCGCGAATTTCACCAGCTTTGAAAACACCGTGCTCGTCGGCGACAAGCACGCCGCGCTCGATCGTCGCGGCGTGCTCGTGCTCGGCAACGACTACCAGCTCGAAGTCGTGCCCCACGGCAGCTCGTTGGCGGCGGGCTTGCACGTGGTGAACGCGGACGCCTGGGCTGGTCCGCCCGCGGGTGAGCCGATTCGCCGCGGCTGCGTGGCCTTTCGTCCCTTGAATTCCGACACCGCGTTGCACCACACGGTTTGGATTTTCACGGATGCGAAGTTTGGCCGCGACGCCGTCAATCCGGTCATGCTCTCGTTCGATCCGGCTTTGGCCGGAGTGCAGGGACGCTTCCATTATTACCGCCAGCAGTTCTGGCTCGAAGCCTTCGACGGCGGCTGCGAGGTGCAGGTCGGCGATCACGTTCTGGTGCCCGGCGAAATCGTGCCGCTCACCGCCGCGCACCGCGTCGCCCTCGGCGCGGCGCATTATCAGGTGAATGTGGAAGCGTGACGTCTTCGCGGCGCAAGGGACGGAAATGGCCTCACGCAAAGACGCAAAGACGCAAAGGGAGGAAAAGGAAGAAGGTTTTGGAATGACTTGGCAGGAACTGCGCTTGTCGCGACAATTCCCTTTCTCTTCTTTGCGCCTTTGCGTCTTTGCGCGAGGCCATTCCCACCCGCGCACCGGGGAAACCTATTGCCTTCACACCCCGTCCCGACTTACACTTGCCCCCTGTGGCGAACCCCGGGCAGGACGATTTGGACGAGTTGGATTTAGGCCAGACGATCCGCGGCTTCGCCCCGCGCCAAAAGCTGTTCCGGCGCTTCACGCTCCAAAAAATCCTCGGCCGTGGCGGCATGGGCGTCGTCTGGCTCGCGCACGACGACGAGCTCGACCGCCAAGTGGCGCTGAAGTTCCTGCCCGACCTCGTCGTCCACGACCGCGCGCTGCTCGACGACCTTAAGCGCGAGACCAAGCGCAACCTCGACCTCACGCACTACAACATCGTGCGCATCTACGATCTCGTGCAGGACGAGACCGCGGCGTGCATCTCGATGGAATACGTCGATGGCGACACGCTCTCCGCGTTGCGCGTCGATCGGCCGAGCCGGATTTTTCATGCGAACGAGCTCACCGACTGGATCCTCGGGCTTTGCGAGGGCCTCGATTACGCGCACCGCCGCGCCAAGATCGTCCACCGCGACCTGAAGCCGGCGAACTTGATGATCAATTCGCAAAACGACATCAAGATCACCGACTTCGGCATCGCGCGGAACATTTCCGACAACATCAGCATGGTGACCCGCACGCAGGGCACCGCGGGCACGCTGGTCTATATGAGCCCGCAGCAATGGGCCGGCGAGCGGCCGACCGCGCTGGACGACATCTACGCCGTCGGCGCGACGATCTACGAATTGCTGACCAGCAAGCCGCCCTTTTACACCGGCAACATCGACCGGCAGATCGAGAAAAAGGTTCCGCCGTCGATGAAGGAACGCCGCGAGGAACTCAACATCGCGACAGCTGACCCAATCCCAGCGGTGTGGGAGGAAATCGTCGCCGCGTGCCTGGCGAAAGACGCGGCGCAACGTCCGCAAAGCACGCGCGAAATCGCCGCCCGGCTCTGCGCCGAAGGCGGCACGGGCGCGACGTTGCCAGCGGTGTTCTTGCGGGCCGCTCCAGCCGCGCCGGGTGCCGCCGGGCCGCTGACTTCACCGCCGGTCACCGCGCCCATCATCACGCCGCCGCAACCGCAGCCGGCCACGGGACCCGCGGAGTTGCGCACGGATGTCCAGCTTCCGCCGACCACACCGCCTTCGCGCGCGCCGGCCGTGGCTCCGCCAGCAGAGCCGATGCCGCGACTCGAAACGCCGCCAGTCTCGGCTCCCGCGCCGGCATTGGATCGGGTCGTCACGCCACCCGTCGCGGAGCCCGCGCCGCCAAAGGTCGTCGAGGCCAAAGCGCCGCCACCAGTGCAACGCGAGGTCGTCCCGCCCGTGCGCGACACGCCGCAGGACG
>CAXTRS010000284.1:0-6497 GCA_964246635.1 uncultured Chthoniobacterales bacterium | reverse complement strand
GCAGCGCCGGGTCGGTCTCGCCCACGCCGACCGCGACGCCGTGGAGAAGTGCGACGTGAGCGAAACCCGCCACACCATGCGGCTGGCCTGCGCGGTGATCCCGACGCTCGCGGCGGTGCAGGCCAGCGGCGGCGCGGACGCCCGGCTCGTCGATGCCGCCAGCGCCACGCTGGCCGGGTTGCGGCGGGAATTTCCGCGGCTCAGCGCGATCATCGAACAACTCGAACGTTCCGTGAATTGTTCGAAACTCGGCGGGACCGAGGGGGCTGCGGAGGCGGGCGCGGCCGAACGGGCGGGCGCGGCAAAATCGCCGGCGCCAGCCGAACTCGAGGAACGGCAAAAAGGGTCGGAAGCCTTGGTGCTGCCTGATGATCTTCCGGCGAACTTGGTGCTCGAAGCTCCGCGCACGCGGGAAGATTTCGCGCGAGCGCCGGGAGAGAAAAAACTGCCCGCCTCCCGGTCGGCGAAAAAAGCGGGAGCGCCACGCCGCGCGTGGTCGCAGTCGCCGGCGTTTTGGCGCGTCGTCGCCCAGGCAACGGCGTGCGCTGCGGTGCTGGCCGGGTTCATTTGGTTTTTCGCGCGTTCGAGCGAGAACGCGCCGGCGGGCGATCCGTCGTCATCGCCTGAGCGTGGGGTTTCGGGCGCAACGGCCACGGCCGCACTCAATCCCGCCGCTATCGCCGTGGCGCCGCGCCCGCGCGCTGCTTCCGGCAAAGGGTCAGCCGGCACGGTCGCACCCGATGACGACCCTGCCATGGCTCGGTTCACCGACAGCCGCGGCCGGACGTTCCGTGTGCCGATGAGCGTGCTCGGCGATCTGCAGACCGAGGCGCGCGCCATTGAGCGCAAGCGGCTTCAGGTCGAAGAAATGCGCGTCAGTCTCGAAGCTTACAAAGCGCGCCTCGAGGCCGACCGCAAAGGGCGCGGCGGCTTTGCCTCGAGCGGTTCGCAAACGAGCATGGAAGCCAAAGCCGAAGGCATCCGGCGCGAGCGCGAATTGGTGCGCGAGCAGGAGCGCATTTTGCAGTCGATGATCGAGGAGCACCAGGGGCATCTCGGGCGGCTGTGACTGTAGCGGCAGTCTATGACTGCCCCTTCCGAAGGTCACATCCATGAGGCGGTCAGAGACCGCCGCTACAATTCCGACCAATCGAGCACGATCTTGCCGCTCTGGCCGGAGCGCATCAGCTCGAAGCCTTTTTCAAATTCGGTGAACGGAAAGCGGTGCGTGATCACCGGCCGGATGTCGAGACCGCTCTGGATCATGGCGGTCATCTTATACCAAGTCTCATACATCTCGCGGCCGTAGATGCCTTTGATCGTCAGGCCGTTGAAAACCACGAGGTCCCAGTCAATCGCGGCGTCGGGTCCGTGAATGCCGATGCCGAGGAGCGCGACTTTGCCGCCGTGGCAGAGGTGCGGCAGCATCGTGTTTTTGAAGGCGGAGGCGTTGCCGCTCATTTCCAGGCCGACATCGAAACCTTCTTTCATCCCGAGTTGTTTCATCGCCTCGGCCGGCGGGGTCTGACGCGGATCGACGGCGAGCGTCGCGCCGAGTTTGCGCGCGAGATCGAGCCGATACGGATTGAGGTCGGTCACCACGACGTGACGCGCGCCCGCCTGCTTTGCCACCGCCACGGCCATGCAACCAATCGGCCCGGCGCCGGTGATGAGCACGTCTTCGCCCAGCATGTCGAAACTCAACGCCGTGTGGACCGCGTTGCCGAGCGGATCGAAGCACGAGAGCACTTCGAGCGGGATGTTCGGATCGCAGTGCCAGACGTTCGTTTCGGGAATGACGAGGTATTCCGCGAACGCGCCCGGCCGGTTGACGCCGACGCCGCTGGTGTCTTTGCAAAGGTGCCGCCGGCCCGCGAGACAATTGCGGCAGCGGCCACAGACGACGTGTCCCTCGCCGGCGACGATTTCACCCGGATGAAAATCGTGGACGTGACTGCCGACGCGCTCGACGACACCGACAAATTCGTGGCCGACGACCATCGGCACCGGGATCGTTTTTTGCGCCCAGGCGTCCCAGTTGTAAATGTGAACATCCGTGCCGCAGATCGAGTTTTTCAAAACCCGGATGAGCACGTCGTCGATGCCGACTTCCGGCACCGAGACTTCTTCGAGCCAGAGGCCCGGCTTGGCGTGGCGCTTCACGAGCGCTTGCATCGTGGTCTTCGTCATGGTCGTGGTGGGGGAGAAGGAAAAATGCGGGTAAGCATCGGCTCCCCGCGCCGTCTTGCAACTCACGCTCTCGACCAGCCTTGATGAACCCTTTTCACCACGCCCTGATCTTCGATTTCGACGGCTTGATCGTGGACAGCGAAACGCCGGAGTTCCAGGCGTGGCAGGAAATTTTCCGCGCGCACGGCGCCGAGCTCACCGCGGCCGACTGGCGCGCCGCGGTCGGCTACATCAACGGGTTTGACCCGCGCGCGCACTTGGAATCACTCGCCGGGCACAATGCGTTTAACTGGCCGGAGCTCGAAGCGGCGCGGCGCCTGCGCAACGCCGAGCTAATGCGCGGCCAGCCGGTGCTCCCCGGTATCGTGGAACTCATGCGCGCCGGCGCCGAAGCGGGCTGGAAAATCGGCGTGGCGAGTTCTTCGACGCGCGACTGGGTCGAAGGCGGGTTGGAGCGGCTCGGCCTGCGCGAGCTGGTCGAAACGGTGACCACCCGCGACAGCCCCGGTGTGCGCGCGCCGAAGCCGGCCCCGGATGTTTATCTCCTCGCCCTCCGCCTGCTCGGCGCGGACGGCGACCCGTCGAAGTCGTTTGCCTTCGAGGATTCGCAGCCCGGCGTGCAAGCCGCGAAGGCCGCGGGAATGCGCGTGATCGCGGTGCCCAACGCGCTGACGCGGCACCAGGATTTGTCCGTCGCCGACGCGATCCTCGCGAGCATGCTCGAATTCAAGCTGCCCAAACCTTCGTAGGTGGATGGCGATCTCCGAGCGCCGTCGGGAAGCAGCGAAGCTGCCTTGAAAATCAGTTCTTCTCGGCTGCGCCGAATTAATGGCGCTCGGAGATCGCCATCCACCTACGAGATGGGCTTCGCAAGCTCAGCGTGCCGGCTTCGGACGATTGATTCGATGAGATGCGCGTCGCTCTCTTCATTCCCTGCTTCATCGATCAGCTTTATCCGCAGGTGGCGATCAGCATGGTGCAGGTGCTCGAGCGGCTCGGCCACGAAGTCGAATACGACGAACGCCAAACCTGCTGCGGCCAGCCGGCATTCAACAGCGGCTACTGGGCGGAGGCGAGCGGGGTTGCCGGCCGCATGCTCGACATTTTTTCCGAGTCGAAGGCCGAGGCGATCGTCTCCGCCTCTGGCTCCTGCGGCGCAATGATCAAGGTGTTTTACCCGGAGCTATTCAAGGGTCAGCCACGGGAAGAGGAGCGTGCGCGCGCGTTGTCGCCGCGCATCCTCGAATTCTCCGAGTTTCTCGTGGACGTGCTCAAGGTCAGCGACGTCGGCGCGCGCTTCGAATCGCGCGTGACCTTCCACGACGGCTGCCACGGCCTGCGCGAGCTCGGCGTGAAAAAGCAGCCGCGCGCCCTGCTCGCCGCGGTGCGCGGACTCGAGCTCGTCGAGATGAAGGAAGCCGAAACGTGCTGCGGCTTTGGCGGCACGTTCGCTGCGAAAATGCCAAGCATTTCGACCGCGATGGGCGAGGTGAAATGCGCCAGCGCGCTCGAGACCGGCGCCGAGTTCGTCGTCTCTAACGACGCCAGTTGCCTGATGCAAATCCAGGGCCTGCTCGACCGTCAGGGCCAGGGCAAAAAATTGCGCAGCCTGCACCTCGCCGAGGTCCTGGCGCAGACGTGAAATCGTGTTCCGGTTGCCGGCTGCGAGGTTTCGCCGGATGATGCCCCTTCTCTTCATGAACATCCCATTACCCATCTTCGTCACCGCCTCGCGCGGTCGTTCCGTCGTCCGCGCGTTCGGCTTCGGTCTGCTCCTTTGCGGCGGCGCGCTGAGTCTCCACGCAGCGCCCGGCCTCGACGCGCGCGCGCAGTGCGGCGCCGCGGTCGTGCCGGACGCCAACATCATTTACTTCAACGACAGCAAAGCCGTGAAGGCTTCCGGCTTCTACCGCGCGGCGCAGGATCGCGCGGCGAAGGTCACGCCCGAAGCGGCCGCGGCACGCCAGGCAGCCGAGGCGAAAAACGAAGCGATGAAACCGGTGCTCGATTTGATGAAGAAGGACCTCTCGCTGGCGGTCGGCACCTGTGCGCTGCGCCAGTTCGACCCCGCCGGAAAACCGGACATGAAGAAAACGCCCTTCGTCGTGGCGCTCGCTTTCGATCGCGCGCTGACCATGGAGGACGTGACGAAAACGATCAACAAAGCGGGCAAGCCGCCGGGGACCGTCAGCGAACACGCGGGCTACCCGGTGATCAGCGATCCGAACCCAAAACCGGACGCCCCGACGATCGCCATCGCGCTCGCGCCTGCGGGTGAAAAAGCGACCACGGTGTTCTTTGGCTCCATCGAAGGGGTCCACGCCGCGCTCGACCGGCTCCGGTCCGGGCAAGTCGCTTCGATCACCGATTTGCCCGCACGCGCGGCGGCGAGCATCGAGCCGGGCGCGCAGTCGTGGCTTTACTTCGCGCCGCCGGCGGAGGCGATGGCCACTTGGTCGAAGATGGCTCCCCGGCCGCCCGCGAGCGGCGGTGGCGCCAACACGGCGGTGACGGCGGCGCGTGACGCGCTTACCGGCTTGAACGCCTTCGGCATTAGCATCAACACTACAGAAACCATGAAAATGCGCGTGCAAGCCGGCTTCGCCACCGTCGCGGACGCCGAAGCGGTGCGCACGTTTCTGGAAAACATGGTGATCCCCGGCGCCAAGATCGCCCTCGCCAACAAGCTCGAAAAAATGCCCGGCGCGGTCGAGCGGCTGCGCGCGGAATCCTCCGGCGCGAGCGCGACGTTGAGCACGACGGTCGATGCCGCCGACCTCAGCCTCGTGCCACCCGAAGCGCTCGGTTTCCTGGGATATTAAGACGGGACAGACGCCGTGCCCGCCGCCTTCGCCAAAGACTTCGCGACCCGCTCCGGCGTCGCCACGCGCGACGCCGAGAAGCGTGGGTTCATCAACACCGCGCTGGGCGGGTATTACGTCAAGCGCGACGAGGCGATGGGCCGCTTCGCCAGTTGGGGCGACGCGCGGCAGGCGGCGGCGGAGACGAAGTGGGAAGCGGTCAATCACCTCGACCGCTATCTCGAAGCCTTCGCCGCCAAGGTCGAGGCGCGCGGCGGAAAGGTGTTTTGGGCGAGCAACGGGGCGCAGGCGCGCGACTACATCAAAGCGCTCGCCGCGCGCATCGGCGCCAAGCGCATCGTCAAATCCAAGACGATGACGAGCGAAGAAATCCACCTCAACGCCGCGCTGCGCGAAGCGAGCTACGAGGTGGTCGAGAGCGATCTCGGCGAATACATCGTCGAGCTGGCCGGGCAGGGGCCGTATCACTTCGTCTTCCCCTCGATGCACATGACCCGGCACGAGATCAGCAAGCTCTTCGAGGAAAAGCTCGGCACCGCGCCGACGAACAATCCCGAAGACCTGACGATGATCGCCCGCCGCGTCCTGCGCGATGTCTATTGCACCGCCGACCTCGGCATCAGCGGCGCGAACTTCGCCATCGCGGAGACCGGCATGATTTCCATCACGGAAAACGAGGGCAACGCGCGGCTGACCACGAGCCTGCCGCGCGTCCACATCGCGCTCGTCGGCATGGAAAAAGTGTTGCCGAAATTGAGCGACCTCGCGCTCTTCCTGCCGATGCTCTCGACCGCCGGCACCGGCCAGCCGCTCACCGCTTACAACTCGATGATCGGCGGCCCGCGCCAGCCCGGCGAGATCGACGGGCCGGAGGAATTTCACGTCGTCCTGCTCGACAACCACCGCAGCCAGCTCCTCGCCGATCCCGAGCAGCGCGACGCGCTGCATTGCATCCGCTGCGGCGCGTGCCTGAACGTCTGCCCGGTCTTCAAAAACGTCGGCGGCCATTCCTACGGCACCACGTATGCCGGTCCGATCGGCAGCGTCATCACGCCGCACCTGCGCGGGTTGCAGGATTGGAAACATCTCTCCAACGCCTCGTCGCTCTGCGGCGCCTGCACGAGCGCGTGCCCGGTGAAGATCGACCTCCATCATCACCTCCTGCAAAACCGCCGCAACGCCGCGCGCGAAAAAGGCGATCCGGCGGAGCGTTGGATGTGGAAAATTTTCGGCTTCGTGATGGAACGCCCGGCGCTGTATCGCCTCGCCGGCCGCCTCGGCTGGCTGGGGCAAGCCTTCCATCCGCTGGTTAAAGGCACGCCGCTCGACCCGGCGCGCGCCTGGACGGCGACCCGCGAAGCGCCGCAGATCGCGAGCGAGACGTTCAAGGATTTTTGGAGATCGAAAAATGCCTCACGCAAAGGCCGCGAAGGTCGCAAAGGCTGAAGAGGTTTTTTTGAAATTTCTGCCCAAGAACCCCTTCTC
>CAXTRS010000283.1:5900-6526 GCA_964246635.1 uncultured Chthoniobacterales bacterium | reverse complement strand
GATAAGCAGAGAGCTTTTACTTCGGGCGGGACCGCCGCGCGGGTTTCGTCGGAGGCACCTACCATCGGTCGGTCGGACAAACAAATCCGTGTGGCTTGGCGCCTGCTTTTTTGAACTCGCGAGGAGCGAAATTTTGCGCGCGAAAAATTTGCGTTTCCACACTGGACTCGCCGTTTTTCTTTGCTACATATCCGGCCCGTAAATCACCCCTTCGCCGACGCCTGCTTTCAAAGCCACGACGAGCCGTTCTTATTTGTATGAAGTTGTTGTCTCCCCAGAAACGTTTTCCCTTCGCGGTGGCGGCAAGCGTGGCTTGCGTCGCCGCGAGCCTGACCGCCGCCGTCCTGGCGCTTCGCCCGGCCGCGGCCCCGCCGCCGCCGATTTCCGCGGAAGTTTCCACGAGCCGCGCGGGTGACGCGCGCGCTGTTCCGTCCGGCGCTGGCGCAGTGGCAACGCAGCGAACGTCGCCAGCCGAGGCGGCCGCTCAGCCAGTGGCGGCAGCGGCAAGGAAGCAGCAGAGCGTGGCGCCAACGCCGGCAGCCAGCTCCACGGCGGAGGCGACTCTGGAGCGACTCACCTTCGGCGCGCGCTTTTACGAACCCGCCGCCGCGGCCGCCGGGCCGCCC
>CAXTRS010000283.1:5649-5890 GCA_964246635.1 uncultured Chthoniobacterales bacterium | reverse complement strand
GGCGTTTGCGAACTGGACCCTGCGCTACCTGACCGCGCCGGACGAGCGGGCGAAAGCGGCGCTGGCCGCCGAAGGTGCCGCGCTCGCCCAGGCGCGGCGCGAAGTTTTCCTCGACCTCATCCGCGCGAATCCCGCCGGCGCCCTTGCGCTCGCGGTGCCGGCCGCTGTGCGCGAAAAACTGCCGGCGGCTGTGACCGATCGCTTGGAAGAGCGCGTCAGCGGCCGCGGCGACCTGCACGTC
>CAXTRS010000283.1:0-5639 GCA_964246635.1 uncultured Chthoniobacterales bacterium | reverse complement strand
GGGCGCGCCCGCGCCCGCCGAGCCGACGTTCCGCACGGTGACGCTGGCCGAGCGCTCCTACCGCGCCTACGTCTTCGGACGCCGCGAAGGGCAAAGCTCGAAGCGCGACGTGTCCCTGGCCGGAGTCGCCCTCGACGGCGCGCTGGCGCTCTCCGCCAGCCCGGTGCGCGTGCTCGAAGCCGGCGAAACGCCCGACCCGGCCAAGGGCAGCGTGCGCCTGTGCCCGGTCTCCGGCTTTGCCGCCGCGGCGGACAACAGCGCGGCGACCGGCGTCCCGCGCGCCGAAGTCGGCGACACCGTCGTGCAACTCTGCCACGTCGAACACATCGGCGAACTCGAGCGCCGGCTCGTGCGCGCGGAAACCCGCGCTGGTCCATACGTGGGTGCGCTCTCGTCCGAGGTATTTTCCGCCGCTGCCGCCGCGACGGAAGCGGTGGCAACGCCGGAGGGCGCCTTCTATCCGTCCGAATGGACCTTCGGACTCCAGCGCGTGCTGGTCATCCGCGTCGATTTTCCGGATTTGACCGGCACGCCTTACCTCAGCGGCGGGGCGCAGGCCAACCCGGACGTCGTGCTCAACGCATTCTACGGATCTGCGGCGTATGGACCCGCCGGCGCGGCGGAATTTTTCGACCGTTGCTCCTATGGGCAAACCTCGCTCGTCATCGGCGAGGCTGACATCACACCGGTGCTGCGGATGCCGCGCCGCGCGAATCTCTACGCGAGCGGCGGCCTCGCAGACGACCTCATTAACGACGCGATCGCCGCCGCCCGGAAGGCCGGTGTCGCCGTGGACTCCTACGACCGGCAGATCGTGCTGACGAACAACCTGTCCACGCTCTCTAACTCGCGTTTCGACTTTTCGGGACTCGGCGAAGTCGGCGGCCCGACGATATTGCTCAACGGCACCCTCAGCGCGACGATCCACGAGCTGGGACACACCTATGGGTTGCGCCACGCGAACCGCTGGCAGAGCAACACCTACCCGAACAACATCACCGGCGCGGGGAGCAGCACGGAGTATGGCGACGCCTCCGACGTGATGGGCAAGGGCTCCACGTATCCGGCGCCCGACCCCCGGGGGGAATTCAACATGTGGTCGCGCAACCTCCTCGGCTGGCTGCCCGACAGCGCCGTGCAGACGGTCGTCGCTTCCGGCACCTACCGCGTGTATCGCTTCGACGACCGCAGCGCGAGTTTCAACCGCACGCTGGCGCTCAAGATCCCCGGCGATCTGCGCGGCGACGCCGAGCATGATTACTGGCTCGGCGCGCGCGGCTACCTCGCCGGCGGCTCTGCCGGCCTGCAAGTGCTCTGGGGTTACCACGAGGTGCATGTCAGCGACCTGCTGCCGGTCGGCGGTTACTCGGGCGACTCGCTAGCCTCGGGCCGCACGTTCAGTGAAAACGGCGTCACGCTGACGCCGACGATTTCCCCGAATTATTCCGACCCATCGTTGCAGTCGGGCTACTACGACGTGCAGATCGTTCTCGGCAGCACGATCACGCTCGCCGAGACGGAGATTTTCGCCGACCCCGGCCCGGGCGCGAACGCCGTGGTCACGCTGCGGCGCACGGGCACGAGCGCGGGCGAGACGCGCATGCGTTACGAGACGGTGGACGGCAGCGCGACGGCCGGCGCCGATTTCGTCGCCACCAGCGGCACCGTGGTCTGGGCGGACGGCGACACGAGCGCGAAGACGATCGCGGTGCCGATGGTGGAAACCGCGACGCTGGGAGCGCCGCGCAGTTTCTCCGTGCGCATCAGCGGGCTGCCCTACGGCAACGGCGGCGTGAGCGGGCCGGACGCCGCGACCGTGCGCATCGCCGGCGTCGGCGCGCGCGACACCCGTTTTGCCGTGGACCGCGAAAGCTCGCCCGGAGCCGGGTTGCTCGTGCTCCCCGACGGCAGCGTGGCGCTCGCCAACGCCGTCAGCCCAACCTCCAACCTTTCCGACTCGAACTACCACCTCATGCGCCTGGACGACCACGGCGCGCCGGCTTCGGCCTTTTCCGCCGCGGGCGACGCGACGCAATTCGCCGGCCGCGCGCAGCGGATCGTCGCGCAGCCGGACGGCAAGCTGCTGGTCCTCCTGCCGGCGGGCACCACCTATACCCCGCCGCCAGCCGGCACGCTGCGGCTGTTGCGCCTCAACACCGACGGCACGCTCGACTCGACGTTCTCCGCGGTCGCGGCGCTCGGCCGATTTAACATGGTCAACGCGGTGGCCGTGCAGCCGGACGGCAAAATCCTGGTGGGCGGCATCGTCACGGCCGACCCCACGAACTCGCCGCCTTTGGCCCGGTTGCTGGCCGACGGCTCGCTGGATGCCTCCTTCCAGCCGGCGCTCTCCCCGGTGGATCGCTCGCTGTTTCCTTATTTCACTTACTTTCCATCCACGGCGGTGAACGCGCTCGCGCTGCAAGCTGACGGCGCGATCCTGGCGGCAGGCATTTTTGCGCAGCCCGACGCGGCCGGTGTTCGCCGGATCGAGGTGCTGGCGCGCATTCGACCGGACGGCAGCCTCGACCAAGCGTTCAGCGAGGCGTTTCACACCCGTTGGATTCAGCCCAATCCGGTGAACGCGCTGCCTTCGGCGCAGGGACTCGCCGTGCAGCCGGACGGCCGGATTTTGTTGAGCGGTTCGCTGCTGTATTTGGGGGCGAATCAGTTCTTCGTCCGAGTCCAGCCCAGCGGTCAGTTGGACGAATCGTTCCGCGTCACGCTCACCACCACCCAGAACGCGGTGTTCAATCCGGTGATCACCGCTTTTTGTTTGCAACCCGACGGGCGGATCGTGCTCTCCGGCAACTTCACGCAGGTGGCCGGCGTCGCGCGCGACCACTTCGCCCGCCTCAATGCCGACGGCACCTTGGACGGTCTCTTCGACAGCCCGCTGCGCTTTTACGATCCCTACACCAGTTACAATCCGAACTTGATCTACTCGCCGCCCACGGCCCTGGCGTTGTCGCCGGACGGCGGCCTGTTCGCGACGCTGCCCCTGGCCCGGCCGGCTTATGGCGAGTCGGACACCCATGTCGTGCGCTTGTATTCGTCCACGCTGCGCGTGGGCGCGGCGACGTTTGACAGTGCGGGCATCAACGCCGCGCCCGGCAGCGGATCAGTGACGCTCACGGTCCGGCGCGTCAACGGGAGCGACGGCGCGGTGTCGGTGAGTTATGCGACCGTCGATGGCACTGCGAGCGCGGCGCGCGGCGACTACGCGCCGCAGACCGGCGTGCTCGCGTGGGCGAACGGCGACGCGTCGCCGCGCACGCTCACGGTGCCGTTGAGCGAGACCGCGACGGGTCGGTATTTCCACGTCAATCTCGGCGCGCCGATCGGCGGCGTGTTTCTTGGCGAGATTGCGCAGGAGCGCGTGTTCGTTGGCGGCGCCAGCGGCGCGCTGGGAGTGACGAGCGCGCCGACGGCCAGCGGCCTCGTGGGGCAGCCGTTCGACTACGCGATCACTGTGAATGGAGCGCCCGATCCGGCGACGGTCTTCGACGCCAGCGGGCTGCCGCCGGGGTTGGTGATCGATCACGCCAGCGGACACATCCGCGGCCGGCCGCGCGGGGTCGGCACGTTCTCGATTGCCCTCGCCGCGACGAATGCGCTCGGCTCGGGCGCGGGCACGTTGACGCTGACTGTCACGGCGCCGCTGCACCCGCAGTTTTTCAATGGCGAGGTGGCGCTCACGAACGGCGTCTATTACCTCGCTTTCCCGGCCAACGGCAACGTGTTTGGCTACTACTCCTACGCGTTCTTCCCGTTCCTTTATCACTTCGATTTGGGCTTCGAGTATTTCATCGACGCGCAGGACGGGGCGGGCGGCGCGTTCCTTTACGACTTCACGAGCGCTTCGTGGTTTTACACGAGTCCCACGTTTTCCTTCCCCTATCTCTACGACTTCAGGTTGCAGGCGTTTCTTTACTATTACCCGGATACGAATAACCCGGGCTTTTACACGAAGAACCCGCGCTACTTCTTCAACTTCAGGACGAATCAGGTCATCACGAAGTAGCCCTTCGTAACCGCGGGGCCGCGCTGCGACGCCGGCTCCGCTTTAAGGGAAAAAGGACGAGTGCTGGCGGGGGCTTCGCCAGCAGGAGCCGTAGCGCGGTTGCGCCCATTGAGCGCTGAGACGGCGTCGCGCGGTGGTTTTATTTCTCCGCGTTGGAACAATTTCCAACGCCGGCCATCGCAGAAATATCCAGCCTTCAAAACAGGGTCTGGCCGTGCCTGCCGCTCTGTCTGGTCTGCTCGCATAACTCAACTCGTTCGCCGTGAAAACTCCCCTCCTGTCTCTGCGGATTCTGGGGCGCTGCTGCTGCCGCCGCCTCTTCGTTCCGCTCGTTGTCTCCCTAGCGCTCTTTTCGCCGACCCGGCTCGCTGTCGCTAACGGTAATGCCGCGCCGACGGGGGCGCGGCTGCCAATCGACTTCGTCGAGAACCGCGGCCAATGGCAAAGCGACGCGAAGTTTCTGGCGCGTCAGGGACCGCTCGCAGCGGCGTTCGAGCCGCACGGCATCGTGTTGCAACTTCGCGGTTCCGCCGCGTCTGCAGCGCTGGGTCTTCGGTTTGAAAACGCGCTGCCCGCAGTGCGCTTGACCGGCGAAGGCCAGCACGAAGGACGTTACGGTTTCTTCTTTGGCAATGACCCAGCCAAGTGGCAGACAGATGTGGCGGCGTTCGGCGGCGTGCGCTATCGCGAACTCTACGCCGGGATCGACCTCGCGGTCCGCGAAGAAAACGGTCGCCTGGAATACGATCTCCTTCTCGCGCCGGGCGCCGAGCTGACGAACGTCAGCGTCCGCGCGGAGGGCGCGACTTCGCTGGAGATCGCCGCGGACGGCGCGCTGCTGCTCCACACTCCGGCCGGCCCGCTGCGGCAGTCGCCGCCGAAAACCTGGGAAACGCTGCCAGGCGGCGAGCGTCGCGAAATCGCCTGCCGCTTCCGCAAGATCGACGACACGCGCTACGGCTTCGAGGCGCCGAAGCACGATCGCGGGTTGGCGATGACGATCGATCCAGGGCTGGAATGGAGCACGTTTCTCGGCGGCAGCGCCGATGACTCCATCACGGGTCTGGCGCTCACGCACGACGGCTCCGGCGACGTGGTCGTCATCGGCCAGACGCGCTCGGCGGATTTCCCGCGCGGCGCCAGCGGCAACTACGCCGCGATTGGCTCGACGCCGTTCCTCGCGCGCATGAATGCCACCGGCACCGCGCTCGTTTACATGACGTTCTTCGGCGGCTCGAACAATCACAACGCGCTCGGCCTCGCGCTGAACGCCGCCGATCAGCCCGTCGTCGTCGGCGACACGACCTCGGTCGATTTTCCCACTACGCCGAACGCCTACAAGCGCACGCCGCCCGATGGCTTCCACGGCGACTACGACGCCTACGTCATCCAGTTTAATGCCGCCGGCAACGGCCTGGTGTTTTCCACCTATCTCGGCACGCTCAACACCTCCGACCAGGCGCGCTGCGTCGCCTTTGATCCGGTCGGCAACGTGATCGTAGCGGGTTACACCGGATCGAATGCGTTCCCGACTACACCGGGCGCGTTTCAGCCGAGTTCTCCGACCGGCGGCCACATTTTCCTCTCCCGCTTCGACCGGACTGGCAGCACGCTG
>CAXTRS010000282.1:0-6568 GCA_964246635.1 uncultured Chthoniobacterales bacterium | reverse complement strand
TCCTAACCCTGCGCCGGGCTAAAGAGTTCGGACTGCGGGCGGAAAACATTTCCGTGGTGCAAAGCGAAATCCTTGCGCGCAAGCGCCAGCTTGTCGCCGGTTTTGCGGAATATCGCCACGGCCAGCTGCAAAAAGGCGGCTTCGATTTTCTGCGCGGCAAGGCGCGGTTCACCGGCGACCATTCGCTCGAAGTCACGAGTCTCGATGGCAGCGGACACGCGGAGGAAATGCGCGCGCGCGCGTTTCTCATCGCCACCGGCTCAAAGGCGGCTTGTCCGCCCATGCCTGGGTTGGAAGACGTCAGTCACCTGACCAGCGACGAAGCACTCGAGCTCGAAAAACTCCCGGAGTCGATCATCATCCTCGGCGCTGGCGCGATCGGGCTGGAAGCGGCGCACCATCTCAACGGACTCGGTGTGCGCGTCACCGTCATTCAGCGCGGCGGGCACGTCCTGCGCGACGCCGACACCGACGCCGCAGGCGCGCTGGAGGAAGGGCTTGCTCATCGCGGGGTGCGGTTTTTCTGCGGCTCGCGCGTGGTGCGCATCGAGCAGGACGACGCCCGTGGCGACAAGCGCGTCTGGTTCGAGCGCGCGGGAAAAGCGGAGTCGGTCGCGGCGCAGGAAATATTTTGCGCCCTCGGCCGCCTGCCGAACACCGACGGTCTCGACCTCGAAAAAACCGGCGTCGAGCTGACCCCAAAAGGAGCCGTCAAAACCGGCCGCGACCAGCGCACGACCCGACCGCACATTTTCGCCGCCGGCGACATTTGCGGGCCTTACGAGATCGTCCACATCGCCATCCAGCAGGGCGAAGTCGCGGCTCGCAACGTCGCGCGATTGCTCGCCAAATTGCCAGGCGAGACCGAGGAAATCGACTACCGGCTGCGCTTGTTCGCGCTGTTCAGCGAGCCGCAGTTTGGGGCGGTGGGACTCACGGAACGCGAGGCCGTGGAGCAGGGGATCGCCATCCGCACGGCGCGCTACCTGTTCTCCGACCACGGCAAAGCCCAGGTGCGCGGCGAGACCGACGGCTTCGTCAAACTCATCGCCGCCGATGGCGACGCGCACGGCCACGTGCCGGGCGAAATCCTTGGCGCCTGCGTCGTCGGCCCCGAGGCCAGCGAACTCATTCACGAGATCGTCGTGGCGATGAGCTTCCGCGCCACCGCGCGCGACCTTGCAGCGATCCCGCACTACCACCCGACGCTCAGCGAAATCTGGACTTACCCGGCCGAGGAACTGGCCGAGCCTGCCTGACTCGACCTTGGCTCATACGCGCAAGGCGGATTCGCCTCTCGAAAACATTGACACTCTCGCTCGGCCTCACAATAATCCTCTGTCTTGAGATTCTTTCCCCAAAAATCCACGCCGCCGCCCGCGACTCCGCCACCGGCGGCGCCCGCGCCGAGTCCCGCACCCGCGCCGGCCGCCGCGCCATCGCGCGATTTTTCCGCTCCGCCCGTTGCGGCCGCGCATCCCTCCACAAACTCTACTCAACCCCCCGCAGCAGCCTCAGCCCCTCCTCCGCAACGCTCCGCCGCGGCGTCCTTCGCCGAAAACCCCAAGCCCATCGAAAAACCGATCCTTACTGTCATGGCCGAAAACCCGAACAAAAACATCCTCTCGAAAGACGTCGAGATTAAAGGCAACATCAAATTCACCAACGAGCTGATCATCGACGGCAAGATCGAGGGCGAGATTTCCAGCGACGGTGTGCTCACGGTCGGCGAGAACGCGGACATCCGCGGCGAAATCAAGACCAAGAGCGTCACCGTGCTCGGCAAGGTGCAGGGCAACATCACCGTCGGCGAGCGCGCCGAGCTCAAAGCGCGCGCGCACCTCATCGGCGATCTGAAAGCCGCGCGCCTGGTGATCGAGGAAGGCGCTACTTTTGTGGGCAAGAGCGAAGTGACCAGCGGCAAGCTGCCCAGCAGCGCCGCCGGCGGCAAGGGCGGCGGCGACAACGCCAGCCGGCGCGACGATCGCAACGCGGTCGAGGACGGCAACAAGGCCGCGAGCCTGAGCGGCAGCCGCGCCTGAGCCAGCCTGCGCGCGCCGCGAGCGCCAACTCGTCCTTTCGCTCTGCGCTGCCCGATCAGCGCGCTCTGAATATTTTAATCCGCCCTGCTTGCGTGCGGTTCGTGATGACCCTCCGTTGGGGCGGATCGTCATTCCATTGTCACGCTCTGGTCGGAAACTGCCGGCGCAGCGCGTGTGTGGTTCGTCGGCTGCTGTGGTTTAGTCCTTGAGAAAAGGGGAACAGGGTTCACTTTTTCCATACCTCGCTTGTGTCGCGCTTCATCGCCAAGATTTCCGTCCGCTGCCCCCGTTGCGGCTTTCAGCAACAAGAATCCGCGCAGGCGCGCTCGACGATTTGCCGCGGCTGCAGCGAGTCGTTCGACATCACGGCGGCAATCAGCAAGCCCGCGGGAAGCGCCGACGCGCCGCCGCGCCTGACCTCGGCGCTGACCATGCCCTCGCTGGGGTCGATGGCGCCGTCGCGGCCTCAGTCCAGCGAATCCGCGGCGCAAAGCCCGGACGCCGGCGGCGGCTTGCGCGAGCGCCTGGGGCGGATCTTCGGCAGCGCGCCGAAGAACCAATTTGCGCGCTGCTTCGAGTGCAACGGCGTGCACGAGGTCAGCGGCTCGGCGCGCTCGACGATCTGCCGGGATTGCGGCGCGTATATCGACCTGCAGGACTACAAAATCACCGGCAGTTTTTCGCGCAACATCGCCACGCGCGGCACCGTCTTCGTCAGCCGCAACGGCGTGCTCAGTAGCTCGAAGATCATCTGCGCGAATGCGCTGATTCACGGCAAGCTGCGCGGCAATTTGCTCTGCACCGGCAAGGTCAGCCTGCGCGGTCGCGGCCGGTTGCCAGGCAGTTTGGAGGCAGCGTTCCTCGTCATCGAAAAAGGCTCGGACATCGAGTTCGGCTTGCCCATCAAAGTGACAGGTCTCGACGTAGCCGGACGGGTGAGCGGGCAGATTATTTCCGACGGGCACGTCAACGTGCACCGCACTGGCTACTTGAGCGGGCCGGTGCGGGCGAAGGGGTTCACGGTGGAGAAAGGCGGAGTGTTCGAGGGTGAGCTGACGATCAGCCCGGGCGAGACGTTTGTGTCCGCGCTGGCGAAAGAGCAAAAGGAATCGAAGGCCATCGAGCCGACGCGCCGTGCCTGGGCGGAGTCACCGGAGTTGATCGAGCCTGACCCCCTGGCGGGGTAGGTGCGTTGGACAGGGGCGTGTCTCCGAGGCGCCCCCACCGCGAGTGACGCTTGCGCTAGCAGCGAGGGCGTCTCGGAGAGACTTCCTTACCTGCATCCTCAGCGAACGCACCCTTACGGTGGCGAAGGTGAGGCGGCCGGAGTCGCCGTCGGAACTGCGGTTGCGGCTGGCAAGTCGTTGGGAACGGCAGGAGTTGCTGCCGCAGCCGGGGTCGGAGTCGTTGCTGCTGCCGCAGGCGGCGCGGGATTCCGCAACGTGCGGAGTTCCTGCTGCGCGTGTTGCGCGGAAATGCTCTGCCGATACGCGGCCATCACATTTTGGTAAACCCGGCGCGCATCTTCAACTTTGCCCTGCTCGCGCAGCAAATTCGCTTCGGCAATCATGGCGAGCGGGGCAGCGTAGGAGTTGGAATAACGCTGCGGGATCTGGCGAAACAGCGTGAGCGCCTCGTCGGCTTTGCCTGCTGCGGCAGCTCCTTCCGCCAGCGCCAGCAGCGCGCCGCCGGCGAGCGCGTGTTGCGGATAGCGTTCGGTGAATGTGCGAAGTGATTTCTCCGCGCCGCCTTGGTCACCCTTGTCGGTTTGCGCGCGGGCAAGCAAGAGCAGCGCGTCCGCTGCGGCGGGTGTGCCCGCGTGCGAGTCAATGATGCGCTGAAAATCCTCGGGCGTCTTGGCGGCGGCGAGTTGCGTGCTGGCTGTGGCGATCTTGCGGTCGCGCACGCTTTGGTAGAACACCGACCCGACTAATCCTGTGATGAGCAAGGCAAGCCCGAGCAACAGCGGCAGTTTGTATTTCTCCCAGAACAAATCGGCGTCGAGCCGCAGCGTGGGCTCAACCACCGTCGGCAGCGGCGACGTGGCGGAATTTGGAGACGGACGCGCTGGGACGACAGGCGCATGGGAACGGCGGGAACTCGGACGGGCGGGCATGGGGAACGAATAGTCGGGGAGAATCGGCGGGTCTTCAAGTGCGACCCGCAGGAGGCGGGAACTTCCAGGTTTCAAGCCGCCAGGCTTCAAGCAAGATCAAAGTTCCAAGGTTCAATCGGCCGGTCACAGTGCGCACCAAACAAACGCGCGCGCCTTTGGATTTGAGACTTCGAGCTTGCCTGAAGCTTGGCGGCTTGCAGGCTTGAACCTTTCCTACGCTCCGACCTCCGTGCGCGCCTCGGCCGCCAGCGCGGTCGAGAGATAGCGCTCGCCGGTCGAGCAGCCGATCGTCACGATGAGCTTGCCTTTGTTCTCCGGCCGCTTCGCCACTTCGATGGCCGCTTGAACATTCGCGCCCGTCGAAATTCCGACGAGCAGGCCTTCCTCCTTGGCCAGCCGGCGCGCCATCGCAAAAGCGTCGTCATTGCTCACGGTCACGACTTCATCGACCGCGGGCAGGTGCAGATTTTCCGGCACGAAGCCGGCGCCGGTGCCCTGGATCATGTGTTTGCCCGGCTTGACCGGCTCGCCTTTCATGGTCTGCGAAATGACCGGCGAATCCACCGGCTCGACGGCGATGGCGCGGAAGCTCGGCTTGCGCGGCTTGATGACTTCCGAGACGCCGGTGATCGTCCCGCCCGTGCCGACCGCAGAGACGAGGATATCGACTTTGCCGTCGGTATCGTTCCAGATTTCCTCCGCCGTGGTGCGCCGATGCACTTCCGGGTTGGCCGGGTTCTCGAACTGTCCCGGCATAAAAGCGTGCGGCGTGTTGGCGACGATTTCTTTGGCGCGTGCGATCGCGCCTTTCATGCCCTCGGCTCCCGGTGTCAGCACGAGCTTCGCGCCGAGCATCGCCAGGAGTGTGCGCCGCTCCAGGCTCATGGTTTCCGGCATGGTGAGAATGATTTTGTAACCTTTCGCCGCCGCGACAAACGCCAGCGCGATGCCGGTGTTGCCGCTCGTCGGCTCGACGATGACGGTGTCCGCGTTAAGCTTGCCGTCGCGCTCGGCGGCTTCGAGCATCGACATGCCAATGCGGTCTTTCACGCTGCCGAGCGGATTAAAAAATTCGCACTTCAGCGCAATCGTCGCGTCGAGTCCGGCGGTGACGCGATTGAGCCGCACCAGGGGCGTGCGGCCGACGGTTTCGACGATGTCGTTGTAGATTTTTCCAGTGGTGGACATGGCGGGTGCGTAGGTGTGAGAGATTGCGACGGCACTGGGAGCTTAGGGCACAACCGCCTCGATTCAAGCGTCGCTCCGCGAAGGTGACGCGAACTTTTTTCGCGGAGCCGGGAGCGGGCGTTGCTCGGAATTTGAAATCTTTTACGCCCGTGCTATCGCTGCTCCGCGAACCGGAATTTGCCATGCCAACAGAACCGCGCTATCGCACCGCCACCGACCTCGCTTTCCGACTGCTGACCTCCAAACTTTTCTGACCATGGCCGATCTGCTCGACGCTTCCGAAATTTCCACGTCGCTGAAAAAAGTGCCCGAATGGGAGCACGAAAAAAAGCGCATCGAGCGCGTCTTCGAGTTCGACGACTTCACCGAGGCGATCGATTTCGTCAACGCCGTCGCGGAGATCGCGGAGGAGCAGGAACACCATCCCGATATCGACGTGCGCTACAACAAGGTGAAGCTCACGCTCTGGACCCACAACAAGGGCGGGCTGACGGAGCTGGACTTTCAGCTCGCTGAGCGGATCGACACGCTGGCGGAGTAGCGCCCGGCGGAGCCGGGAAATTCCAAAATTCAAATTCCAAATTCCAAGGAATCAGACCAAAAGTCAGAAAAATTAAAAACGGAAGAAGGGCGCAAGTGCGAGTAATGCCGCACAGACAAGGCGTGGAGAAAAAATCCGTTTTTAATATTTCAAAAGGTTTCCTCTGATTCCTTGGAATTTGGATTTTGGTTTTTGGAATTTAGAAACTCACAGATTTCGTGGTTCCCCCAGCAGCTCCGCAATGCGCGCGAGCAAGCGTCCGGCACCGCCGCCGTCAAGCGAGCGATGATCGAATGAGAGCGTGAACTCGGCTTGCGTCACGGGCACGAAAGTCGCGCGTGCTTCGTCCCAACGCGGCGCTTTTTCAGTCGCGCCGACGCCGAGAATCAGCGTCTGATCCGGCAACGGGATCGGCGTGCCCCAAGTCAGACCGAAGGGGCCGAAGTTGGTGACCGACGCGATCGCGCCTTCGGTTTGCTCGGCGGAAAGGCGCCGCTGTTTTGCGAGCGCAAGGAGTTCGGCGTAACGGCCGGCGAGATCGCGCAACGGCGTTTTGTCCACGCCGCGGAGCACGGGCACCATGATGCCCTCGGGTGCTTCGACAGCGACGCCGAGGTCGATCGACTGCGGCGAGACGAGCGGGCCGCCGACGAGCCGCGCGGCAGGCGCGCCGTTGTCCGC
>CAXTRS010000281.1:262-6571 GCA_964246635.1 uncultured Chthoniobacterales bacterium | reverse complement strand
GGTTTCCGTCATTGCCGCAGCGCCGCCGTTCATCCTCGCCGTCTGGGGCCCCAGCTGGCTCGCCCCACCGGCCGGAATTATTTGCGGGTACGCGTCATGGCAGCTCTTCGATCGCGTAGGCACCGACTATCTGCGGCTGCGCGGGCGCGACCCCGGGCCGGGCACCGCGCCGGCCGAGCAGGCGCGGCTGTTCAGCCCCTTCGACCGGCTCGGCGCCGAGCGCCAAGGCATCGAAGGCACCGGCCTCGGGCTGGCGCTGACGAAGCGGCTCGTCGAGCTGATGGGCGGCCGCATCGGCTACGAGGCCACCCCCGGCGGAGGCAGCACGTTTTGGGTCGAGCTGCCGCGCGCCGCGACTCCCGCGGAGCTTCGGCACCCGGAGGAAGGGGAAGCCGCTGCGGGCAACCCGGACGCCCCGGCCGTAAGCGCCGTCGCCACGCGCCAGCGCACCGTGCTCTACATCGAGGACAATCTTTCCAACCTGAACCTCGTCACCCGCCTGCTTGACCGCCGCCACGACGTGCGCCTCATCCCGGCGATGCAGGGCGGCCTCGGCCTGGACCTGGCGCGCGAGCACCGGCCCGACCTGGTCTTGCTCGACCTGCACCTGCCCGACTTGTCGGGCCGCGAAGTGCTCCGCCGCTTGCGTGCCGACCCGGCCACGCGCGAGGTGCCCGTGGTGGTCATCAGCGCCGACGCGACGCCGCGCGAGATCGACGCCACGCTCGCCATCGGCGCGCGCGCGTATCTGACGAAGCCGCTCGACGTGCGCGAATTTCTCCGTGCGCTCGACGCCCATCTCGGCCCGGCGGAAGAAACGCCGCCGGCGACGAGCTGAGCCGGGAACGCGAGATGGAAACCTTCACCGCGCGCATCAAAAAAGTTTGGATCATGCGCTGCGTGGACGTGCCTGGGCCGGTGGTCCGCGCGCTCGGCGGCGGGCCACGCATCCCGGTGCTCGCGCGCTACCTCGGCCAGACCGTGGAAAACACCGTGGTCCCCGGCGGTCGCGGTCGCGGCCGCATGACGCTGCACATGGATTTCCTGCGGCCCGCCGGACTGGACGTTGGCGACGAGATCGAAATTTCTCTCGAACCCGATCCGGTTTCGCGCGAGCCGGAAGTGCCGCCCGATTTCGCCCGCGCGCTGCGGTTCCACCCCGGCGCGCAATCCGCCTGGGAGCAACAAACGCCCGCGATGCGCCGCCAAGTCGTGCTCTACCTCGACCGCGCGAAGACGGAGGCGACGCGCGAGAAATACGTCGAACGCGCCGTCGAGTCCTTGCTGGAACGCGTGGCGCGGAAAAAATCCTGAGCGCCGTCCTTACAATCCATCTCCGCGCTTTTCTCGCCTCCCGTTCACCGCTAAGCTGATTCCGCCATGTCCGCGATTTCCGAAAGGCCCGAGGTGCAGCCCCAAGCTATCCGCTGGTCGGTAAAAGATTATGAACAACTCGGAGAGCACGGCATCCTCGGCAAGAATGTCGAGCTGATCCGCGGAGTGATCGTCACGAAAATGCCCAAGTCGCCTTTGCACTCTTACCTGACCAAGTGGCTCTACGATCATTTGCAAAAACAAGTGCCCGCGGGCTGGTTCGTGCGAATGGAACAACCGTTGCGCTTGGCTAGCGATTCCGAGCCGGAACCGGACGTGGCTGTAGTGCGCGGCAACGCGCGTGATTTTCTAGAAAAACACCCAACGGTGGCCGCGCTCGCCGTTGAAGTCGCCGTCAGCAGTGTGGCGTGGGACCGCGAGAATGCTTCGCTCTACGCCGAAGCCGGCGTGCCGGAATACTGGATCGTGCTCGGCCGGGAAAAACAGGTCGAGGTGTATCGCCAGCCGGAGTCGGGTGTGTATCAGCAGAAACGCCTCTACGCGCTCGGCGAGACCTTGGTTTGCGAGAGCGTGCCGGGGCTCCAAGTGCCATTGAGCGAATGGTTCGCTTGATGCAGAAGAAAGAATTGTCATGAGCAGCGACGCCTTGCGCGAATATCTCGAACGCGATCCGTTTCAACCGGTGACGCTCTTCCTGCCCAGCGGCAAAACCCACGTCATCAAGAATCCGGAGCTTTATATGTTCACCGAGACCGGCCGCACGATCATTCTGACCGAGGGCGACCGTGTTTTTCTCGTGGATGTGGCCACGGTGGAAGCAGCCGAGACGCGCAGCGGCGGCGCAAACGGGCATTGACCCCCGGCGGCGAAAGGCACATAAACGCCAGCCGTGGCCGCTTCGCCCCCTCCTTCCTCCTCCTCGTCGTCCTCGTCCTCGTCGTCGCTGTTCAAAACCAAAAGCCCCGACCTGCTCATCCGCGAAGCCGAGGAACCGGAGCGGGTGATGAAGAAGTCGCTCACCGCGCTCGACCTCACCGCGCTCGGCATCGGGGCCATCATCGGCACCGGCATCTTTGCGCTCACCGGCACCGCGGCCGCCGGCGAAAGTGCCGACCCCGCCTCGGCCTCGGCGATGACGACGCCGGTGCTCAACTTCATCCAAAGCTGGATCAGCGGCGCCGCCCCCGAGCTGGGCCGTGCGGGCGCGGGGCCGGCCGTCGTATTTTCGTTCATGATCGCCGCGGTGGCGTGCGGCTTCGCGGCGCTGTGCTACGCGGAGCTGGCGGCGATGATCCCAGTTTCCGGGTCGGCTTACACCTATTCCTACGCGACGCTCGGCGAGATCGTCGCGTGGATCATCGGCTGGGACCTCATCCTCGAATACGCCGTCGGCAACATGGCCGTGGCGGCGAGTTGGTCGGGCTATTTCGTCAAGCTCTGCGGCTCGCTTTTCGGGCTGAGATTTCCGCTCTGGGCGGTGACGGACACCAAGACCGCCGAGGACGTGATCGCCAAAGGCGGCGAGGCGCTCGCCGATTTTTCTTCGACGACGCTACCGTCGATCGCCGGCCATTCGTTCGCGCTGAACCTGCCGGCATTTTTCATCGTCGTCGTCGTCACGATTCTGCTCGTTTACGGCATCCGCGAGAGCGCCAAGGTGAACACCGCCGTCGTCATCGTCAAAATCGCGGTCGTCGTTTTCTTCATCGCGCTCGGCGCGTTTTACGTGAACCCGACGAACTGGGTGCCCTTCGCGCCGACCGGTTTCAGCGGCGTGATGAGCGGCGCGGCGATCGTCTTTTTCGCCTACATCGGCTTCGACGCGATCTCGACCACGGCCGAGGAAACGAAGAACCCGCAGCGCGATCTCCCCATCGGCATGATGGCGAGCCTGGCGATCTGCACGCTGCTCTACGTGCTGATGAGCGGCGTGCTCACGGGGATGAAAAAATACACCGTCTATCTCGGCGACTCCGCCGCGATTGCGACCGCGTTTGCCGGCAAGCCGTGGGTGCAGGCGGTCGTCAGCGCCGGCGCCCTGGCGGGCATGACCAGCGTGCTGCTCGTCTTTCAACTCGGCCAGCCGCGCATCTTCATGGCGATGGCGCGCGACGGCCTCCTGCCGGCGGGTTTCGCGCGTGTGCACCCGCGCTTTCGCACGCCCTACGTCACCACGATCCTCACCGGCCTGGTCGTCGGCGGCGTGGCCATGGTCACCGACATCGGCTCGTTGTCCGATCTGACGAACATCGGCACGCTCTTCGCGTTCATTCTGGTCTGCCTCGGCGTGGTGGTGCTGCGACGCACCGCGCCGGAGCGCCGCCGGCCGTTCCGCGTGCCGCTCGTGCCGGTGGTGCCCATCATTGGCGTGGTCATGTGTGCCGCGCTCATGCTCAGCCTGCCGCTGCTCACGTGGCTGCGTTTCTTCGCCTGGCTCGGGCTCGGGTTGATCATTTATTTCCTCTACGGCGTGCGCCACAGCCGCCTGCGCGCCGAGACGGCAAATGCACCGCTGCCGCCGTCCTCGGCCGTCTGATCGCAGAGGCCTCGCGCAAAGACGCAAAGCCGCAAAGGGAAGAAGAAAGAAAGCGGCGAGCGACAGCTTTTCTGCTTCTGCTTCCGCCCCTTTGCGGCTTTGCGTCTTTGCGCGAGGCAATTTCCGATGTCGCCTGCGCCCATCCGGGTCGCATTGACAACCCGCCGGGCACGAAGTTGGCTCCGAGAGTTTTCCGCCGTGATGTTGTTCCGCCGTCTCATCTGCTTCTTGGTCATCTTCTGCGCGAGCGCGCGCCTCGCTCCGGGCATCATCCTGTTCGACACCGGCGACCCGCAACGGAACACGGCGACCCCCGGCGACAACAGCGGCTGGCAGTTTCAGGGCCAATTCGGCGGCTTTCTCGGCACGCCGATCGCGCCGAGGTTTTTCATTACTGCCAACCACATCGGCGGCGCCGTCGGCCAGTCGTTCTCTTTTCACGGCGAAACCTTCACGACCGTCGCCACCTTCCCCGACCCCACCAGCGACCTGCGCATCTGGCAGGTCGATCATGATTTCCGCACCTACGCGCCGCTCTACCGGGACACCGCCGGCGGCAACTCCGAGACCGGCCGCGAGCTGCGCGTCTTCGGTCGCGGCACGCAACGCGGCGGCGACATCACGCTCGACGGCACCCTGCGCGGCTGGGCCTGGGGCGGAGGCGACGGCGTCCAGCGCTGGGGCAGCAACACCGTCGCCGCCGTGTTCGCCTCCGACGGCGCCGACTATCTCCTGGCCGGCTTTGATTCACCCGCTGCCGGCGGCGTTGCGAACGAAGCCCATCTTTCCGTCGGCGACTCCGGCGGCGCGGTCTTCATTCTCGAAGACGGCCTTTGGAAGCTGGCCGCCATCAACCTCGGCGTGGACGAACTCTACACCGCGCCGGACAACGCCACCCAATTTGTCGCCGCGATCTTCGACGCGCGCGGCTATTACACGAAAGACGAGAGCGGCAGCTTCGTGCAAATCCCCGCCGCTGGCCCGCCGGTGCCGACCTCGTTTTACAGCACGCGCATCGCTGCGCGTCTGGCGTGGATTCAAGGCGTCACCGGCGCGGTTCCCGCCACCCTGCCGGCGGAAAATTTCGCCGACTGGCTGCGCGCCTATTTCACACCCGCTCAGATCGCCGCTCCGACGATCACCGACCCAACCGCCGACGCGGATTCCGACGGCATCCCGAATCTCCTGGAATTCGCCTTCAACCTCGACCCGACCTTCGCCGAACGCGCCACGCTGACCGCCGGCGCCGGCCTGCGCGGCCTGCCGCTGATCCGTGTGGAAACGCTCGCGCCATCGAACGAATCGCGCCTCACCGTCGAGTTCGTCCGCCGCACCGCCGCCAGCGGCGCGGGCCTGACCTACAGCGTGCAATTCGCCGATAGCCTCGCGCCGGGCGGCGGCGGCACCTGGCAAGCCAGCAATGGATCGGAAGCCGTCACCTCGATCAACGCGCGCTGGGAGCGGGTAAAAGTCACCGACTCCGTCGCGGCGATCGGCGGCGGCGAAGGCCAGAGTCGGCTCGCGCGCGTTGTGGTCATGCAAGCGTCGCCCTAGCCGGGCCGCACGACACCGCGTGGCAGTGCCTGGCCGGCAACCCGATCAATTTGCAGTTGCCGCCCGCGCCTGGGTCGGGCTTCAATCGCCCCATGCGTCTTCCCATCATTTCCGTTTGCTTCGGACTGTTGCTTCTGCCGTCTGCGGACGTTTCCGCAAAAACCCACAAAAAACATCGCGACGATCCGCAACGATCACGGGACGCAGCCGATTGGGTTCCGCCGGCGGAATGGAACGCAGGCGCCCGGATCAACGCCTTTTTGCAAACCTCCCTGGAAAATTCCATCCTCGCGCCCTTGGATTCGCCGGCGCCGTCGCCACGCTCCGCTTTGAGCGCCTTGGGCATCGACTTCGCCTCGCGGCTCGCCGCCGCAGAATCCGCTGAAGAGCGCGCCCTCTTTTCCAGCGCCGCCGGGATTTGCGAGTTGCTGACGCGCATTCTCGACGAACGCGAGCAAGGACAAATCGGTCTGCTCGGACTGCGAACCACCGGCAAAGCCGCCAGCGCACTGGATCGTGCAGAGCTTCAGGCCCGGCTGAAAAGCCTCGACAAGCGCAACTTCTTCGTGGCTTCCAAATTGCGCCAGTGGGCCGAACGCACCGCGGCGCTGCGCGGAGTCATGCAAAACGCCGCGGTCGCCGTCAACACCGCGCAGATTCGTCTCGATCGCGCCAGGACGGCAGCGGAAAATCCCAAGACGCCGGTGTCCGACCTCCCTCCTGCCGAGGTTGTCAAACCGTAATGCGGCCTAGTAGTGGGTCAGTTTGAATGGTTGAGGCGGTATTCCGCCGGGTAGGGCGGGCGTCCCGCCTGCCGTCTTGGGCGTCTCGCCCGAGACACTGCCCACCGCTGGAAGGGCTGTTCCCGGCGAGACGCCGAGAAC
>CAXTRS010000281.1:0-252 GCA_964246635.1 uncultured Chthoniobacterales bacterium | reverse complement strand
TCCCCGCCTTGGGCAGCCCGCCCGGCCCCCCCCCCCCCCCCCCCGACCCAAAACCCCGCTCAAAAAACAAACTGACCCATTACCTGCAGCCTGCACGGCCTCGTTTCACGTTTGCACGTGAGAATTGACAGCGTGCACATCGGTTCTCGCACGCTGCACGCGGGTTTTGACAGCCTGCACGGACGATTTCACCGCCTGCACGTCCGGATTGATTGCCTGCACAACGCCGCTGACACCCTGCACAACGGCTCT
>CAXTRS010000280.1:6372-6622 GCA_964246635.1 uncultured Chthoniobacterales bacterium | reverse complement strand
CGCGGCGCAACAAAAAAAGCCTGCCGCTGCCCACGCTGCCAGCCAAGTGCGCGACAGCCTGCAGGCCGCCCGCATTCGCCTGAGCGGCCGTTGCCCCTGGGGTCACACTCGCTTCCAAGCGCCTGACTCTACTTGACGGAGTATTACTAAGTGTGCACACAAAAGTAACACGGCAATGGTTCTGCGGGTAGGGGGGGGGGGGGGGCCCCCCCCCCGCGGGCGGGTGGGCGAGGGGGTGGCAAGCACCCGT
>CAXTRS010000280.1:6090-6333 GCA_964246635.1 uncultured Chthoniobacterales bacterium | reverse complement strand
GCCCCGCCGCCCCGGCGGCGCGGGGGGGGGCCCCCCCCCCCCCCCTACCCGCAGAACATCGCCTGCGTTATGATTGTTCCCATACTTAGAACGTTCCTCCGTGGTGTCAGCCGCTCCTCTCAGCCTCGGCAGGGGCAGCAGAAATTAGCCCCGGGCACAAGCCCGGGGGTTGGTGAACAAAACGTCCGAAGCCCCGGCCCGGGGCGAAGAAAAAAAGCGCGCGCCCGTGGCGGGATGACGCGC
>CAXTRS010000280.1:0-6080 GCA_964246635.1 uncultured Chthoniobacterales bacterium | reverse complement strand
CGGCAGGGGCGTAAGAACAAAGGCGCGGCCGATGCGCTGATTCACGCGCCTGTTCTTACGCCCCTGCCGGGGCTCGGATGTTCTTTCGTTGAAACCCACGGCTCACGCCGTGGGCTATTTTCTGTCGCCCCTGCCGGGGCTAACGGAAACGGAAATTGATCGATGCTTTGAGCACGAACGTCGGCGTGTCGGCTGGCTCGAACAGCTCGCCCGGCGCGCCCTGAGCCACGGCGCGTCCGCGGTCGAGCACGAGCACTTCGTCGCACAGCGCCATCACCTCCGCCGGCGCGTGACTGACGAAGAGCATCGGCACCGCGAACTCGTCGCGAACCCGGAGCAGATAGGGCAGGATGCGCGCCTTCAGCGCGGCGTCCAAACCCGCCAGCGGCTCGTCGAGCAACAACAGCTCCGGACCGGCGAGCAAAGCGCGTGCGAGCGCCACGCGCTGCCGCTCGCCGCCGGAAAGGCTGCCAATGCTGGGTCGGTCCAGCAGCGCGCCGATATCCAGGGTTTCGACGACCGTTGCCAAGGAAAAATCCTGCCGTCCGTTTCCGCCGCCGCGACGCCGCTGGCCGTAGAGCACGTTGGCGCGCACGGACAAGTGCGGAAAAAGCGCGCCGTCTTGCGGCACGTAGCCGATGCGCCGTCGCTCGGGCGGCAGCCACAGACCCATCGCAGTGTCGACCAGCACGCGCTCCCCCAATGCGATGCGCCCGCGCGCAGGCCGGCGCAGACCGGCGACGATTTCGAGCAGCGTCGTCTTACCCGAACCCGAGACGCCAAAGAGCGCCGTCACCCGCCCGTGCAGCGCGGCGTTCACTTCCAGGAAAAACGCGGCCAGCGGCAAACGCACATCGGCCAGTTGCAACGTCGGCCTCATCGCAGGAAAAGCTCCGCGGGGCGGGCGGACGGCCCGCCCGCGGCGCCCCCGACCCCCCCCCCGCGGCCGCAGCGCAGGAAAACCTCCGCGCGGCGAACGTCCGGCGCGAGCGCTGCCGCCCGTCGCCGCAGCCAGAACTCCGCGATCCAAAGCGACACGCCCGCGATCACGACCGAGACGGCGAGCAGCCGCAGCGCCACGTCGTCCTGGCCGAGCTGGACGGAATGATAAATCGACAACGACACCGTCGCCGTCTTGCCCGGAATGTTGCCGGCCACCATCACTGTCGCGCCGAACTCGCCGAGCGCGCGGGCAAACGCCAGCACCGTGCCGGCCAGCAACCCGCGCGCCGCCAGCGGCAACGTGATCGAAACGAACACCTGCGCGCGGCTGCGTCCCAGCGTGCGCGCGACTTGCTCGAGCCGCACGGGCACCTCCTCGAAAGCGACGCGCGCCGCGCGCACGAAGAGTGGAAAACTCATCACCGCCATCGCGATGACGACGGCCCGCCAAGTGAAAACGATCTCGACGCCCAGCCAGCGCTCGACGAATCCGCCCAAGGGTCCGCGTCGGCCGAGCAGCCGGAGCAGGATCAAGCCCGTGGCCACCGGCGGCAGCACCAGCGGGAGCGTGACGAGCGTTTCCACCAGCGACTTGCCCGGCCACGCGCGGCGCGCGAGCAGCCACGCCAACGCGATGCCCGGCGGCAGAATGAGCAGCGTGGCCAAAGCCGCCACACCCAAGGTGAAGACGACGACCTGCCAGTTTTCCGTCGTCATCGTCGTCGGCCGCGGTGGTCGTCGAAGCGCGTTACGCCGCCCGGTTTACTTGAGCGTCGTAAAACCGTAGCGAGCGAACACCCCGCGCGCCTCGCCGCTACCGAGAAACTTGAGCAGCTTGCGCGAGGCCTCGGGATTTTTCGAGTCCTTCAAAGCCGCGATCGGATAAGTGATCTTCGGTCCTTCGGCGGCGGGCACTTCGCAGGCGATTTTCACTTTTTTGGAAATCAGCGCGTCGGTCTTATACACCGTGCCGGCTTCCACGTTGCCGCTCTCCACCGCGGCGAGGCTGGCGCGCACGTTGTCCGTCGGCACGACTTTCGGCAGCACCTTGTCCCAGACGCCGAGCTTGGTAAGATACTCTTTCGTGTAAACGCCCACAGGCACCGAGTTCGGCTCGGCCACGGCGATTTTTTTCACTTCCGGTTTCGCTAGGTCGGCCACCGAGGAAAATTTCAGCGCGCTGTCGTTCGGCACGACGATGACAAGCGTGTTGCCGAGCAGATTCTCGCGCGTGCCGGACGCGAGCAGGCCGGCGCTGTCGAGGTTGTTCATCTGCGCCTCGTCGGCGGAAAAGAAGACGTCGGCCGGCGCGCCTTCCTTGATCTGCCGCGCAAGCTGGCTGGAGGCGCCGAAATTGAAGAGCAGTTTGTCGCCGGACTGCTTTTCATAAACCGGCGCGAGTTCTTTCAGCGCATCGGTCAAGCTGGCGGCGGCGTGAACGGTCAATTCCGCGGCGCGCGTGTTCGCGCTGACGAAAAGCAGTGCCGTGGCGAGAAAAAAAGAGGCGAGCGGTTTCATCGCAAGCAGGGCGCAGGATCGGACAGTTATCGGTTACGCTCAGCCTTGCGCTTGCCGGCGCACCGAGACATTTGTGGCTTTGACCAATGCCGCGACGCGGTCGCCGACTTTGAGCTTCATCTCCTCGACCGAACGCGTCGTGATGACAGCAGCCATCTCGCCGATGGCGGTCTCGACGATGACTTCGCTCAACACTTTGTCGGAAACGATTTCTTTGATCGTGCCCGGCAATTCGTTGCGGATAGACTGTTCCATGAGGTCGAGATCGTCCTCTTCGGCTGTTGATAACGCAAGGGGAAATTGTTTGCCGCGCTGCTTCTTCGCCGTCGTTGTCCGCAGCCACGGCCGGAGTCTCTCCCAGCCGGCCTGCGCGGCGCGCAATGCATCGGCCGTCATCTCGCGGTAAATCGCCAGCACCGCACGGCCTGCCTCCGTCAACCCCGCCCCGCCGCCACGCTGGCCGCCGCGAGAGATTTGCACCAAAGGAGCGCGGAAGCAGCGATTCATCGTCTGCACGAGACTCCAGGCGTGCATGTAGGAGATTTTCAGACGCCCCGCTGCTCCTGTGATCGAGCCGGTTTCGGCCACCGCCGCGAGCAGTTCGGCCTTGCCCGGCCCGAGACCGACCTCTTCGCCCCGGAGCACACGCACACGCACCGAGAGCACCGGCACGGCACGACCGGGAGCTGAGGACGAGGAGGCGGGTTTGACGAACTTTTTCGCGGTAGCCACTAGGAAAAGAAGGCTACCACGGCAGCGGTTGCGCTGGCGAGAACTCCGGGAATCAACCTAACCGCCAAGGGTCTTGCGCTCTCTTCACATATTGATATCGCCGGGAGTCTCCGGTGTAACGTTTTGCGAGGCGAGATTGCGCCGTCGCCAGCTTCCGATTGGAGTGCTGGGCAGGGCCGGCTTTCCTTGGTGGTTTACTGTGACGCGATCGCGTTGTTGAAGCCCGCGCTGCCGGCGTTGTTCGTGAAAGCGTTGTTGCTCATGGTGAGGGTCTGGCCCGCGCCGTTGGGGTCCAGGACAATGCTGTTGTGACCATCGCAGCCAATCGTAACAGGCCAAGGCGAGCGCTGTCGGGGGTCGGGTGGCTGCGGGCCAACCAGAGCAAACACGACGACCGCTGCACGTCGCGCCGCGCGCTGGATGGAAAGCGGGCTCGCCCCGTTAGGCGCTCCTCGTCACGAGCGACGCCGACGGATGCTAGCTTGAAGGACGGGCGACGCTTGGGAAAATAAGGGTGACCGACGGGACTCGAACCCGCAACAGCCAGGACCACAACCTGGAGCTCTACCATTGAGCTACGGCCACCGTCTCGAAGCGCAAAAGTAACACGAAAACCTGCTTTTTGCGCGGCGTATGATTGCCGCGACGCGGCGGGATTGCAACGGGAAATCCGCGCAGCGCAGACGGCACGATTCTATCGGTGAAATGCCCTCCGAGCCTACACGATTGTATCCGGCAACCCCGCGCACCGTGCGCACGGCGGTCGCGGAAATCGGGTATTTCGAGGACGGGCCGGCGGATGGTTTTCCGCTCGTGATGCTGCACGGGTATCCCGACGATGCCCAGACTTGGGATGGCGTGGTCGCGCAACTGCGCGTGGCAGCGCCGGGGCTGCGGTTGTTGCGGCCGTTTCAGCGCGGGTGCGGGCCGAGCCGGGTGACGGCGCCGGACGCGGCGAGCGGAGAATACGCGGCGCTGGCGCAGGATGCGTTCGATTTCGTGGACGCGCTCGGGTTGGGCGAGCAGCGGTTTCTTTTTGTCGGGCACGACTGGGGTTCGCGGGCGACGCACGCAGCGGCGGTGCTCAAGCCGGAGCGGATGGCGCGAGCAGGATTTGTGGCGGTCGGGTCGCCGTATGGGAAGCCGCCGGAGTCGGGCGAGGGTCGGTTTCAGCAGGCGCGGAGTTATTGGTATCAATGGTGGTTTCAACAGGAGGCGGGGCGTGCAGCGCTGGAAAAAGATCCCGGCGGACTGGCGGAATTTTTGTGGAAAACGTGGTCGCCGACATGGCAGTTCGACCCGGCGGAACTGGCGGAGGTCGTGCCAAGTTTCGGGAATCTGCAATACGCGGATACCGTGATCCATTCTTACCGACATCGCTGGGGGAATGCGCCAAGTTGCCCGCGGTATGCGGAGGCGTCGGCCAAGGTGAAGCCGAACCCGCCGATCCCGGTGCCGGCGACGTTTATCGCAGGCGCGGCGGACGCCTGCACGCTGCCGGCGTTGTATCGGGACAACCAGCGGCTTTACGAGGCGGGCGTGCGCTGGGTGGAGCTGCCGGAAGTGGGGCACTTCCCGCAGCGCGAGGCGCCGGAGGCGACGGCGCGGGAGATTCTGGCGCACTTGCACGAGCGTGGGCTTTTGAGATAGGGACGCACCTTCGGGGAAATTGCGGGCGCGGAATGGCGGCGTTATCGTTCGGCAGCGATGAACACCACGATGGCGACGGCCGAACTTGACCCTGTGCTAACCGACAAAATCCTCGCCGGCGGACGCATCTCTGCCGACGACGCGCTGACGCTTTATCGCGACACGCCGCTGGCGGATCTCGGCGCGCTGGCGGACGCGCGGCGCGACCTCGCGAAGGCGCGCGCCTACGACGGGCGCGGCAGGGAAATCGTCACCTACATCATCGACCGCAACATCAACTACACGAACGTTTGCAACGTGTATTGCAAGTTCTGCGCGTTCTACCGGACGGAGAAGGATTTCGATCATTACGTCCTGTCGCACGACGAGATCGATCAGAAGCTCGACGAGCTTTCCGCCATCGGCGGGGTGCAGATCCTGATGCAAGGCGGGCATCATCCGAAGCTGGGGATCGACCATTACCTGAACCTGCTCGCGCACATCCGGGAGAAGTATCCCCACATCAACATCCACGGCTTCAGCCCGCCGGAGTTTAACCATTTCGCCGGCGTCTTCGGGATGCCGCTGCGCGAGGTGATCGCGCAGTTCAAAGCGGCCGGGCTGGGGTCGATCCCTGGCGGCGGCGGCGAGATTCTCGTGGACCGCGTGCGGCAGCGCATCGCGCCGCTGAAGTGCAACAGCGACCAGTGGCTCGAAGTCATGGCTATCGCGCACGAGCTCGGGTTGAAGTCGAGCGCGACGATGATGTTCGGGCACGTCGAAACGGTCGAAGACCGCATCGAGCACCTCCAGCGGCTGCGCGATCAGCAGGACGCCACGGGCGGGTTCACGGCGTTTATCTGCTGGACGTTTCAGCCGGAGAACACGCGGCTGCGCGCGCAGCCGGTCGGCACGGCGGAGTATCTGCGCATGCAGGCGCTGGCGCGGATTTTTCTCGATAACTTCGAGAACGTGCAAAGCTCCTGGGTTACGCAAGGCCCCAAGATCGGACAGGTCGCATTGCGCTACGGCGCGAACGATTTCGGCAGCGTGATGATGGAGGAAAACGTCGTCTCCAGCGCCGGCACGACGTTCCGCGTGGACGTGCCGGAGATCGAGCGCCTCATCCGCGAGCTCGGCTACGAGCCGCGGCGGCGGGATAATTGGTATCAGCTAATAAAGCAGTGACGGGTTGCGAGTTGCGGGTTGCGAGTCGGTGATCCCGCAACTCATAGCCCGCAACCCGCAACTCTCCTTCC
>CAXTRS010000279.1:0-6627 GCA_964246635.1 uncultured Chthoniobacterales bacterium | reverse complement strand
ACGCTGACCCGCACGCGGCTGCCCGCCCGCCGCACGCTGCCCTCCAGGATGTGCGCGACGCCGAGTGCCTTGCCGATCTCGCGCAGGTTGCGCGCGGCGCCCCCACGGTAGGGCAACACACTCGTGCGGCTAATGACTTTAAGCTCGCTGATCTTGGCCAGGCTGGTGAGCAGGTCGTCCTGGATGCCGTCGGCGAAGAAGGCATTCTCCTTGTCGTCAGAGAGGTTCTCGAAGGGCAGCACGGCAATCGATTTTTCCGCGGCGGAAGCCACGCCTTGTCTCGGTGCGGCCGTCGGCGTGGAGGCCGGCGTTCCGCCCGTCGGAGCGGCTTCGCGCTGCGTGCGCGACAAATAAAAAAGAGCGGCTCCGAGCAGCGCCACGCCAATGCCTGCCGCCACCGCCACAGCCACCCGTTTCCGGGCACCACTTTGTTTGCGAGTCGCGGCATTTTTGCGTCGCCCGGCTTCGCTGGCCGACACGCGAGCGCGGTTGCTTTTCGCGCCCTTGGTCTCACGTGCGACCACGGAGGTGAGCGCGCCGCGGCAACGTCGCAGCGCCTCGGCCAAGGCGTAAGGAGTCTGCGGACGGTCGGCCGGGTCGGCCGCGAGCATCGACTCCAGCAGCGCGGTCACTGCGGGCGGAATGTGCGCGGCCACGAGCTGCCCGACTGGCAGTTTGTCGCGGTGGTGCTGATGGTGAATCTCGTCCAGCGAGCGTCCCGGAAACGGAAGCCCACTCGTCAGCAAAAACCAGAGCGTGACACCAAGACTGAAAATGTCCGACCGGCTGTCGAGCGGATCGCCCGCGCCGGCAAATTGCTCAGGGCTGGCGAAGTGCGGCGTGCCGAGAAAATTGCCGAATCCGGTCAGCTCGCCGCCATCCGAGACCGCCTTCGCGAGACCGAAGTCGATGACCTTCACCACCGTCTCGCCCGGCTCGCTGCCGGTGCCGCTGCCGGCTGGCCGTGACGTGCCGTCGTCGCTGCAAATGCTCTCGCGATGGCTGGGACTGACCAGCATCAGATTGGCCGGCTTCAAGTCACGATGAACCAGCCCTTGCTGGCTGGCGGCAATGAGCGCGCGCGTCACTTGCGCAGTGACTTCGAGCGCCAGATGAACCGGCAGCGGCCCGCGCCGGCGGACGCGCGCTTCGAGCGTCTCGCCTTCGATGAACTCCATCGCGTAAAAGCACTCGCCCGCCGGTGTCTCGCCGAGATGAAAAACGCTAGCGACGTTGGGATGCCGCAACTGCGCTGCGGCGCGCGCTTCGCGCAGAAAACGCTCGCGCGCGGCAGGATATTTTGCGAGCAGCGCCGCGTTGACCACCTTCAGCGCCACTGTGCAGTGCAGCCGAATGTCGCGCGCTTTATACGTGACGCCCATCGCGCCCGAACCGAGCTTCCAAAGCTCGCCGTCGTCCTCGCGCAAAAGCACCTCGTAGTGCTCGAACCGGCGCGTCGCGACCTCCTGCGTCGCGCTCGGCGGCGGTGGCGGTGCAGCAGATGCAGAAAAATCGTCGGGAGAGCCCATGACAACCGTGTTCTTACTTACGGTTGGCAGGCCGGATTGGCGACTTTTTCTCGTGCCCGGCCGCAACCGCAAACTCACTACCGCGACTTCGCCGGCTTGCCCGATTTTGTCGCAGGTTTGGCGGGTTTCACGACCTTGGCCTCTTCGCCCTCGCACAGCCGCAGGAGGCAGAGCGAGTGATCGACCATTTGCAAAACGTTGCCCGCGGCCAGAATCGCGTTGGGCTCGATGAAGCCGGTTTCCTCCGCGGTGTTGATGATGAGTCCCCAGCGCACGCCCGCTTCGCCCGGCAGCACAAAGTCCTGAGAGTCGTGGTGTGCGTTGCAGAGCAGCAAAAAACTGTCGTCGATGATCGGTTCGCCGCGTTCGTCGCGCACGTCGATGGATTTTCCGCTGAGCAACATGCCGATGCAGCGCACGAAGTGCGAACCCCATTCGTCGTCGCTCATTTCCGAGCCGCCGGGGTTGAACCACATGATGTCTTTGACGTCGTGGCCGCGTATCTTGCGGCCTTGGAAAAATTTCGGCCGGCGGAACACCGGGTGCGCGTGCCGCATACCGATGAGCTTGCGCGTGTATTCTTCGAGAATCTGCGCGGCCTTGTCGCGTTCCCACGAGATCCAGCTCAGCTCGTTGTCCTGGCAATAGGCGTTGTTGTTCCCCTGCTGGCTGCGTCCGTATTCATCGCCGCCGCAGAGCATCGGCACGCCCTGGCTGAGCAGGAGCGTGGCGAGAAAATTCCGTCGCTGGCGGGAACGGAGCGCGTTCACCTGCGGGTCGTCCGTCGGCCCCTCCGCGCCGCAGTTCCAGGAGCTGTTGTGATTGTCGCCGTCGCGGTTTTCCTCGCCATTGGCCTCGTTGTGCTTGTCGTTGTAGGAGACGAGATCGTTTAACGTGAAACCATCGTGCGAGGTGATGAAATTAATACTCGCATAGGGGCGCTTGCCGCTGGTGCGATAGAGATCGGAGCTGCCGCTGAGCCGGAACGCCAGCTCGCCGACCTGCGAATCGTCACCCTTCCAATACTTGCGCACCACATCGCGGTAGCGCCCGTTCCATTCCGCCCAGAGCACGGGGAAATTTCCGACGAGATAGCCGCCTTCGCCGATGTCCCAGGGCTCGGCGATGAGTTTCACCTGACTCAAGATCGGGTCCTGGTGAATGATCGCCAGAAACGCCGAGTATTTCGAGATGCCCTCCTCGCCGCGAATCAGCGTCGCCGCGAGATCGAAGCGGAAACCATCGACGTGCATTTCCGTCACCCAATAGCGCAGCGAATCGATCACCATGCGCAGGACTTGCGGATGCAGCGTGTTGACCGAATTGCCGCAACCCGTGTAGTCCATGTAATAGCGCCAGTTCTCCGGCACGAGCCGGTAATAGCTGGCGTTGTCGATGCCCTTAAAACAAAGCGTCGGCCCGTATTGGTTGCCCTCGGCGGTGTGATTATAGACCACGTCGAGGATCACCTCGATGCCGGCGGCGTGGAGGTTTTTCACCATCGTCTTGAACTCGCGCACGAGTTCGCTGCCAGGAGCGCACGAGCCGTATTCGGAATACGGCGCGAGGAAGCCAACGGTGCTGTAGCCCCAATAATTCTTCAGCCCTTTGTCCTGCAAAATCTGGTCCTGCGCGATGTGATGAATGGGCAGCAATTCGACCGCGGTGACGCCGAGACGTTTCAGGTAATCAATCGCCGCCACGCTGCCGAGTCCGGCGTAAGTCCCGCGTTCTGATTCCGGCACGCCGGGGCAAAGCTTCGTGAAGCCGCGCACGTGCACCTCGTAAATGATGCTCGTGTGCAGCGGGGTGCAGGGATGCGCGTCCGTGCCCCAATCGAACGCGGGATCGATCACGATCGACTTCGGCATGCCGTAGGCGCTGTCGCGGTAGTCACGCTGGAGATCGCGGTCTTCCTCTTCGGATTCCAGCTCGTAGCCATACATTTCCGGCCCCCAGATCACGTCGCCGCTGATCGCCTTCGCGTAAGGATCGAGCAGCAGTTTCGCCGCGTTGAAACGGTGCCCACGTTCGGGTTCGTAGGGTCCATAGACCCGGTAGCCGTAGTGCTGCCCCGGCCGCACTTCGGGCAGGAAGACGTGCCACACCTGGTCGGTGTGCTCGGTCATGCGAATGCGGACGCTTTCGTTTTCGGCGTCGGCGTTGTCGAAAAGGCAGACATCCACGCCGGTCGCGTTTTCGCTGAAGACCGCAAAGTTCACGCCGTTGCCGCGCCAGGTCGCGCCGAGCGGATAAGGAGTTCCTGGCCAGACTTTGATGGGCATGGTGCGAAAAGGAGCGCGGCGATTTCCGCGAGGTCGAAACGCGGCAATTGCCGCCAGCGAACATACGCTGGCGGACAGCGGCTTGGCTCTAACGAAATGGCGCCGGAGCGCGAAAGCTCACGCGCCTTTTTCGCCGCCGCCGAGGACTTGCTGCGCGCGCGCCACGTCGCTCGGCCGCAGCACCATCAAGCCGCCCTGTGAGCCGGCTCCGACCGCCAGGTAGGCGTATTCGATATTCACGCCCGCGCTCGCCAGACTGCGGGCGATTTCGGACAGCCGGCCGGGCTGGTTGCCGATCTGCATGGTCAACACGTCGTTCTCGACCACGAGCGTGCCGTGCTCCTCGAAGATCGACAGCGCGCGGCGGGTGTCGCTGACCACCATGCGGACGACGGAATGATCGACGGTGTCCGAGACGGTGAGCGCATAGATGTTGATGTTCGCCTTGGCCAGCTCGTCGCAAACTGCCGCCAGCGTGCCGGGTTTATTTTCAAGAAACAACGCGAGTTGAGTGGCGATTTCCATGATGGGCGACTTTCGGCCGGGTGGCTGGGGTTGTCGATGGAAAAGCCCGCGCGTCGGCGGAACTGAGCGAGCAATCCAGCTACATGCGCGCCCCAGCCACCGGGCCGTCCATCGCCGCAGCGACGGGAGGTGGCTCGACCTTCGGCAGGCTGCCATTCGCGGCTGGCAGCGACGAAACTTGTCGCGGGTGCGGATGCACTTTCCACATTTTCGCGAGTGAGGCCGGCCAGTCGCTCAGGATTTCCTGCGCACGCTCGCTGGCCGTGTTTTCCCGGTGGCGCTCGATGAGCCTTTTCACGGTCTCGCCCTCGGTTTCGGAGGGTTGTTCGAGGGTCACTAATTCTGGGTTGATGCAACCCGGAAATTCGTCGCTTGCGTCGCGGACGAACGCCACGCCGCCGGTCATGCCGGCGCCGAAATTCCGCCCCGTGCTGCCGAGCACGACGACCGTGCCGGCTGTCATGTATTCGCAGCCGTGATCACCGCAGCCCTCGACCACCGCGGTCGCGCCGGAGTTGCGCACCGCGAAGCGCTCCCCCACCCGGCCGTGCGCGAAAAATTCCCCGCCGGTCGCGCCGTATAAACAGGTGTTCCCCGCGATGACGCTCTCGCTCGCGATAAACCCACGCTCGGCCCGGGGCCGCAGCACGATGACACCGCCGCTCATCGACTTGCCGACGTAATCATTCGCCTCGCCGGTGAGCTCGATCCGCACGCCCGGCGCGAGAAACGCGCCGAGGCTTTGGCCAGCACTGCCACGCAATCGCAGCGTGAGCAGATCCGGTTTTTGCAGCCCGGTTTCGCCATGTTGATACGCGATTTCGCCGCTCACCTTGGCGCCGACCGAACGATTCCCGTTGCTCACCGGGTAGTCCAGCGTCAGCGGATTGCCGCGATTGATCGCTTCGTTGGCGTCTTGCAGAATCACGTCGTCCAGCGGTCGGTCGTGCAAAGCGTCGTTCCGCGCGCGTGTGGCGTGTCGCGGCGCGGTCGGGTCGTCCTTGAAAACGTCCGTTAAGAGCCGACCCAGCTTGAGGGTGTTCGCTTTCGGGTGACCCGGCACCGGGCGCTGGCGCAAGTGCTCCACGCGCCCGACCAGTTCCTTCATCGTGCGCGCGCCCAGCCGCGCCATCCACTCGCGCACCTCGCCAGCGACCGCGTTGAAAAAATTGACGATGTATTCCGGCTTGCCGCGGAACTTCGCGCGGAGTTTTTCGTCGAGAGTCGCCACGCCGACCGGGCAGGTGTTGAGATGGCACTGGCGCACATAAACGCAGCCGCTGGCGATGAGCGCGGTGGTCCCGAAGTTGTATTCCTCGGCGCCGAGCAGCGCGGCGTAGATGATGTCGCGCCCGGTGCGCAGGCCGCCGTCGGTGCGCAGCGTCACGCGGCTGCGCAGGCCGTTGAGCATGAGCACCTGGTGCGCCTCGGCGACACCGAGTTCCCACGCGCTGCCAGCGTTTTTGATCGACGACTGCGGCGCCGCGCCCGTGCCGCCTTCGTGGCCGGAAATGAGGATGATGTCCGCGTGCGCCTTCGCCACGCCCGCGGCGATCGTGCCCACGCCTGCCTCGGCGACGAGTTTCACGCAATCCCGTGCGCGCTGGTTCACCTGCTTCAAATCGTGGATCAACTGCGCGAGATCTTCGATGCTGTAAATGTCGTGGTGCGGCGGCGGCGAGATGAGCGCCACGCCCGGCGTTGCCTTGCGCAGCCGCGCGATGAGCGCGCTGACTTTGTGACCCGGAAGCTGTCCACCTTCGCCGGGTTTCGCGCCCTGCGCGATTTTGATTTCGATCTCTTTCGCGCTCGCCAGATAGGTCGCGTTCACGCCGAACCGGCCGCTGGCGATCTGCTTGATCCGGCTGTTGGGCCAGTCTCCGTTCGGCCGCATGCGGAAGCGCTCGGGATCTTCACCGCCCTCGCCGGAATTGGATTTTCCACCAATGCGATTCATCGCGATGGCGAGCGTTTCGTGCATCTCCGGCGACAGCGCACCGAGGCTCATCCCGGCGGTGGTGAAACGCCTGCGGATGTCTTCAATCGGCTCGACTTCATCGAGTGGGACAGGCGTTGCCGCGGGCAGGATTTCGAGCAGGTCGCGCAGGTTGATCGGGTGCGTGATGAGCACGCTCTCGACGTATTTTTGGTAATCCGCCGCATCGTTCGTGCGCACGAACGTGTGGAAGTTTTTAATCATCGGCGGCGTCACCGAATGCGCCTCCCCACCGCCGGGTCGGTAGCGGTAGTAGCCGGGGTTAGCGAGTTGCGGGGCGTGGGGTGCGGGG
>CAXTRS010000278.1:0-6630 GCA_964246635.1 uncultured Chthoniobacterales bacterium | reverse complement strand
GCCGGTGGCGGCGGCGCTGCCGCCGGGCGTCGCTCCGAGCGGGCGGGCGCCGAGAACGACGGCCGGCGAAAAGCGCCCGGCCGCAAAAGCGGGGGCGCCCGGCGCCGCCGGCATCGTGGCGACGATCGAGATCGGTTTGGTCAAAGGCGGCATCGAAAACGTCGCCGCGGAGTCCACGGAGGGCGACGCGGTGGATGCGATCGCCGTCGGCCATTATCTCGGGGTCAAGCCGCAGGCCGCGGAGGCAAAGCTGGACCAAGCCATCACGGACGCGCTGCGCGAGACGGAAGCGGGCAGGCGCCGCCGGACCGGCGGAAAAGAGGCGACGCCGCAGGAGTCGGAGCGGCTCCTCACGCTGTTCACCGAACGGGGTCTCATCCGGGGCGAACTCGCCCAACCCTTCATCGTGCCGGATCCCCGCGATCCGGCGCGGCTCGTCGTGCTCGCCGGCATGGGCATCCCGGGGCACTTCGGCGTGCCGGAGCTGACGGTCCTCGCGCAGGAGCTTTGCTGGTCGCTCGGCCGGCTGCAACGCCGGCACCTGGCGACCGTTCTCATCGGTTCCGGCGTGGGCAACCTGCCGGTCGAAGAGGCCATCGGCGCGTGGCTGCGCGGCATCCGGCGCGCCCTGGCCAGTTCGGACGAAGATCGCGGGCATCTCCTGCGGCGAGTCACTTTTGTGGAGAATGATCCGCGCATCCTGCGCCTCATCGACCACGCGTTGCGCGCGGCGGTCGAAAATGGCGTTCCCGAGCTGGCGATCCGTTATCACGGCCCCACCGCGGCGGAACTCGACGAGGCGCGCCAGGAGGCGCTCGACAATGCGGTGAAGAGCGCCGAGGAGGAATTCGACCGCCCCGGCGCGACGGCCGCCAGCGACGAAACGGTGCCGGTGCGCATCACCGTCGGGCTCGAGCGCAAGACTTACCAGTTCGCCGCCATCACGCAGTCCGCCTCCGTGCCGCAGCGCGATATTCCGCTCGACCCGCGACTCGTCAACGAAGCCAACGATGAACTGGCTGCCGCCGCCGCGCCCGAGGAGCAAAAGCAGTGCGGGCGTTTCCTCGAACGCCTGCTCATTCCCGAGGACATTCGCGGCACCATTTACACGCCCGCGCCCGTGGTCCTGACGCTGGATGCGACGACGGCCCGGGTGCATTGGGAGATGGTGGCGCGCTCCGATTTTCGTGCCGACGTCCGGCCGGCGACCGGCGCGGACGGTTTCAACCCCGACGATTTTCTCGGCACGAGCTACGGGTTGACGCGTCAGCTCCGCACCACCTTCGCGCCTGCGCCCGAGCCGCCGCCGCCGCCCAAGCGCGTGATCAAGGTGCTCATCGTCGCCGACCCGGCGGAGGACGCGCCGCTGCCGGGCGCGCAGGCCGAGGCCGAAGAAGTCGCCAACACGTTTGCCAGCTTCAACGAGCTTTACGAGGGGACGACGGGACACCGGATTGAGATCGAGCGGCTTTTCGGCCCGGCCGAGGCCAAGCGGACCACCGTCCTGAAAAAACTGATGCTGGAAAACTTCGACGTGCTGCACTTTGCCGGGCATTGCGTGTATGACGCCGAAGACCCGGCAAACTCCGGCTGGCTTTTCGCGCTCGAGAAAGACGAACGGCTGACCGCCAACGAACTCAAGCGCGTGGACCGCGTGCCGAAGTTCATTTTCTCGAACGCGTGCGAATCGGGGATCACGCCCGACCGCTCCGAGCAGCGGAGCGCCGCGCTCGCGCCGAGTTTCGCGGAAGCCTTTTTTGCCCGCGGCGTGGCGAATTTCATCTGCACCGCCTGGCCGGTGGACGACGAAGCGGCGCGCACCTTCGCCCGCCGGCTTTACAGCGAGTTGCTCGGGCTGTTGCAACCCGGCAACTTTGCCTACCTGCATCAGGCCATGCGCGAAGCGCGCCGTGCCATCGCCAGCGACCGCAGCGGCGGCGCCCGCACATGGGGCGCGTATCAACATTACGGCAACCCTTACTTCCGTTTCTTCGGCCCCGCGCCGGTGACTGAGAGCAAGCGGGGCAGCGTTCAGCCCCCGGAGAAAAAGAAGCGCCTGCGTCCCAAGCCTGCCGCCGCCGCGGCGCCAGCAACCAAAGCCACCGGTCGCGCCTCCGCAAAACGTCGCAAGGCATGATCGCGACTGCGAGCCGTGGCGGACCAAACTCACGGCCGCCTCGGAGAGGCGTCTTTACCGGGAGTCGATGCGCGCGGTGACGTGGCAGGCTTGCCCGCTCTCGTGACAGGCGCTGCCGCCGGCACAGGCGAGGGGGGCGCAGCCAGCACGACCGGCCGCCAGACCGGCTTGTTCAGCGAGCCCTGGCTGCTGTATTCGAAGAGCTTGCTCACCGGGTAGAGCAGCGTGCCGACCGGGCCTTGCGGGGCGACGCGCATGCGGAAGTTCATCGTGTCGTCGGCGAACCCGAGCCAGCCGCCGCCGAGCATCGAGAAGCCGGTGCCCTTCACGTTGAGATTGCCGTTGTAAATCTTGCCGCCGTTGATGAGAAAATCGGCCGTCGCCTGGTGCGCGATGTTTTTGCCGATGCCGGGCAGGATCGTGTTGAGAATGCCGGAAAACGGCCCGAAGACGGGGATGGCGAAGACGTTGCCCTGCGTCACTTTGATCGCGCCGGCGCCGCGCATCGCCTTCTCGTCGTCGCCGTGGCCGGCCCAGCGATAGGTCGCATCGAGCTTGCCCTGCGAATCGTCGTAATCAAAGTAGAGCTTCGTCAGTTTTTGAAAATCGACGCCCTGCGCGGACAGCGTGGCGGTGTAGCGATGATCGTTCGCCTTGCCGAGGCCGAGATCGACGCTGCCGCCCATCGCGCCGCCCAGCATTTCGCCGCGCAGGTTGTCAACTTTGAGCCGGTCGTCGGTGAAAAGAATCTGGCCGCTCATTTTGGTGAAGGTCAGCTCTTTGTGCGCGAACGTGTAGCGCATCCCGGCTGGCGCGTCGGCGTCGATGACCAGCCGGCTGCCCTTCGCACCGGGGAAAAATTGCACCAGGCCGTTGATGGTCGCGCTGGGCGCTTTGATCCAGCGATAGGGCCGCAGGTTCTGAGCCAATTCCGGGTCGAGCCACGCCTCGACTTGATTGGGAAACAACGTGGCGCGGAAGTTATCGAGCCGCACTTCCTTGCGGTTGAAGTCGTAGGAGAACGCGTCGCTCGTCGCGCTGCCTTCGTCGCGCTCGAGACGCAGATTTTTTCCCGCCAGCACGCCGTTGCCGAAGGTGAACTCGGTGCGCAGGGAGTTCAGCGGCACGCCGCGGAAGCGGGCCTTGCCGAGCGCGATTTTGCCGCTGGTCTGGAGCGCGTTGAAATCGAGCGACTCGCCGCCGGGTCCGTTGATTTCCAGCTCGACGCGCGGCGGCTCGTTGAACTGCCATTCGCCGAGCGCGTTCTTTCCGCGCGGCGGCAGCAACGGCGCGAGCGCGCCGAGATCGACGGGGCCGCTGACGCGCGTGCGTAGCCGGCCGTCGGCGTTGAGCACGTCGGCCCGCAGCGGCTGTGTCTGACCCGGTTTTGTGGTGATGCGCGTGTCGCGCAGAAACCACTTGCCGTCGTGCCACGAGAAATCGGTTTCCAAATTTTCGAGTGTCGCGCCGCGGAAGGTCGTGCGCGCGAGGCCGAGGTGGCCGGTGATTTGCAACTCGGCCAGGCGTGACGCGGTTGCGCCGCTGTCCGCCGTGTTTGTAGCGGTGCGCAGATTGCGGTCGGGCGCCGGATTCGGGTTGGTGGAAGCCGAAGCGCCCCCTTCCGAGGAAGCGCGCAGTCGCGCGCGGCCATTCACCCGCAACCGGGGCGGCCCGATGGTGGCGACCTCTTTGGTCCACGCCGGCAAAGTTTCGGCGGGGAGCAGCTCGCGCGCGGCGGCGAGCAGGTCGAGCTCGCTCTCGAGTTGGAGCTTAAGCTCGCTTTCGTTCGCGCCAGCGGCGAAGCCCGGCCGGTAGTCGCCCTGCGCCGTGAGCTTGCCCCCGCGCGTATCGGTGATTTCCGCCTGCTGCAGACGCACGAGGCCGGCCGCGTAGTCGCCGGCGAGGTGCAGATCGGTGATCCGATACGGCGTCTTGCCCGCGCCTTCGCCGCGAAATTGCAGCTCGCGTCCGCGCAAATCGGCGCTGGCGCGAAAGGCGTCGGCGTCGGCGGAAGTCAGCGGCTTGGCGAGATCGCCGCTGAAACGCAACTCGAGCCGCGGCGGGTTTTCGCGCTCGAAGCGCAGGCGGTCGAGCGTGCTCAGCAGCGCCCGGTTGCGCGCGCGGCGGCGGGCGATGACCTCGGCGGAATCGCGCACCTTCGCGCGCGGCGCGCCAGCGAGTTGCGCGAGAAATTCCGGGTGCAGCAGCGTGCCGGAAAGACTGACCCGGATGCGCTGCACCTCGCCCTCCGCCTGGGCAAGCTGCAACTGGCCGGGCGGAAAGAGCAGCTTGGCGCGCAGCCGGCTGACGCGCAGCTTCGGCCCGTCGGGATCGGCGGGATCGAGCGGCAGTTTGAGCTTGGCGTCGCGCAGCTCGACGGCGTTGAGAAAGTTCGCCTTTTTTTGGAGCAAGTCGCCAAAGTTGATGTCGAGTGCCGCCTGGCTGATCGACAGGATGCGGGTGTGGCGGTCGTTGAGCAGGTGCAGGCGCACCTCTTCGGCGACTAGTCCCTTGAATGGGTCGAGCGTGATCTTGCCCACGGTGATGTCCAGCCCGCGCTGGTGCATCTCGGCGGCGAGCGCCGCGCGCCAGCGCCGCGTGAAGCCACGGTAGCCGACAAACCAAATGATCCAGACCACGGCACCGAGCACGAGAAAGAAAACCAGCGTGCGCAGCCAGAAGCGCCGGCCGCGCCGCGGCTTCTTTGGGCGCGTCGGCGCGTCGTTCTTTTTCGTCGCGACCGGGTCGGTATCGGCAGTCGCGTTTTCGCTGGTGGACAACATGGGAGGAGCGGAGGGCTGTCCTGATGCTCTTGAACTACAGGAGCAAATGACCTGCCCCGCGCGGGGGAGACCGGCAACCGGGAAGATGGCGGCGTCAAAAGAGAATCGCAACCGCGGGCGACTTGGCGCTTGTCGGCTGGCATGTGCGCTGCTTAAAACGGAGTTCCGTGATCCAAGCAAATTGCCGGGCACGGTTTACCGCGGCGGACTTCGATTTTGTCGTCCGCACGCTTTCGCAATCCCAGCGCGACGCCGTCTCGCTGGTCGATCTGCTGACCGAAGAAAACGAGCGCGACCAGGTGCTCGACCACGAGCGACTCGTCGGCGCGATTCTTTCGCAAAACGGACAGCTCGCGATTTCACCGCAATTCTATTTTTACATTCTTGCGCGGCACGTCCTGCGGCAGGCTGGCCTCGAGGACCGGCGGCTCTGCGACTACATTGGGTCGCTGCTCGACCAGTTCTCGCGCACCGCGCGGCTTCGGGCGCCGGGGAGCGGCGAGGGACTGAGCGCGGCGCAACAACGGGGTCTGACGTATCTCAGCGATCTCCTGCTCGCGCTGCAAAATGCCAGCGCCTCGCAGGCGTTTCTCCTGCGTGCGCACGTCGGCAATTACGCGCTGTTTCTGACCGGCATTTTTCACGAAGCCATCGACCGCCGCAGCCGGCGTCGCGGCGCGCCGGACTGCTCGTTTTACGAAGAAGTCGGCCGCGCGAATTTCCGCGCCGCCGCGGGCCACGAGGTCGCCCGGCGCTGCGAGCTGAGCGACATCTTCGACGCGCTCGCCGCGGAGTTTCGCGCGGTGCGCCTCGCGCTTAACCGGCTCGCGGATCGTCTGCTCAATCTCGGCGACGATAGCAACGCGACGGTGAACGCCGGACTCGCTTTGATCGGGTAAGCGAAACGGCATGAGCACGACGTTATTCAGCGAAATCCAACGCCTCTTCGAGCGCACCTACGCGTCGGTCGGCATCAACCTCGAAGACTGCCTGGTCAGCCGGTCACGTTGTGGCGAGCTGTCGCGGCTGGCCGGCGCGCAGGCGCGCGAGCTCAGCGAACTGGCGCGCACGTTCCTGCGCCACGCCGACGGCCGGCTGCACGTCGCGATTTATTATTCCCACTGGCTCGTCGAACAACTCGAGCGCCATGACCCGCGCGCGGGCATCTCCGACGCAAACATCCGCTCGCTCATCGCGTTCGTCGAAGAGATCAACCACGCCCTGCACGCCGCGCTCGCCTTCCAAGCCGGCCAGCGCGAGATCGGGCACGAGGACTTCGCGCGCAACCTCGAGCTCCAGGCCGGCGTGGACACCTATCTCGTCCTGCTTCTCTTCGTCGCATTCTTCCGCAAGGCGCAAAAAGTCAGCGCCGCCGATCGCCGCTGGCTGAAGTTCCATCTCTTCTCCCGTCACGACCCGCACGCGTATCGCGACCCGAATCTGCGCGGCCGTTATTTGGAAACCACGCAGCTCGCCGCCGATTACACGCGTTATCTCGACACGCTCAACGGCCTGCGCCGACTCGAAGAAATCCGCGCCTTTCGTGCGCTGCCGTATGAGCAGAAAAAAGCACGCATCCTCGCGCTGCTCGGGCCGGGCGGGAAGTGCGCCTAAGTATGGGAGCAATCATCACGCGGCCGGTGTTCCGGGGGTAGGGCGGGCGTCCCGCCTGCCGTTGCCGGCGTCTTGCCGGGAACACACACTCACAGC
>CAXTRS010000277.1:1414-6692 GCA_964246635.1 uncultured Chthoniobacterales bacterium | reverse complement strand
GCTTTTGCCGCGGCAGCGGCGGCGGCCTGCTCGGGCGTCAGTTTGAAAAATTTCTTTCGTTCCCAAGCCCTCGGTTCCGCGGCGGCGGCAGGCGGCGTCGGCTCGGCAACGGCCGCAGGGGCGGTAGTGGTTGGCGGCGGCGCTCCGGCGGTGCCTGCTGCCTGTTGTTGGGCGAGCACCGTTTTCGCCAGCGCGAGCAGTTCGGCGAGGTTGATCTGCGGCGAGGCCGGCGGCGTCCCGGCGATGGGCGCAGCAGGCGCTGGCGATGCCGGTTTTTCCGTGGGAGCAGCCGCGCTGCCGGACGCAGCAACAGGAGGCGGCGGCGAGGAACTGGATTCTTCGGGGCTGCTCATGAATGAAGAGAGAAAGCCGTTTTGTAGCCGATGGCTCCCACGCTGTCTATTGCGGTGAGGAGCTGGCCCTCCGGTGGGACATCCGGCTGGATCGCCCGGGCGGAAGCGTGTTGCGCAAGATGGACAATCGACACCGGCGCGCCTAAATCAATGGGCGAATCCTCCGCGCGTGCGGGCGTGTTCGCTCGCTCCTGCTGCGAGCGGCGTCGCCGGCCGGCGGATCCTGTTTTCCCTCATGAGTATCGTGGTCCAAAAATATGGCGGCAGCAGCGTGGCTGACGCCGAAAAAATCCGGCGCGTCGCCGCGCGCATCGTGCAAACCCGCGCCGCCGGCCACGCGGTTTGCGTCGTGGTCTCCGCGATGGGCGACACCACGGACGATCTCCTCAGCCAGGCGAAAAAACTCTCGCCAAACCCGCCGCGGCGCGAGCTCGACATGTTGCTTTCCGCCGGCGAACGCATCGCGATGGCGCTGCTCTGCATCGCGATCCGCGAGCTGGGCGGCGACGCGATTTCGTTCACCGGCAGCCAGAGCGGCATCATCACCAACGACCGGCATTCGGACGCGCGCATCATCGAGGTGCGACCCTTTCGTGTCCAGGACGAGCTGGCCCGCGGCCGGGTCGTCGTCGTCGCCGGCTATCAGGGCGTTTCTTACAAAAAGGAAGTGACGACGCTCGGCCGCGGCGGCAGCGACACCACGGCGGTCGCGCTGTCGGCCGCGCTCGGCGCGAAGTGGTGTGAGCTTTGCAGCGATGTGGACGGCGTTTATTCCGCTGACCCACGCGTGGTCCCGGCGGCGCGCAAGCTCGACGCGCTCAGCTACGAGGAAACGCAGGAAATGGCCGAGGCGGGCGCGCAGGTGCTCAACGCGCAGGCGGTCGAGTTTGCCAAGGAAAAAGGGATTGCCATCTACGCGCGCGCCACCGCGCAGGCGCCAACGGACGGGGATGATATGGAAGTAGGCAAGGAAGGGGCGGCGGACGGCGGCACCGTGGTGCGCCGTTTCGCGCCGCGGCAGCCGGGCAGTGTGGCGGCGGTAGTGAGCGAGCGCGAGGTGCTCGTGCTGCGCGCCGTGGGCCCGGCGGCGAGCGACGAATTGCTCGAGCTGCTCGAAGCGCGCGGCGCGATCGGCAAGCAGCTCCAGCTCGCGGCGTTCAATGAAAAACATTGCGAGGAAGCCGACAGCATCCAGATCGTGCTCTCGCGCGAAAATCTGCACGCCGAGGAGGCGTTGCGCCACGATCTGACGGATCATTTCGGGCGTTGCGCTCAACTCATCGACGGGTTGGGCGCGGTGAGCGTCATTGGCGCCGGCATCAACGCCAGCTACCGCAACCTGCTCACGGGCGACGCCTGTCTGCGCAAGCACGGGCTCGCGCCGCAAAGCGTGGCGACCTCGAGTTTTCGCATCACCTGGCTGGTCGAGCGCAAGCGGCTCGCAGAAGCGGTGCGTGCGCTGCACGCGCATTTTATCGAAGAAGATGCGCCTGAGGTGAGCAGGCGATGAACGGATGCTGAAACGAAAAAGACGCGCCGATGTTCTGCGGGTAGGGTAGGCGTCCCGCCTGCCGTGGCGGGCGTCCCGCCCGGCGCGCGCAAAAAGAGATGAATACATGCCTTCGCTCTGCGTTTGTGGGTTGGGCGAGACGCCCAAGCCGGCGGGCGAGACGCCCACCCTACCCCGGAACACCAGACACCGAGTCTCGTCGCTCATTTTTCAGTCTGTGCTATTGTGCCTCGGTTGCGGTGGTTTGCGCGCTGGCAACGTTCTCACGCGCGAACGCTGAAACCGATTTTTCCGCGCTCAGCCCCGGCCTGTATGCGGAAATCACGACAAACCGCGGCGTGCTTCTCGCGCAGCTCGACTTCGAGCACGCGCCGCTGACGGTCGCCAGTTTCATCGGTCTCGCCGAGGGCACGCTGCCGTTTCAAAATCGGCCCGCTGGCAGTCCGTTCTTCGATGGGCTGACGTGGCATCGCGTGGTGAAAGATTTCGTCATTCAAGGCGGCGACCCGTTGTCGGCCGATCCCGCGTTTCCGCCGGACAAACTCGGCGACGGCGGGCCGGGCTACGCGTTCCTCGACGAGTTCGGCCCGGAGTGTTTGCGGCACGACGCGGCCGGCATGCTCTCGATGGCGAACGATGGGCCTGACACCAATGGGAGCCAGATTTTCATTACCCTGCGTGAGGTCAATCGGCTGAATTATCTGCATAGCGTTTTCGGTCGTGTCATCGCCGGGGCGGAGGTGCTCGACACTATCGTGCAAGGCGACCGCATCGAGCGGGTGCGCATTCATCGCGCCGGCGTCGAGGCCAGCGCGTTTCGCGCGGATGCGGCGGCGTTCGAGGCGTTGAAAAAAGCGGCGCTGTCCAAACGCCGCGCCGGGCCGCCTGCGGGCTTCGTGCCGCTCGTCGATGAAACCGGCAAGCTGCCGGATTTCCGGGTGAAGAATTTCAATTTCAAATTGGCGAACTACGAACGCGCCACCGGCCACCGGCTCGCGGTGCGCATTTTTAACGACGCAGTAGCCGAGGAGCATGCGGCGCGCGCGAAAACAAAAGAAGCTGCCAGCGTGCTCGGCTTTCCCGACGACGGCGACAACGCATTGGTCTGCTACTACGCCGGGTCAGACGTGTGGAAACTGCGGCTTGGCGAAGCGCTGTATCCGGCGCTGCTCGGTCGCGCGGCCAGCACGGCGGAATTGCTGCACGAAGGCACCCTGCACCGAGGCAAAGAATCGTTGCTCGCCGGCGCACAAACATTGTCAAAAGCAGGCAAGCTGAAAGAAGCCGTCGATGCCGCCAGCGACACGTTGATTCTCAAGCTCGACGATTTCACGCGGCGCGAAGCGTCGGCGACCGCAGCCGCGGCGCGCAAGAAAACGCGCATACCGGCGGAAAGCGCGAGCGGCTACGGCGCGACGACGCCCAGCCCCGACGGCATCGGCAAAACGTATTTCGGCCGCGAGATCGCGCAGGCGATGGGCCACACCGGCGCCGACTGGCTCGACCGGCCCGAACGTGAGACGGAAGAGCGCACCGACCTGCTCATCGCCGAACTCCGCCGGCGCTTGAAAGATCGCCCCGACGCGGTGATCGCGGACATCGGCGCGGGCAGCGGCTATTTCACGCAACGTCTCGCCCCATTGGTGCCGCAGGGTCGGGTGCTCGCCGAGGACATCGACCCGGAGATGCTCAAAATCATCCACCGAAAAACGCAGCGCCGCCGCGCGACCGGGCTGATTAAGCATCCAAACGTCGAAACGATTCTCGGCACCACGACCGACCCAAAGTTACCAGAGGGCGCGGTCGATTTCGTGCTGCTCGTCGATGCGTATCACGAGTTCGATCATCCGATGGAAATGATGGCCGCGATCGTCCGCGCGCTGAAGCCGGGCGGGCAGGTGATCCAGCTCGAATTCCGCGCGGAAGACCCGAGTGTGATGATCAAGCCACTGCACAAAATGACCGCCGCCCAAGCGCGCAAAGAAATGGAAGCCGCCGGGCTCGTGTGGAAAGAAACGCTCGACAGCTTGCCGCAACAGCACTTGCTCGTGTTTGAAAAACCGAAGTGAGCCGCGGCCTCTTCACTCGCTGGGTTGCAGCCGATAGACGCGGCCCTTCCAACTCACGCCGCGACGCGCGCTGAGCCGCCAGCTATTCAGCGCGATCGCCAGCGTGAGCGCGTAGCCAAACGGGTGCAGCAGCACGCTGCGCCACGACGTGCGGAAGCGCAGCGCGAAGCCGGCGCGCAACGCATAAATGAACCCGGCCTCCGCGAGCGCGCAGGGCCACCAGCGACCGGTCAGCGGCGGACAGGCAGCGAGCAGAAACGGCAGGACAAAGACGCTGCCTTGCACGAGGCCGGAAATCCAGAATGCGAGGTGCGCGTCGTCGAAGGCGGCGCGCATGTTTTTCGTGAACCCTTCCCAGAGTTCCGGGAAGGATTCATACATGCGACAAGTGACCAACCCGGAGCCGTCGCAGTTGATGACGTTCATGCCAGGTTCGCGTCCCAGGCGTGCCGAGACGGCGCGGCCGAGCGCGACGTCCTCGACGAGGTGATCGCGCACCGCGGCGTGGCCGCCGACGCGCGTGTAAACCTCGCGGCGAAAGAGCAGAAACTGCCCGTTGCCGGCACCCAGTGCGCGGAGCAGCCGCGCGGGCGAACGTCGCGCCCAGTGTGGCCGACGTTGAAAAAAATCGAGCAGTGCCAGCGGCAGCAAGCCAAGAATGAGCAGATACACGAGTGGGATGACGAGTCGCTCGCTCCAGGTGCCGGTGCGCTGTCGCGGCCAGGCGGAGAGCAGACCCGCGTCGGTCTCGAGCGCGTGACCGACGGTCGCCGCGAGCGCGCTGGGCGCGTGCGTCGTATCGGCGTCAGTGAAAAGCAGGAAATCGCTGTCGCGCGCGGCGGCGAGGGCAAGCTGGTGGCACGCCCACGCCTTGCCCGTCCAGCCCGCCGGCAGCGGCTCGCCGCGGAGCAGGACGCGGCGTCCAGCGAGCGACGCGTTCGCTTCATCGCGGTCACTCAAGCCAAGCTCGCGGACGACATTTGCGGTGTCGTCTCGCGAATGATCGTCGAGCACGAGCAGTTCATAGCGCGCGGGCGGATATCCCTGCGCAAGGAGCGAGGCCACGCACGGGCCGATGCGGTGCGCTTCGTCGCGCGCGGGGACAAGAATGGAGACGCGCGGCGCGTCTTCGTCGTTCTCGAATCGACGCGGCCGCGGCGCGCGGAAGACACGCAGGTTGAGCAGCGTCTGCGCACCGACGTAGAGCAAAAAAACGCCGACAAAGCCGTGGTAAACGGCGGGGAGGATGCGGCTCAGGCCAGAGGTCGTCATCGCGGTGCCGACGACGTAAACGCGGAATGCGGATGTGACAAGATGGAGGGCTCACTGTAGCGGCGGTCTATGAC
>CAXTRS010000277.1:0-1404 GCA_964246635.1 uncultured Chthoniobacterales bacterium | reverse complement strand
ATGCTGTTCTCAAGAGCCAGGGGCGGTCATGGACCGCCGCTACAGCATCCCTGCGATGACCAAGGTGATCTCGCCCTTCGGCGGGCGGGCCGTGTAGTGTGCCAGCAATTCGCCGGGAACGCCGCGGCGAAATTCCTCGAATTGTTTTGTCAGCTCGCGCGCGACACACACGGGTCGCGCCGGCGCGATCTCCGCGAGGACTCCGAGCGACTTCACCAGACGATACGGCGACTCGAAGAACACCGTGGTCTCCGCGCGTTCGACCGCCGCGCGCAACGCCCGCTCGCGCTGGCCGCTCTTCGTCGGCAGAAAACCGCCGTAAAAAAAACGCTCGGTGTCGAACCCCGAGCCAACGAGCGCGACCGGTAGCGCGCTGGCGCCGGGCAACACCGTGTAGGGCAACCCTTCCGCCTGGCACGCCCGTACGAGCCGCGCGCCGGGATCGCTGACGCCGGGCATCCCGGCGTCCGTAATCAGCGCGACGTTCGCCCCCGTGCGCAGCCGCTCGACGAGTTCCGCCGTGCGCCGCGCCTCGTTGTGTTCGTGAAACGAAACGAGCGGCCGACTGATCCCATGATGTCGCAGCAAAATGCCCGAGTGCCGCGTGTCCTCCGCCGCAATGAGATCGACGCTTTTCAACACCTCGAGCGCCCTGAGGGTGATGTCCGCCAGATTGCCGATCGGCGTGGCGACGAGGTAAAGCATGGAAGAAACGCGGAATGTGGAATGCGGAACGCGGAATGAAAGACAGACGTGGCGGCGCGCTTCTGCCATTCCGCATTCCACATTCCGCATTCCGCATTCGTCAGAACCCTTCCGTGAGTTGGCTCACGAGGCGGATCGCGGCGCGTTCGGCGGCGAGGGGCACGGCCTGGCGTTGTTCCTGAGTCGGGTCGCCGCTGATGAAGAAATTCGTCTGGCCCTGGGCGTGGCCGACGTCGAGCACCTTGCCGGTGGCGCGCTCGACCAGGCGGTAGCGCACGCCGATGGTCAGCGTGAACTCGCGGGTGAGCAGCACGTTGCCGCGCACGCTGCGCGCCGGGGTGCGGACGACTCGCTCGATGGTGCCTTCGAGCACGGCGTCGGCGCCAGCGGCCGCGGCCGCGATCTTGTCGCGATCCTCCGCGCTGCTGCTTGCCACCAGGCTTGGACCGCCCGACCCACGACCGTCATAACTCGTGATTTCGTAGGTGCCGTCCTGATGAAATTGTTTGACGACGGTGCCGGTGATGAGCGCTTCGAGCCGCGGCTCGAGCGTGTCGTTGCGAAACGTCGGCACCGCGATGCGGCGGATGTTTTGCAAGTAGCTCGGCTTCGCGGGGCCGAGCTGATAGCCGGCGCAACCGGCGAGGCCAACGAGGAGAGCGCAGGCGAGGGCGAGCCTCGCCGCCACCCTCGCCGCCG
>CAXTRS010000276.1:6477-6754 GCA_964246635.1 uncultured Chthoniobacterales bacterium | reverse complement strand
GGCGGCCGGCCGCGAGCCGCGCCTCGACGAGCGCGGGCAGTTGCTCGACCGCTGGAGCCGCCCGTATTTCTTCCACCAGCTTTCCGGCAACGCACTCGAAGTCCGCTCCGCCGGGCCGGACGGCGTGATGTGGAACGCCGACGACGAGGTGTCTCGCTGAAACTCTCGTTACCGGCTGCGCGTCGAAACTGGCGCCTCGGCCTCGCCGCCCGGGCGCGTCTCCGTCGTCCTCCGCACCGTGCGGGTCACGCCTTTGGCATCGGCCTCCGTCGTCGTG
>CAXTRS010000276.1:0-6467 GCA_964246635.1 uncultured Chthoniobacterales bacterium | reverse complement strand
CCCCCCCCGCGGGGGGGACCCCTCTTTCGTCTCCGCCCGGCTGGGCGGGGTGTCGCGCGCGCCCCCGCCACCCCAGAGCACGGAGAGCACGGCAAACACCTGCACGCGCGGCGCGTCGTGCGTGACCCCGAAGAGGGGCGATACGTCAAAGCGCGTGGTGCGCGTCGGCTTGAAGGAAAGCGTCGGCCCGATCACGAACCGGTGCGCGGGATCGCTGCGGGTGTCCTTGTCCGTGAAGTTGGAATACAACATCTCGACGCCGACCCGCAGCCGCTCGTCCGGCAGCAGCACGGGCGCGGTGATGCTTTGCGAGAAGCCCCACTCCCGGCCGCGGTCGCCCTCGATTTCCTGCTCGTAAAAGCCGTTCAGCGCCCACTCGAGCTTGTGGTTGAAATCGTGCGCGAGCAGCAAGCGCACTTCCACGGCGTCGGGGATGTGATTAATGGACTCGCGCGCCATCTCCGCGGCTTCGCCTTTTTCCATGCGCTCGGGTTTGCCTTCTTCGCGCGTGATGTAGCCGATGCCCTTTTTGTATTCGACGAAGATCGTCGGGTTCAGCGGAATCTTGTTCCAATCGGCCAGCGCGTAACGCACCTCCATCGAGAACGTGCGTTCCTGCGTGCGCCCGCGATACGTCTCGAAATCGTTCTCGACCGCGACGCCGAGGCGATAGGGCAAACCGAGCTCGATCTCCTGAGTAAACGTGTGCGCCGGCCGGTTGAAACGCAGCGCCTGGCCTTCGTAACCGAAGCCGGTATAGACCGTCCACGGCGGCAGCACATAGGCCGTCACCGTCGGCGAAAAACGGCTGCGCGAATAATCCGTCGGCGCGCCGTAAGCGCTGGCCAAGCCCTCGCCGGTGACAATCACGCGGTCGATCGAGCGGCGGTTGGCATCGGTCGGTGGCGTGACCTCCGCGCCATAAGCGGCAGCCAGCCACACTCCGGCGCAACCGGCGAGACCCGACAGGATACTGCGTGTCAGCGTCCGCACCGCACGGCCGGCGATGCACGGTCCCTGGCAGCGAATAGGGGCGCTACGCATATGGGTGAGGACAACGCCTCCGCCCGCGCAGGTCAAGCGCAATTTCCTCGACGCGAGTGCTGGGAGCGTGCAGGTCAATAAACTCAGCGTCGAACCGGCCCATGCCGCGAGAATTTCCGGCGGCGGCCGGCCGCAGGCCGCCGGCGCCGCCTTGTCGCCGTCCTTCAATCGCCGGCTACCGCGGCAGCAATGCCCGCCCACTCCAGCACCTCGCCAAGATGTCGGCGCACATTCTCCGTCTTGCGCCGCCGGAGCTGCTGCACTCTTTCCTCCATCTCCATGAGCCGTCGAAACACCTCGTTTGGGCCGGCCGGCATCATCATGGCCCGTGCTTCGCCGATGAAGAGTGTGCGAGAGCCTTCATCGACCGCCTCTCAGGCTTCATCAACTTTCGCAGGACACTTGATTCTGGCCCTGCCGAGCGCTGTGACGATCTCCTGCTGCTGCCGCTTGGCCGCAGTGGCGAAGCTGTTTCGTAGAGCAAGGCGGTGAGCGGGTTGTCCGCCTGTAGCGCAGCCACGGATCGTGGCGGCGTTTTGGACCGGGCGCGGTGGTTCCAGTCCGGTTGATCGGCGCGGTGGCACTGCTGGCCGGCCGGCCGTGGCGGGCCGTGGGTTTCGCCGTTGAAATCGCTTTGCTGCATGGAACGGAAACCATGGGCTCGACTTCGTTCAGAAAAACAAAAACGCCGCCCCGCGAATCGGGGCGGCGTTTTAGCGATTCGAGTTGTGCAGCCGGGAGTTGGTCGTTACGGCGCCGTCGCGCTGACGGCGGCTTCGGCGTTGATGAGGCCGTAGCCGTCGAGCACCGAATAGCCGCGGCCGTTGCGGTTGGCCATCCGACCGTTGAAGGGCAGCGTGTTGCCGCTGCCATCGACGATGGTGCCGCTGAACGTCATGCCGGGCAGGATGTTGGCGCCGGTCGGGTCTTCCGGGATTGACACGGTGCCGCCGAGCAGATCGGCGGAGCCCTGCGCCGTCGTGGTGCCCTGCGGCGAGGTGGAATCCTGTTCCTGCGAACGGTTGATGTTAAACCGCAGCACCTTGCCGCCGGTGAAGTTGTTGTTCGGGAATGACAAGTTGAGCGTGCGGTTGCCGCTTGTCGCGGGCGCCGGCGCGGGGTTGCTCACGGTGCGCGTCACGTCCCCGGTGACGAGGCCCACGGAGTTGCCGAACTTGAACGTCGAGGCCGCGCCGAAAACCATGCCCGGCGTGGACTTGTATTTCGTCGGGTCGAGGAAGTCGGTGGGCGTGATGGCAGTAGAGTTGCCGCCGGTGGTGTTGCCGCCGGTGGCCGCGGTGCCCTCGGGGTTGAAGACCAGCGTCTGGAGCCGGCCGGCGCCGATGTAGGTCACGTTGAAGGCGTTTGGGTCGTTCAGGCCCGTGCCGGTGTTGGTGTAGTTGTCGTTGTTGACGACGATGGTGATCTTCGAGCCGTTGCTCGCGCGCGCCACCCCGGTGGCCGAATACGGATCGAGGTCGTGCGGGAAGGCTGTGGTCTGGAAGATGGTCTTCACCTGCGCGGGCGTCAGGCTGCCAGTGCCGCCGTGCGATTCCAGCACGAGCGCGGCGAGCGCGGCAGCGTGCGGCGCGGCGGCGCTGGTGCCCGAGAAGTTCGGGAACGTGTCGGGGTCGGAGAGCGAATCGCCGAGCGCCGGTGTGTTGCCGAAGGGGAAGAACGTGTTGTTTACCGCGTCGCACGCCGCGATGTCGGGCTTGAGCCGGATCTGCGGGGTGGTGAGCCGGTTGTTGTTGGCGTCGAAGTAAATCGTCACCGGCCCCGGCGAGGTGAAGTCCTCGGGGATGTTCGGACGGAAGACGGAATAGGCCGCGACGCTGTTCGCGCCGGCCGCCGCGCTGTGGCCGAAGGTCACCGGCGTGAGCGGCGAGCCGTATTCCGCGGGGCCGATGCCGGTGAGCCCGTTGCCGAAGATGACATACTTGAACCGGTCCGCGGCGTTGGCCGGCGCGGTGGTGTTCGAGCGGGAGATGACCATCTGCACCTGCGACGCGCCGCCGGAATCAATGGCCGAAGCAATCTCGATCGGCCGGTTGTTGGCGATGTTGTTCGAGGCCAGGGCCGAGACGAAGTTGCCGCTCATGTCGAAGAACAGGCAATTGAAATCCTGCGTGATGCGCGGGGTGCCGGCGGCCAGGTTCACCGTCAGGGTGTAAGACCCCTGCGTCGGCACGCCCTGCCCGCCGATCACTGGCGGCGGCGTAATGAATGGGGCCACGTGGATCGTGTAGTTGCCGGTCACCGGGGCGAAAAAGGTGACGACCTCGTCGGTGCCGGTATCCTGCGTGAGCACGTTGTTGCCGTTGGGATCGATGATGGAAACGACCGCATCGAAGTTATCTGTCGGCACCGGCGGGTTGGCTGGCACCGCGGTGACCTTGACCACGTAAGCCTGCCCGGCAGTGAAGGCCGGCAGCGGCGGCGTGCTGCTCGCGTTGTAGTCCTGCGCCGCGCCGCCGGTGCTCCGGCCGGTGGTCGAATAAATCAGCGCCCCAAGCGCGGGCACGCTCACGTCGTAGGGATCGTTCCACTGGAAAACGAAGGGCGCGTCGCTGCCGGTATTAAGGGTCTGCGCCACGTCGAGCTGGCCCGCGTTCGGATTGAAATTATGGAAGCCGCCGGCGTAATAGGCGGCAGGCACGTTGGCGAGGTTGATGTTCGTGCCGGCGAGCGCGGTGTTGGTCGCGGCCGTCAAGCCGCTGCCATTGGGAACCGGGCGAAAGACGGAGGAATAGCCGTCGGTGCCGGTGTTGTTCGCCGCCGAGGAGCAGTAGGTGACGTTCGCGGCGACGACGTCGATGACGCCCTGCGCGATGATGCCGTCCTGGAACATCGCCTCGTCGAGATACGACACGTCGTCGCAAATCACGTCGGCCTTGAAGCCCTGCTGGGTCGCCGCCGGATAAGCAAATCCTGGCAAGGCGGCGAGCGCGCGGATGTTGTTGGCGAAGCCGACCTCGCCGGTGTCCGCGGTGGCGAAGCCGATGCGCGCACCCGGCGCGATGTCGGCCACGATCTGGCACATGCCGCGGCCTTCGTTCGTGGCGGCCGGCGTCGGGTTGTAATCCTGCAGCACGACGACCGGCTGGGCGTTGCCGCTCGTGGCGGCGTTGCCTGGCAGATCGCCCGAGGCGACATCGGCAGGCGCGTTGGTCGAGCCGCCTTCCGCGCTCGGCTGCGAGTCGAAGCTGTCGGACATCACGCCGATCTGGATGCCGGTGCCGCGGTAGTTGATGGAACCGGGGTTGACCGTCGCGTTGCTATACAGCGTGTCGATCCGGTTGACCCGGTGCTGGTGAACGCCCTGCGCGGTGACGGCGCCGACGCTGTGAACCGGCTTGAGTTGCAGAATCACCGACATCACGCCAGGCGTCTTGGCAATGTCGGCCGCGTCGGCAACGGCGATGTATCCTTCAATGACGCCGTGCCCGTGATATTTCGTGTCCAGCGCGGTGACGGCAAGCTGCGGGAATCTGGTTTGGAGCGTGGCCTGGATCGTCGCCAGCGGCACGCTGCCGTCGGGCATGATATCGACGAGGTATTTGCCGGTCGCGGTATCGACCAGCGCGCGCGCGGCGTAGCTGGCGGCCGCTTTCGTGGCAAAGCCGTTGTATGGCCCGACGGCGGGTTGGACCACGGCTTCGGCGCCTTTATTGCCGCGCCGCGCGGCGCGTGCGGCGGCTTCGGTCTGGGCCTGGAGGATGAGGTGGCTTTCGACGATTTTGTCGAGGCCGTTGCTCAGGTTTTCCGGCACCGGCTTGGCAGCCAGGGCAGCGGAGCAAAGGGCGAGCAGCAAGCCGCTCGCGAGGAGGGGGAGACGGAGGGAACGATGGGTGGTGGAACTCATATGAACAGTAAGAATGCGAACAAACAGGTGGCTTGGATTCGCCGCGCGCAAAGAATCTGGACGCACCGGAGTGCACATTCGTCATCGCGGCGCCCATCGCTGCCGGCGGGAGCGCTGACCCCAGTCAGCCCAGCCGGACCCCTGCGGCGATCTCGATGCCGCAGGCGGCCGGGCGGGTCGAGCCGTCAACGAAGGCGCCGGAATGAAAATTTTCGCATCCAGAAGGAGGCGCGTTTCGCACACGAAAAAAGGCGCGGCGCCGAGGTGAAACCGATTGACCGCGCCGCCGCTCTCTTCCATGATCCGCGCGGCTGTTTTCCATCCGTAATTTTATGAATCGCCCGACCGTTGTCCTCGCGCTCGCGTTCTGTCTTGCCCCGCTCGCACGCCTCGCCGCGCAGAGCTACACCGTCACCGACCTCGGCACGCTCGGCGGCACCAACAGCCAGGGCTACGCCGTCAACGCCAGCGGCGCGGTCACCGGCCAAGCCGCGCTGATGGACGACGCGACGCAGCACGCCTTTTTCCGTCCCGCGGGCGGCGGCGCGCTGCAAGACCTCGGCACGCTCAACGGCGGCCTCAATAGCATTGGGTATGCGATCAATGCCGCCGGCCAGATCGCCGGCGCCTCGAATTTCAGCCCCGGCAGCAACACCGGCAACCACGCTTTCTTCCGCGACGCCGGCGGCATGCTCAGCGATCTCGGCACGCTCGGCGGGCAGACCAGTTCCGGCTACGGCATCAATGCGACCGGCCGCGTGGCCGGCGAATCGCTGATCACCGGCAACAACGCGACCCACGCGTTTCTGACCGGCGCGAACGGCACGGGCGGCTTGCAGGACCTCGGCACGCTGGGCACCGGCACGAGCAGCTTCGGTCGCGCAGTCAACGCCAGCGGTCAGGTCACCGGTTACTCCAATCTCGCCGGCATCAGCGGCAACCACGCCTTTCTCAGCGACCCGAACGGGGGCGCGCTGCACGATCTCGGCACGCTCAACGGCGGCACGACCAGCTTTGGGTTGGCGGTGAACAACAGCGGCCGGGTCGTGGGCCGCTCGACCTACAATGGCCCCGGCGTGCACGCCTTCCTCAGCGCGCCGAACGGCGGCGCGCTCACCGACCTCGGCACGCTCGGCGGCTTCTCGAGCTTCGGCCAGGGCCTCAACGAAAACGGGCAGGTGGTCGGTTACTCGTTTCTGAGCGACAACAGCACGCAGCACGCGTTCATCGTCCTGACGCTGGGCGGCGCGATGATCGATCTCAACTCGCTCATCGACACCAGCACCGGCACCGAGCTGACCACCGCGCTCGGCATCAACGACAACGGCCAGATCGTCGGCTACGGCTTTCTCGACGGCAGCGCCACCGCGCACGCCTTTTTGCTGACCCCGATCCCCGTGCCGGAACCCGGCGCCGGCTCGCTGCTGGCCGCCGGTGCGGCGGCTGCCGAGGCGACGATCTCGCGGCCATGCTTGCGCAGTGCTTCCGTCGCGGCCCGCTCACCGCTGATGTCGAACTTCAACCGCCGGGCCAGCCAGCCGATGGTGGTGCCCTGGAT
>CAXTRS010000275.1:3190-6849 GCA_964246635.1 uncultured Chthoniobacterales bacterium | reverse complement strand
CCCCGCAGCCCGCCAACTACACTCCGTTTCTCCAAGCCAACGCCGCGCGCCTCGCGGGCGCGGAAGCCAGCGAGGCGCGCCGGCAAAAATTTCTCAAACGCGAACTCGAATGGGTGCGCCGCGGCCCGAGCGCGCGCCGCACGAAATCGCGCGACCGCATCGACAATTATTACGCCGTCGCCGCGCAAGCCGGCCCGGAGCAGGAACTCGACGTCGAACTCATCATTCCGCCCGCACCGAAGCTGGCCAACCGCATCGTCGAGTTCGTCGATGTCGGCGTCACGCTACCCGACGGACGCACGCTGTTCGACGGCTTGAATCTGAACCTCGCACCCGGCCAGCGCCTCGGCGTCGTCGGCCGCAACGGACTCGGCAAGACGACCCTCCTGCGGGTGATGCTCGGCGAGCTGCCGCCATCGCGCGGCGAAGTGAAACTCGGCACGCGCACGAAGATCAATTATGTCGATCAAGGACGGCTGCGACTGGACGAAGAGAAGACCGTCTATGACGAAGTCGGCGGCGGGTCGGATGTCGTGCGGCTCGGCGAGGAATCGGTGACGGTGCGCGGCTACCTGCGCCGATTTCTTTTCACCGACGACCGGGTGAACACAAAAGTCGCGCAGCTTTCCGGCGGCGAGCGCAGCCGCGTCGTGCTGGCAAAAATCCTGAAGCGCGGCGGCAACGTGCTCGTGCTCGACGAACCGACGAATGACCTCGACCTCGCCACTTTGCGCGTGCTCGAGGAAGCGCTCGTTGCGTTCCGCGGCGTCGTAATCGCCGTCAGTCACGACCGCTATTTTTTGAACCGCATTTGCACGAGCATTCTCGCGTTCGAGGGGGCGGGGGGATTGTTCTACGACGTGGGCAACTACGACGACTATCTCGCCCGCCGCGCGCAGCGGCAGCAGAAAGAAAAAGCAGCCGCGGCGAGTTGGGAACAGCCGGCGAAGGAAAAACGCGGCGCCAAGTCCGCCGCTGCGGACGCGAGCGCGAGCGCGATCACTATTTCGTCGCGCAGCACGCGCAAGCTCTCGTTCAAAGAGCAGCAGGAGCTTCTCGGCATCGAAGAACTCATCCTCGCAGCCGAGGCTGAAGTCGCGCGTCTGGAAGCTGCATTGGAAGCGCCCGATTTTTACAAGGAACACGCCGCGCGCTGGACGGAATTTGAAGCGCAACTCGCCGCAGCGCGCGCGAATGTGACGCATCTCTACGTGCGTTGGGAAGCGCTCGAAGCAATCCGCGCGGCAGCGGGATAGGCCAGCTTTGTCGCACAACCGTGGTCTGTTGCGGAGCCGAACTCTGTAGCAGTGGTCAAGGATCACTCTTCAGCCATGACTTTCCGCGCCTATCACGCTCGGTTGCTCGCGCTTGCGCTCGTGTTTCCGACTGGTCTCTCTGCACAGACCTCGCCGCCGGTCGGAGAAGACCCGCCGCCCGCCGCGCAACAACCGGCCTCCGCGCAAGGCTCGCCCGCGTCGGCTTCCGCCACCTCCGCGGCCACCACGCCGCCGCAAACCGTCGGCGAGATTCTGCTCAAAAATCTCAAGGCCCGTTCCATCGGTCCCGCCGTGATGGGCGGCCGCGTTTCGGACATCGCGCTCGACCCGCGCAACCCGGCGCTCTTCTACATCGGCGCGTCCACCGGCGGCGTTTTCAAAACGTCGAACAACGGCATTTCCTTCGAGCCGATTTTCGACAAAGAAACGGTCCAGTCCATCGGCTCCGTGGCGATCGCGCCGAGCGATTCGGACGTGCTCTGGGTCGGCACCGGCGAGGCCAACGACCGCAACTCCTCCGGCTGGGGCAACGGCGTGTATCGCTCGACCGACGGCGGCGAGACTTGGACACAAGCAGGTCTGCCCGACAGCCGCGCCATCGCCCGGATTCTCGTGCATCCCACGAACCCGGAAATCGCCTACGTCGCCGCCAGCGGACACCTGTGGGCGGACGGCGGACAACGCGGTCTTTACAAGACGATTGACGGCGGCAAGAACTGGCAGCTCGTCCTGCACGCCGCTCCGCCGCACAACGCCAAAACGGGTTGCTGCGATGTCGTGATGGACCCGAGCAATCCGGCGATTCTCTACGCCGCGCTCTACGCCCGGCAGCGCACGCCGTGGAGTTTTACCTACGGTGTCGCGCACACCGGTGGGCGGGACGTTGGCGGCATCTTCAAAACCACGGACGGCGGCGCGACCTGGCGCAAACTCACGGATGGGTTGCCGGGTCAGACTGGCCGCATCGGACTGGCGGTCGCGGCGTCGAATCCGAAGATCGTCATGGCCGTCGTGCAGAGCGACGAAGGCGGGCCGAGCGACCTGCGCGACATTCACAGCAAACGCGGCGGCATCTTCCGCACCGAAGACGGCGGCGACAAATGGACGCGGATGAATTCGATCAATCCGCGCCCGTTTTATTTCAGCAAAATCCGCGTCGATCCCGCCAACGATCAGCGCATCTACGTGCTCGGTTTCGCGACGCTCGTGTCGGACGACGGCGGCAAGAGTTTTCGCGAAGACCTCTTTGAGAAAGTGCATCCCGATTGCCATGCGCTCGTCATCCAGCCCGGCAGCGCGCCGCCGCCGAAGCCGCCGAAAAAATCAACCGGCGCCGACCCGGAAAAGGACAAGCTGCGGCCGCCCGTTTCGCAGCGGCTCCTGCTCGGCACCGACGGCGGCGTTTACCAGACCTATCAGGCCGGGAAAAACTGGGACTTTCTCAACCGTTTTCCCGCCGGCCAGTTTTATCATGTCGTTGTCGATGACACTCAGCCGTTCTACCGCGTCGCCGGCGGTTTGCAGGACAACTGCAACTGGCTGGGCGTCGGCGCGACCCAGTCAAAAGAGGGCATCCGCAATTCCGACTGGACGAACCTTGGCGGCGGCGATGGCTTCTACGTCGCGTTCGATCCGAAGGACAAAGACATTCTCTACGTGGATTCGCAGCAGGGCGCCGCGCACCGCATCAATCTGCGCACCGGCGAATCGCAAAGTTTGAAGCCGGACGTCGCCGAGGGCCAGCCGCGCTACCGGTTTCATTGGAACTCGCCGTTGCTCGCCAGCCGGCACGATCCCGGCGCGTTGTTTCTCGCCGGCAACCGCGTTTTCAAGCTGACGGAAAAGGGCGAGCACTCCGCCGTCATCAGCCCCGACCTCCCGCGCAACGAGCCGACGCGCACGACCGCCGAGGGCAGCGGCGCGGAGAGCTACGGCGTCGTCTATGCGTTCACCGAATCGCCGGTGAAAGCCGGCCTCCTCTGGGCGGGCACGGACGACGGCCGGCTCTGGGTCACCGGGAACGAAGGCCGCGAATGGACGGAACTGACGAACGGTCTGCCCGAGCCGGCGCGCGGCGTCTGGGTCAACCGCATCGAGGCCAGCGCGCACGACCCGAACGTGGCTTATGTCGTCTTCAGCGCGTATCGCAGCGGCAACGACGCGCCGCTGATTTACCGCACTGCCGATCTCGGCAAGACGTGGCAGAGCGTCTCCGGCGACTTGCCCGCGAACGGGCCGGCGCAGCTCGTGCGCGAAGACCCGGTCAATCCGCGCCTGCTCTACGCCGGCACCGAGTTCGGACTTTTCGCCAGCTTCGATGTCGGCGCGCACTGGATCAAAATCGGCGGCCTGCCCGCGGTGCCGGTGCACGATTTGGTGATT
>CAXTRS010000275.1:0-3180 GCA_964246635.1 uncultured Chthoniobacterales bacterium | reverse complement strand
CCCGGCTCAAAAACCGCCGCCCGCCCGGCGGGGCCGGGGCACTATTGGGGAATTAACCCCGCCATGGCGATCTCGTCATCGCCACGCACGGCCGCAGCCTGTATGTGCTCGACGACACCCGGCCGTTGCGCGAGCTGACCGCGGACGTAACCGCAAAACCCGCGCACCTTTTCAGCGTGCGGCCGACACGCGGCGCTTACCTCCTGCCGGGTTGGTCGGAGTGGGGCGGCAAGGGCGATTACCACGGCGAGAATCCGCCCGAGGGCGCGCTGTTTACCGTGTGGGTGAAAGAGTTCACCGGCGACGAAATCAAACTGCGCATTTCCAACGCTGCCGGCCAGACCGTGGCAAATCTCAAGGCGGCCGGCACGCCCGGATTGGTCCGGCTGAATTGGGACCTGCGCCCGACGAAGGACGCGCTCACGCCCTACGGCGGCGACGATCCGAAGAAGCTGGTGGCCGGCGGCGAATACACGGCGGACTTGAGCTTCGGAAAAACGAAAGCGAAGCAGACATTTCGCATCGAAGTCGCCGAGGGCATCCGCGCGCGCGGGATGACGTCAGGAGAAGAAGATGAGGACGAAGCGCGAGATGAATGATGCACCTTTCGCCGGCGCTCCGTTCTCCTTTCCTGTCATCCTGAGCGGAGCGAGGCACGAGCGCAGTCGAAGGACCTCTTGCTGACGAAGCCGTTGCTGTGCCGCTGGCGCAGGCAGCATCCAAACGAATCTGTCAGCAAGAGGTCCTTCGGCTCCGTTACACTCCGCTCAGGATGACAGAAAATGGAGAACGCAATTCCAGCTTTCAAACCATGCGATCGCTCCACGAACTTTCCGCCAGCGAGTGCTCCGCTGCGCTCGCCGCGGGCACGATCACCGCGGAGGCGCTGACCCGCGCATGTCTCGAACGCATCGCCGCGCGCGAACCGATTGTCGGCGCTTGGGAAATCCTCGACGCTGACGGCGCGCTTGAGCGCGCGAGCTCTCTCGACGCCCTGCCGCCTTCGCGGCGCGGTCCGCTCCACGGCTTACCCATCGCGGTGAAAGACCTCATCGACACCGCCGGCCTGCCGACCGGCTACGGCTCGCCGATTTATGCCGGCCACCGCCCGCTCTCCGACGCCGCCGTTGTCGCGCTAGCCCGGGCTGCTGGCGCAATCGTGCTCGGCAAAACGGTGACGACCGAGTTCGCCGCGTTTCATCCCGGAAAAACTGCCAACCCGCGGAATCCCGCGCACACGCCCGGCGGTTCTTCGAGCGGCTCGGCCGCGGCGGTCGCCGATGGCATGGCGCCGCTCGCGCTCGGCACGCAGACAGCCGGCTCGGTCATCCGGCCGGCGGCGTATTGCGGCGTCGTGGGTTACAAGCCCAGCTTCGGGTCCTTGCCGCGCGCCGGCATCAAGCCGGTGTGCGAGAGCTTGGACACGGTCGGTGTTTTTGCGCGCACCGTGCCGGACGCCGCCCAGTTCATGGCCGCCCTCAGCGGCCGGGAAGCGATGCGTAGCGCAGCGACAATTGAACGCGCAAGCAGGGCGCGGCCGTCGCCTGTCTTGGGCGTGTGTCGCACTTGGGAATGGCCGGCCGCCGCGCCGGAAACCGTGGCGTTGTTCGACCGGCTCCCTGAACAACTTGCCCGTGCCTGGGCTACCGTAAAGCCTATCGCGCTGCCAGAAGCCTTCCGCCCGCTTTTTGGCGCGCAACGAGACATCATGGACTTCGAGACCGCGTGCAATTTTGCCGCGGAACGTTTGCAACACGCCGATCGCCTGAGCCCGCGCTTCGCAGCCGCGCTGGAAGAAGGTTTGCGGCTCCCGCCATCTCGCTATGACGCCGCGCTGGACCTTGCGCGCGCCTGCCGCCAGGAATTTGCTGCGTTCTTCGCCGCAACCGGTTGCGACGCGCTGCTCGCGCCGAGCGCGCCCGGGGTCGCGCCCGCCGGACTTGCGGCCACTGGCGATCCCGTTTTCAACCGCATCTGGACGCTGCTGCACGCGCCGTGCGTCCATGTTCCGCTGGCAACGCCAACGCCCGGCGGCTTGCCCGTCGGTGTCCAGGTCGTGGCGCCGCGCGGCGCGGATGCCGCCGTGCTGCGCATCGCTCATTGGTTGCAGCGCTCCTGGCCCAACGAATAAACCTTCTACACCCAAAAAACGATGAACCCACGCTGGACACTTGCAGGCCGCAAAGCCTTGATCACCGGCGCCTCGCGCGGCATCGGCCGCGCCATCGCCGAGGAACTGCTGGAGCATGGCGCAGACGTTTTGATCGTGGCGCGAAAGCCTGATGAAATCGACGCACGATTGGCGGAATGGAACGCGCGTTTTGCCGGTGCCGCGCGCGCACACGGCGTGGCGGCCGATGTCGCTACCGCCGAGGGACGCACCGCGATTTTTGCGGCCAGCGACCGGGCCTTCGGTGACCGGCTCGACATCCTCGTCAACAACGCCGGCACCAACGTGCGCAAGCGCGCTCTCGACTACACTGCCGCGGAGTGGGAGCACCTGCTCGCCACGAATCTGACGGCGCTTTTCGAGATCAGCCGGCTCGCGCATCCGCGCCTGCGGCGCAACGCGGCGGGTGGTGGTGAGGATACGTCGCGCGACTACGGCAGTGTCGTCAACATCGGGTCAGTCGCCGGCTTGGTGGCGCTGCGCACCGGCGCGCCTTATGGCACGATGAAAGCGGCGCTCAGCCAGCTCACGCGCGGCCTGGCGGGCGAGTGGGCAGCGGACGGCATCCGGGTCAACGCCGTGGCGCCCTGGTATATTCGCACGCCGCTCACCGAGCCGGTGCTCTCGCAGCCGGAATATTTGGAGGAAGTCGTCTCACGCACGCCCCTGCGGCGGGTCGGCGATGCGAATGAAGTCGCCGCGCTCGTTGCGTTCCTTTGCATGCCGGCCGCGGGATACATCACTGGCGAAACGATCGCGGTGGACGGCGGATTTCTGGCGTGGGCGTTTTAGGCGAGAGACTGTAGCGGGGGGGGGGGGGGGGCGCGCCGTGTAGAGGGGGGCGCCGCAGAGCGCGGGGGTGGGGGGGCGCGCGGGGCTCGGGCGGGGCCGCCCGCCCGCTCCAGGCGGCTGGCGATGTTCCGGGGGCCCGGCCGGACCCCGTCGAGGGCCGAGAGCACGCCGCCGAGCACGTGGTAGCGCGCCTGCACCGCGCCCGAGCGCTCCAGGGC
>CAXTRS010000274.1:0-6866 GCA_964246635.1 uncultured Chthoniobacterales bacterium | reverse complement strand
ATCCTGCGGCGGCGCTTGATGCTCGAAACGCTCGGTGTCGCCGACGGCCGCCGGCTCGGCGAGGCGGAGCTAAAAGTGTATCGGCGGCTGTTGCGCGAAGCGATCGAAGTCAGCGACTACGTGGACTACGACTCGATGCCCGATTACGTCCAGGGCATCGAAGAGGCGCTGCGGCCGCTCGATGCGCTGCTCGAAAGCGGCCAGCCGAATGCGGTCATTGAACTGTGCGAACTCGCGCTGGTGGAACTCGAACACGCTGCCGATGCCGTTGATGCCTCGGACGGCTCGTTGAATCACCTCTACGACGAACTCCAGCGCCTGCACCACGCCGCCTGCCGCGAAGCGCGGCCCGACCCCGCCGCACTCGCGGCGCGCCTCCTGGAATACGAACTCGAAGGCGGGTTCGGAATTTTCAACAACGCCGCCGCGACGTATGCCGACGTGCTCGGGCCCGCGGGCCTCGCGGCCTACAGCCGGGGGCTGCATCGGGCGTGGGAAAAGCTGGCGCCGCGGCGCAGCGATGGCCACGCAGGCGACCCGCCGGAGATCGATCATCGGCGCTACCAGATCGTCGCGCTGATGGAACGCTTCGCCGCGAATGCCGGCGCGGACGTGGATACCCGCGTGGCAATCCGCGCGCACGATTTGTCGAGTCCGCAGGATTATCTCGCCATCGCGGAGACCTATCGCGAGGCTGGCCAGCTCCAAGCCGCGCGCGACTGGGCCGAAAAAGGAACGTCACGTTTTCCCGAAAGTCTCGAAACCAGCGGTCTGCGTGAGTTTTTGATTCCCCTCCACGCCGGGCTCGGCGAAGGCGAAAAGGCCGTCGCGCTCGTGTGGACGGAATTTCGCGCGCGACCTGGTGCCGGGTTGTTTCGCAAGCTCCAAAAATTCGCTCCGCCGGAGACCTGGCCGGCGTGGCGCGAGCGAGCATTGCAACGGGTGCGCGAACGTGACGCGCGAGGGGATGACGGCAGCGCGCTGGTGGAGATTTTGCTCCTGGAAGGCGACGTGGCCGCCGCCCTGGCGGAGGCGCACGCGCGCGGCTGCCGACTCGATCTTTGGCTCGAGCTGGCGAGTAGGCGCGAGGCGCAGCAGCCAGCGGAAGCGCTCGAAATCTATCGTCAGCAACTCGATCTCGTCATCGTGCGAGGCGACTCGCGGTCGTATCAGCAGGCCGCCGGTTTGATGCGCAAGATCCGGCACCTGTTTCACGCGCTCAATCGCGGCAGCGAGTTCAACGTTTATCGCGACAGCATTCGCGTCGCCCACCGCCATCGACGTGGGCTGGTCAAGTTGCTCGACGCGCTCGGGCGGGGCTAGACCAAAGGCAGGGACGCACCTCCGGGGCGTCCGTAGATTTTGGTGTGCGGACAGTGGTCGCTCAGCAACAGAAAGTCACGGACGTCCCGGAGGTGCATCCCTACCTGACGCTTTCGTGCCAAACATCGCGTCCGAGTTTTTCGGCGCGAGCCGGCCGGAGCACGGTGCGGGCTACGAAATAAAGACTCTGGGGCGCTTCGCACGGCGTCCACCGCAATGTCCTCGCCTCGATCTCTCCCTCATGAGCTCCGCTCCTCCGCCCACCGCTTCTCGCACCTCCACTCGTCGCCGCGCACCCTCCGCCGCACGCAGCGCCACGACTCCCCTCACCCAGCCGACGCATTGGTATAAAGATGCAGTGATCTATCAGGCGCACGTCAAGGCGTTCGCCGATAGCAACGCAGACGGCATCGGCGACTTCGCCGGGCTGATGTCGCGGCTCGATTACCTGCAAAGTCTCGGCATCACCGCGCTCTGGCTGCTGCCGTTTTATCCCTCGCCGCAGCGCGACGACGGCTACGACATCGCGGACTACTACGATGTCCATCCCAATTATGGAACACTTACCGATTTCCGCGCGTTTTTGAAAGAGGCGCACCGGCGCGGACTGCGCGTCATCACCGAACTGGTCATCAATCACACCAGCGACGAGCACCCGTGGTTTCAGCGCGCGCGCCAAGCCAAGAAAGGATCGGTCGAGCGTGACTACTATGTCTGGAGCGATACCGCCGCGGAATACAAGGAAGCACGCATCATCTTCCGCGATTTCGAGCCGTCGAACTGGACGTGGGATCCGGTGGCGAATGCCTATTTCTGGCACCGCTTTTACCACCACCAGCCCGACCTGAATTTCGACAGCCCCGCGGTGCGGAAGTCGATCTTCAAGATGCTCGATTTCTGGCTCGAGATGGGCGTGGACGGGCTGCGGCTCGACGCCATTCCGTATCTCTACGAGCGCGAAGGCACGAACTGCGAAAACCTCGACGAAACGCACGCCTACCTGAAGGAGTTGCGCGCGCACGTCGATAAGAACTTCCCCGACGCCATGCTGCTCGCCGAGGCGTGCCAGTGGCCGGAAGACGTCGTTGCCTATTTCGGGGACGGCGACAGTTGCCACATGGCGTTCCACTTCCCCGTGATGCCGCGCATGTTCATGGCGCTGCAGATGGAGGATCGCTATCCGATCATCGACATCCTCGAACAAACGCCGGCCATCCCCGAAACGTGTCAGTGGGCGATCTTCCTGCGCAACCACGACGAGCTGACCCTCGAGATGGTCACCGACGAAGAGCGCGACTACATGTATCGCGCCTACGCGAACGACGCGCGCGCGCGCATCAACCTCGGCATCCGCCGCCGGCTCGCCCCGCTCCTGGGCAACAATCGGCGCAAGATCGAGCTCATCAACATCCTGCTCTTCTCGCTGCCCGGCACGCCGATCATTTACTACGGCGACGAGATCGGGATGGGCGACAACATCTATCTCGGCGACCGCAACGGCGTGCGCACGCCGATGCAGTGGAACGCGGATCGCAACGCCGGCTTTTCGCGCGCGAATCCGCAACAGCTTTATCTGCCGACCATCATCGACCCGGAATACCACTACGAGTCGATGAACGTTGAAAACCAGGAGCGCAACCTGTCTTCGCTCCTGTATTGGATGCGGCGCGTCATCGCGATGCGCAAACGCTACGCCGCCTTCGGCCGCGGCACGACGCAGTTTCTCCAAACAGAAAATCCGAAGACGCTCGCCTTCATCCGACAGCACGGAGACGAGACAATTCTTATAGTCGTGAACCTCGCGCGTTTCGCGCAAGCCGTGGAGCTGGACCTCAGCGCGTTTGCCGGTCGCACGCCGCGCGAACTGTTCAGTCAGAATCGTTTTCCGATCATCAAAAGCGGCGTGCCTTATACGCTCACGCTCGGGCCGCACGGACACTATTGGCTGCGGCTTGAGGCGCAGATCACGCCGACCGCGCCCCGCGCGGATCGCCCGATCCAGACGCTGCACGGCATCGACGGCTGGCCCGCGCTCCTCGCCGGCGCGGGTCGCCGAAAACTGGAAGCGAGCGTGCTGCCCGCCTACTTCCCGGCCTGCCGCTGGTTTCGCTCGAAGACGCGGCCGATCCAGTCGCTGGAGATTTCGCGCACCCTCCGGGTCGCCGACGAGCCGGATTCCGCGCACCTCTTTTGGGTCAACGTGAGCTACGGCGAAGGCAGCCCGGAGACATATCTGCTGCCATTGCAAATCGCGTTTGGCGACGCCGCCGAGCGCGTGCGCGCCACCGCGCCCAATGGAATCGTCGCGACACTCGAACGCGCCGGCGACAGCGCAACCGGCGTGCTCTTCGACGCCACGTTTGACGACGGTTTCCGCAGCGCGCTGCTGCGGATGGTCGCAGGGAAAAAACGGCTGCGCGCCGGTGGCGGCGCGGGCAGCGGCGGTGAAATCGCCGGCGTGCCTTCGCGCGCATTGCGCGGGCTGCTCGGCGATGCGGGGACGGAAACAATTGCTTCGCACGTGCTCGGCGCGGAGCAAACCAACACGTCGTTTCTCTACGACGGAAAGGTGTTCCTGAAATTTTATCGCAAAGCCGAGGAAGGCGAAAACCCCGACATCGAGCTGACCCGCTTTTTGTCCGAGCGCCGCGGCTTCACGCACACGCCGCCGTTCGCCGGCGTCATCGAGTATCGCCCCGGCGAGGGCAAGCCGTCGCAGGTCATCGCGCTGTTGCAGGGCGCCGTCGCCGCCGAGCGCGACGCTTGGACGCTCACGGTCGAAGCGGCCACGCGCTATCTCGAACGCACGCACGCCGGGCTGCCCGAGCTGCCGCCGGCGGGCGCGTTGTCGCCCCGGCTGCTGGAAAACGATTTCGACAGCGCGCCGGCCAGCGTGCAGGCGCTTATCGGTGGCATTTACCCCGAACGCGCCGAGTTGCTCGGCCGCCGCACCGGCGAGATGCATGTCGCGCTCGCGTCCGAGCGCCGCGAGCCGGCATTCGCGCCGGAGCCTTTTACCATGTTGTATCAGCGCTCGCTGCTGCAATCGCTCACCGGCCAGGCGCGGCGCGTCTTCGCCAGCTTGCGCCGCAGCTTGCCCAATCTCGACGAGGGTCGGCGCGCCGAGGCGGCGGCGATTTTGGAACGCGCGAGCGAGGTGAATGCCGTTTGGGATCGCGTGCTCCGCGGCCGACCGCGCGCGGCGGTAAAAGCGCGGGTGCACGGCGATTACCATCTGGGCCAAGTGCTGTTCACGGGAAAAGATTTCGCCATTATCGACTTCGAAGGCGAGCCGGCGAAGCCGTTGGGCGAGCGCAAGCTCAAGCGCTGCCCGCTCGTCGATGTCGCCGGGATGCTGCGCTCATTTCACTACGCGGTGAGCAGCGCGCTCCTGCAAAAACTCACGCTCGGCCCCGCCGAAGCTGCGGCGGTCGGCCCGTGGGCGGACCTCTGGTATGGCTTCGTCGCGGGCAGTTTCCTGCGCGGTTATCTGCGCGCGGTCGCCGACAGCGATCTCATCCCCGCCGACGCCGAAACCTTCGAGGCGCTTGTGCGCGTGTTCCTCCTGGACAAGGCGATCTACGAAGTCGGCTACGAGTTGAATAACCGCCCGGCGTGGCTGGGCATCCCGCTGCGCGGCATCGCGCAGTGCCTCGATCAAGCGGTGGGAGCGGAAGCCGCCGGACCGCCAGCGCGGAAGTGACGAGAGCCTGCCGTTCGCACTGCGAAGTCCGGCATTGCGACATCCAGCGGTGCCTCCGCAGCCGAACAGGTCGCAGGCGCCAACCCTTTCCGCCACAAACCGCAGCACACCCAACTACGTCACACTTTCTATGAAGGCCACCACGATCGCGGTCCTGTTTGCCGCAAGCTTCACCTTCTCGCTGCTCGGCACTGCTTGCACGAACACGAAAAGCAGCACCCAATCCGGCCAATCCGGCGCCACCAGCCCGGTCGATCCCGCCCTCGCGCCTGGCCGTCCGACCACGGCCCGCCAGACTGGTGCGGGCGCGACGCAGACGACCAACCGCGCCACGGCCGGCCCTTCGGGCGGCTAGCGGTGACCACCACTGGAGAGCATCACGATCAGCAGCACGACGAGGAGGATCGTCGCGACGAGGAACGCGATCTTCACCCAGCTCTTCGGATACCGACCCGCGAGCGTGCCGGTCGCGCCGTTGACCAGAAGCTGATACGCCGTCCCGCCGTAGCGGTAGGACATGACCCAAACCGGCAGCAGGACGTGCTTGAACGTGCGCGCTGTGTAGTCGGGATAAATCTGGAGATTGCGCTGCGTGTCGCCCGGCACTTCCTTCGCGCAGAGGCTGCGCAACGCGGCATGCATGAGCTGCTCCGCGCGCTGCGCCGCGGCCGTGAGATCGAGTTGGTATTGCTCGACCGTCCAGCCCGACAGGTAGCCAGGATCGTAGGCGACGAGGGCGGAGGCATCACCCGTGGTTGGGAAAGGCTCTAGGCCGGCGAGAAGGTTGTCTGGCACGCCGCGCGAGGCCGGCACGAGCGTGTCGTCGAAGAAGTGATCGATGGCGCCGCTCGCCGGCACCCAATTCGTGCGCTGGACCTGGCGCGTCTGCGTTTCGCCTTTGCTGTCGGTATAAGATTCCGTTTCGTAATAATGGTAGCCGGCTTCGGCGGTCCACGGGCAGTGCGCCTGCGCGTCGAACGTCCAATACGGCAGGTAAAAGCCGCGGACTTGATCGGTCATCGCGGCTTTTTTCAGGGCGTTCGGCGCGAACCAGCGCGAGCGATACCACATCCGTGCCGCGTCGCGCGCCTGGCTCTCGGCGAAGCGAAAGGGAAGCAGGCTTTCCGGCCGGATCGGCGCGCGCAAGGCTTCGTAGGGAACGAGCGCGGAGGAGCCGCAAAATTCGCAGCGCTGGGCGGCGCGTTCGCCGGGGAAAACACTGATCGCCTGGCAGCTTTGACAGCGGACGCTGTGGGTCGCGGTCGCCCAGCCGCGCTGGTCGTCCGGCACCGCGCGCAACGCCATCGCGAGATCATGCTCCTCGATGCCGGAGGAACCCGTCGCGGGATCGGAAATCTTCGCCGGAGTTTCGGTGCCGCAATAAACGCAAACGAGCGCCCCCTTCGCCGGGTTCCACTGCGCTTCGCCACCGCACAGCGGACAGGAAAATTTTTGCTGAGCGGTGAGTTCCGCGGGTTCGGGCGAGGGCGGGTTTGGAACAGGCGGGATCGGAGGCGGTGGCGGCAGCGGCGGGACGGAGCCGGTCTCGGGTATCGACATTCGGCGCGGTAATTAGTTTGGGATGAACCCTGGCGGCGTTGGCAGGCGCTTACGTGGTCAGAAAATCGTCAATCGCCTTCCGCGGAACGCGCCAGGTCGCGCCGATTTTTTTGCCCTTCAGATCGCCGGCTTGCAGACTTTGGAGCACGTCGGCTTCCGTGACGCCAAGCACCTCCGCAGCCTGCGCCGGGCTGTGCAAATCGTCCTATCCGCCAGCGGGTCGCGGCGGCTCTGCGCCTGCTTGGGGGGTCGTCGCTGGACTCGACGGTGCCGGCACAGG
>CAXTRS010000273.1:0-6884 GCA_964246635.1 uncultured Chthoniobacterales bacterium | reverse complement strand
TCATCCTGAGCGGAGTGTAACGGAGCCGAAGGACCTCTTGCTGACAGTCTGTTTGAATGCCGCTCGGCGCCGGCGACGCGGCAATGGATTTGGCAGCAAGAGGTCCTTCGACTGCGCTCGTGCGTCGCTCCGCTCAGGATGACAGGGAGGAAGGGATTGCGGCGCCGCAGTCCGAGTGTTGTCGTGGATTGCAGCTACAGCAATGCCAGCGAGCGCAGATCGTCGCGCGGCTCGTCGAAGCTGCAACTGCCAAAAGTAGTGATCGACGCCGTTCGCAAGGCAGAGATGCGATCAGTGCTCACGTGCAAATCGCGCCACGCCAGCCCGGTGTCGTCGAAGCGGAAGTCCGTGCGCCATTCGTCGTCCAGAATCGACTTTGTCGCCGCCGCATCGATCCGGTGCTCATGCGTCAGCACACCGGCGACGTAAACATTCAGGAAGCCGTGCATCAGCGCGCCGACGCCAGCGTTGAAGTGCCGCAGCGGATGGTGCAAACCGGCGGTGAATTTGATCGCTACGCCCGCGTCGCGCGCCGCCAACAGCGCTGCGGCGACCTGCGCGCTCGCTGGAAAGGCCGTGGCCGCGACGCCGCCCGTGCGCAGCTTCGCGCTCATCGGCTGGCAACGCTCGCCAGCGCTCGCGGTGTTGTGTTCGGCGAATGCCACGAGCGCGCTCGACCAATCGGTGTCCGCGGGGATTTCCCAGAACGGGGCCAGCGTCGGCGGGCCGAGCGACTCGATGAGTTCGGCGGCCTCGCGCAAAAGTGCGCGCAGCGCGGCCGGTGCGAGGTCGGGCGGCAGCGGCATTTCGAGTTGCTCGACGGTGACGCGCTCGCCGTGCGCCGCGCGGAAGCCGGCGATCGCGGCGAGGCCAGCGCGCAGGATTTCAAACGCTTCCGCCGCGGAATCGCTCTTGCCGCCGAGCGCGGAGATGGCCAGCGGATGCGCGGCGTCGAAGCCGAGCGGCACGACGAACTCTCCAGCCGGCCCGAGACGGTGCGTCGGCACCACGCAACGCGCCAGCATCCAGCTTTCGTCGCAACGCGCGTAGGCCGCGTAATTCCGCAGCGTCGGTTCGAGCGTGAGATTCGCGGGCGGGAAAAGCCCGGCGTAATCAATCGAGCCGGCCAGCAGCGCGCGCAGCGATGCCGACGGTGCGTTCTTCGTCATTGCGGCGCGCGCGCGAGGTTACGCCTTCGCGTTTTCGAGCCAGGAGTTTTGGTATTCCGGCTTCTCAAATTCCAGCGCCGACGCGGTGAGGTTCAGCGGATGGAAGGTGTCCACCATCACGGCCAGCTCGCCCGTTTCCTTCGCACCGATGCTCGCTTCGGTCGCCCCCGGTTGCGGCCCGTGCGGCAGGCCGCTGGGGTGCAGCGTGATATCGTATTTCTTGATGCCTTTACGCGACATGAAATTGCCGTCGCAATAGTAAATGACCTCGTCGCTGTTGACGTTCGAGTGGTTGTAAGGCGCCGGGATGCCTTGCGGATGATAATCGAAAAGCCGCGGCACGAACGAGCAGACCACGAAGCCGTCGGCCTGGAAGGTTTGATGCACCGGCGGCGGCTGGTGGACCCGACCTGTGATCGGCTCGAAATCGTGGATGCTCAGCGCCCACGGATAGAGATAGCCATCCCAGCCGACAACATCGAGCGGGTGGTGATCGAGCACGTGGCGGGTGAGCGTGTCGCGCACTTTCACGCGCACCTCGAATTCGCCCTCGTCGGTGTAAGTCTCCAGCTCCGTCGGCGGCCGGATGTCGCGCTCGCAATAGGGCGCATGTTCGAGCAGCTGGCCGAATTCGTTGCGGTAGCGTTTCGGCGCGGAAATCTGCCCGCGCGATTCGATGACGAAGAAACGCGCCTCCGCTGACGCGAGCTTGAACTGCCACGTCGTGCCGAACGGAATCACGAGGTAGTCGCCCGGCGTGAAGTCAATGCGCCCGAATTGCGTGTGCAGACTCCCCTCGCCTTCATGCACGAACCACGTCTCGTAGGCCTGCGCGTTACGATAGAAATAATCCATGCTCTTCGTCGCGCGGCTGACTCCGAGCGTCACGTCGTTGTTGCCCATCAGCACGCGCCGTGCGGAAACCGGATCGAGCGGCTTCACCGGCACATCCTGCGTCGCGAGCGCGCGATGGCGCAACGCGCCGAAATCGACGTAATCCGCCGACGCGCTGCCGAGCGACTCCGCCGAGATCACCGTCGGCGGCAGGAAATGGTGATACAGGATGGACTCGACGCCATGAAACCCCTCGAGTCCCATGACTTCTTCGCGATACAAGGTGCCGTCCGGCTTGCGGAATTGCGTGTGCCGCTTGTGGGGAATGTCGCCGAGCTTGTGATAGAAGGGCATGAGGAGGGAATTTAGGATTTAAGATTTAGGATTTAGGAAGTCGGAGGGCCGACCGGGCGCGAGAGCGAATTTAGGTTCTAGATAAATCCTAATTCCTAAATTGTCACAGGTTGCCGCGCAGCGCCTGCTCGCGCTCGATGGCTTCAAAGAGCGACTTGAAGTTGCCGACGCCGAAACCCTTGCAGCCGTGGCGGCGGATCACTTCGTAAAACAGCGTTGGCCGATCCTGCATGGGCTGGGAGAAGATTTGCAGCAGATAGCCTTCGTCGTCCTTGTCCACGAGAATGCCGCGCTTGGCGAGTTCCTTGTAGTCCTCGTGGATCGGCCCGATGCGCTCCGGCAAATCGTCATAATACGTTTGCGGGACACGCAGAAAGTTGATGCCCGCATTGCGAAGGGTGTCCACCGTGGCGACGATGTCTTTCGTCGCCAGCGCGATGTGCTGCACGCCGGGGCCGCCGTAATGGATAAGATATTCCTCGATTTGCGAACGGCGCTTGCTCTCGGCTGGCTCGTTGATGGGGAATTTGATCCGGCCGCTGCCGTTCTGCATCACCTTCGACATCAGCGCGGTGTAGTCCGTGGAAATCTGGTTGTCGTTGAAATGCGTGAGCTGCGCGAAGCCGAGCACATCGCGATAAAATCTCACCCATTTGTCCATATCGCCAAGGCCAACGTTGCCCACCACATGATCAATTGCTGCGACGCCGGTCTCCGGCGCGGACGGCGGATTTTCGATCGCCATGAAGCCCGGCATGAATGGCCCGGCGTAATCCTCGCGCTCGATGAAACTGTGAATCGTGTCGCCATATGTGGCGATGGAAGCCCGCACAATCTTGCCGTGCTTGTCGGACAGTGTTTGCGGCTCGCGCACCGGTTGGCCGCCGCGCTTGACGGCTTCCTCGAACGCCGCGCGCGCGTCGCGCACCTGTAGCGCGACGTCCTTCACGCCGTCGCCGTGCCGTGCGATGTGCTCTGATATTTCCTGGTTCAAGTCCGGGTGGATCGGCGAGGTGAGCACGAAACGGACGTGTCCGCGCTGCAACACCCACGAAGCCCGGTCGCGCACTCCGGTCTCCAAGCCGGCGTAAGCGACCGGCGCCAGGCCGAGCGTGGTGCGGTAGAAGTGCGCCGCCTGGCGCGCATTGGAAACGTAGAACTCAATATGATCAATGCTTAGAAACGCGAGTGGGTCGTTAGTCATTTCTGGGAAAATGGTAAAGACGAACGTAGCGAGCCAGGGTTGGGTCGATCGGTCGTCCGGGACAGTCGGGTCGACGTTAAACCGCGAAACGCCTCAGCGCAAGGCAATAGAAGTGATTCTCCGACAGGCAGTTATACGTCAAGACCGCCTGGTTGGCGCAGTGGATGAGGCCGCGTCGCCGGGCGCAACCCGACTGCTCTGCGCGCGTGCGCGAGCGAGTTCGATACGCCAAGAGCGTCCAGCGATCGCCAGCGAGACCAGCCAGAGATAGGCGCTCACCTCGACGTAAAGCAGCAACTTGTCGGCCAGCGCCAGAATTTCGCCGATCCGCGCACGGTCTAGCACGATGAGCGCGATCATTGCCCCCGTCGTGCCGGCAACAAGCCCATAGATCCAGCGTTTCGGCTTCGTCCGCACGCCCGCGCTCGCAGCCTGCATGCGGCGCCGGCTTTCCGGCCGCCACGCGAAAAGGCAAGCGGCCAGCGCGAGAGCAATTTTTCCGGTTGTGCGCGCGGGGCCGTCCAAGGGCAGCAGCCCAAAGCCCAGGGTGATCAGAACCGCAAACAGAACGAAGCGCCGGGTGCTCATGCCAGTGCGATGAGGCTTCTGCTAGGCCGCCAACCCGTTGGCGGAAATTGGACTGCCGAGCTTGGCAAGTTGCTGGAGCAGCAAACTCAGGAACAAGCCGACATCTGTGACGACACCGACACTTTCCACCGAGCCGCGGTCGGCCAACTTCGTCACCACGGCGGGGTTGATGTCAACGCACACCAAACGGACTCCGGCGGGAGTCATGTTCCCTACGCCAATCGAGTGCAGCATCGAAGATAACATGAGCACCATGTCGGCGCCCCGGATTTGCTCGGCGTAGCGTTCCTGCGCCTTGACCAGATCCATTTCGGTATCCGGCAGCGGCCCGTCGTCGCGGATGGAACCGGCGAGCACAAAAGGCACCTCGTTTTTCACGCACTCGAACATCACGCCGGACTTGATAACGCCTGCCTCGACGGCCGCGGCGATCGAGCCGTGGCGACGCACAGTGTTGATGACTTTCAGATGGTGCCGGTGTCCGCCGCGCACGCTCACGCCGCGTTGAAGGTCCATCCCGAGCGAGGTGCCCATCGTCGCCTGCTCGATGTCGTGGACGGCAATGGCGTTGCCGGCGAGCAGCGACTGCACGTAGCCCTCGCGGATCAGGCGCGCGAGGTGCGGCCCGCCGCCAGTATGAACGACCACCGGGCCAGCGGTGACGACGACGCGCCCGCCGCGGTCGCGGATTTGGCGCAGCTCCCAGGCGATTTGTTCGACCACCAGCTCGACACGCCGCTCGCTCGAAACCCCGCTGCCCATGAACGAAAATTCATCGCTTCCCGACCCGCCGCCGGGCACGTCGCGCAGCTCGGTCTTGTGCGCCGTGCGAATGCCTTCGACGCCGACGACGACGCGGTCGCCCAGACGCAGGTCGCGCAGGATTTTGCACGTCGCGCCGCCCTCGCTGCCGACGACGATCGCGCCGTCCATGCGTTGCGCTTCGCAGCGAATCCACTCGCCGGCGACGCGGATTTCCGTCGGGTAAATCGTCGTCACGTAGAAGTCCTCCGGCGCGACACCGTCCTGGGTCACGGCCTCGAGCCGCGCGTCGGCGGCGTGTTCCTCCGGCGCGGTCGCGCCGATCTCGATGAGTTGCCGCATGATCGGCTCCATCACGTCGGCGCTCGGCGCGAGAATGCGGATGCGCGCCTCCGAGGTGCTCTGCTTTTGCACGCCGAGCTTGAAGTCCAGAATCTGGAAGCTCCCGCCGCCGTCGGTGACGAGATCAAGCGCGCGGTTAATCAACCCGGAGTCGAGCAGGTGTCCGGTCATGCTGATCACGCGCGACTCAAGCGCCGGCGCTTCGCCGCCTGCCTCCACGGCCTTCTTCTTTCGTGCCGGCACCGGCTCGTTCAAACGCAAGGTGAGGCATTTCGCCGCGCCGCCCGCCTTGATGAACTCAGTGAGCAGCGTTTCGATGATGTTGAATCCGTGCTCGGCCATTTGCGCTTTCAAGCGGTCGCTCGCTTGGCTCATCACCACGGTCTTGCCGGCGTTGACCGCGTTGCAGGCAAATTGCAGCGCGTCGGGTTCTGCGAGCGCGATCCGTTTTTCCGCCGGCACGCGCAGTTCGATCAGCCGGTTCGAGTAAGCGTCGAACGCGGGCGGGTAATAAAGCAACGAGCCGCCTTCGAGCGGACAAAAGCAGGTATCGAGATGGTAAAAACGCGGATCGATCAGCCGCAGCGAGACGACTTCGATGTCGAGCCAATCCGCGAGGTAGGCGTGCGTGTCGAGCTCCGAGCGGAAGCCGTAGCCCGCCCAGAGCCAAGGCTTCTCGCGGTCGCGCAAAGCGTCGCCCGCGCCTTCAAAGGGCAAGTCCGGCGGCAGTTCGAAAACCTGGAATCCGTGCGCCTCGAACCAGTGCTTGAAGTGCGGCTCCTCGCCCTGGCGCTCGGGGTGAAAGAAGCGGCTGAGCACAGCTTTGTCGCCGAGCACGAGGCCGGCGTTGGCGGTGAAAACCATGTCGGGCCATCCTTTTTCGGGTTGGACGATTTCCACCTCCGCGATGTCGTGCAGAACCCGGTGCAATCCTTCCCATTGCGCGACGGCTTGCGCGTGCCGCGAGCGGTCGATGTTGCCTTCCATCCACGGGTTGATGACGTAGTGGACCTGATAGTGATCGGGCGGACAAAGGAGAAAGCGGTTCTTGGGGGGCATGGGGCGGTAAGATAGGCAATGTCGGCGAAATGCGAAATCGGACACTGTAGCGGCGGTCTATGACCGCTCTTGGCGGAAGCGAAAAGGATTGCAGCAAGTGCGCGCTAAAAATAGGCGGTCAGAGACCGCCGCCACGGTGCCGCCGCTTGATTCCTCTCCTGGCCGTGCGACGCTCCTCAGCCCGCGTTTCGCCATGGCTTTTCCCGACGATCTTTTCGACCGCTCCGCGCTCCGTCAACTCGCGGGCGACAGAACCTTCGAACGTGGCGAACACTTGTTCAAAGACGGGTCCGTTCTCGGTCTTCGTGCCGGCCCCGACCGCGCGGCGGCACGGGTGCAGGGGGCCGCACGGGCTTACCGAACCAAGCTCTGGCGCAGTCGCGGCGAACTCCAGTTCCAGTGCGATTGCGCCGCGGGCCGCGACCACGTTTTCTGCAAGCATTGCGTCGCGATCGGCCTGGCCTGGCTCAGCAGCGCATTGCATCCAACGCCGGGTGCCTCTGCCGGTGCTGAATTACCGCACGCCTCGCAATCTTCCGCGCCGCCCCAAACCGGGGAAAGCCCTTCCCCAC
>CAXTRS010000272.1:0-7020 GCA_964246635.1 uncultured Chthoniobacterales bacterium | reverse complement strand
TCTGCGGCTGCGACCTCCAGATTTACGACGTTTACCCGCCGACGATGGAAGCCGGCGACATCATGGGCCACGAGCCGATGGGCGTCGTCTTAGAGGTCGGCAGTGCGGTGAAGAAACTCAAAAAAGGCGACCGCGTCGTGGTGCCCTTCACCATTGCGTGCGGCCACTGCTGGTTTTGCGAAAACACGCTCTGGAGCTGTTGCGACAACACAAATCCGAACCACAAAATGGCCGAGGAAATGATGGGCCATTCGCCCTCGGGCCTCTTCGGTTATTCGCACCTGCTGGGCGGATACGCCGGTGGGCAAGCCGAGTATCTGCGCGTGCCGCACGCGGACGTCGGGCCGATCAAGATCGAGAGCGACATTCCGGACGAAAAAGTGCTCTTTCTTTCCGACATTTTTCCGACCGGCTACATGGCCGCGGAGAACGCGAACATCCAGCCCGGCGACACCGTGGCGGTGTGGGGCTGCGGGCCGGTCGGGCAGTTCACGATCCAGAGCGCGTGGATGCTTGGCGCCGGCCGCGTGATCGCCATCGACAACGTGCCCGAGCGGCTCGCAATGGCGCAAAAACACGGCAAAGCCGAGGTCATCAATTTCGACGAAGTGACGCCGTATGACCGGTTGCAGGAAATGACCGGCGGCCGCGGGCCGGATTCGTGCATCGACGCGGTCGGCGCTGAGGCGCACGGCGGCGGCAGCTTCGGCGCGGTCGTGGACAAAGCGAAGGCGGCGCTGTTCCTCGGCACGGACCGGCCGACGGCGTTGCGGCAGGCAATCATCGCGTGTCGCAAGGGCGGCACGGTGTCGGTGCCCGGCGTCTATATCGGCCTGCTCGATCACCTCCCCATGGGTGCGTTCGTCAACAAAGCGCTCACGATGAAAACGGGGCAGACGCACGTGATGCGTTACCTCGCGCCGCTGCTCAAAAAGATCGAGGACGGCGAGATCGATCCGAGCTTTGTCATCACGCACAACCTCAAGCTCGAAGAAGGGCCGGCGGCTTACAAAACGTTCCGCGACAAAAAGGATGGCTGCATCAAAGTCGTGCTCAAGCCCTGAGTTGAGACAGCCTTTCGATCACGTTTCATTCCAATGAAAACCGTGCACAAACTTGCCCGCGGCCTCGGCTGGTTCTCGATTATCCTCGGTCTCGGCGAACTGGCCGGCGGCGAGCAAATGGACGAGACTTTCGGCACGCGCGACCGGCGCAATTTGTATCGCGTCTTCGGCTTGCGCGAAATCGCCGTGGGCATCGGCGCGCTCGTCGCGAAGTATCCGACGCCCTGGATTTGGGGCCGCGTGGCCGGTGACGCGCTCGATCTTGCCGCGCTCGGCGAATCCCTGCGCTTGAAAACCGTCGACCGCCAAAACCTCGCCATCGCCATCGCCGCCGTGGCCGGCGTGACGGCGCTCGATGTTTTTTGCGCTTTGAAACTCAGTGAGGAGGGATGACCGACCCCGTTATGCCCAACTACGTTCGCTACCGCGAAGACATCGAGACCATCGCGTCCGACGAGGCCGAAACGCAGGCGAAGATCATTGAGACGATGACTTCCGGGCTGAACAACACGCGCGAGAAATACGGCGGCCGGGCGGTGCGTATCTCGCACGCCAAAGCGCACGGGTTGCTCAAGGGCGAGTTGCGCGTTGAAGCCAACCTCCTGCCGGAGCTCGCGCAGGGAATTTTCGCCCGGCCGGCGACTTACCCGGTGCTGGTCCGCGTCTCGCACGCGCCGGGTGAATTTGTCGATGACTCGAAAGTCTCCACTCCGCGCGGGATGGCCGTTAAAGTTTTCAATGTTGAAGGTCCGCACCTGCCGCCCTTCGAGGACATCACCACGCAGGACTTCGTCTTCAACACTGGCAGCAAGGAATTTATCGTCGGAGGTTCCAAAGCGTTTCTGCAAGCCTTCAAACCGAACGCCGAGATTGCGCCCAAACTTTCTGACACCACCAAGGGTGTGGTGTCCAATCTCGCGCGCGGCGCCAACGCCGTGTTGCACGTCGTCGGTTACAATTCCGCGAACCTCGATTTCTACGGCCACGAGAAGCTGCACCCGCTGGCCGAACCGTATTTTTCGCAGACGCCTTTTCGCTACGGCGATTACGTGGCAAAGCTCGGCTTCCTGCCGGCGACGGACCTCATGAAGTCACTGGAAAATTCCACCTTCGATCCGAAAAGCTACGATGCCTTGCGTGAGGCCACGGTGGCTTTTTTCAAATCGAACCCAGCCGAGTTCGACGTGGTCGTCCAGCTCAACAGCGATCTGGAAAAGATGCCGCTCGAAGACCCGACCGTGAAGTGGTCCGAGGAGGAATCGCCCTATCGCGCCGTCGCGCGCATCGTGTTGCCGGTGCAAGAGGCCTACACGCCCGCCACAGAACAGGCGATGGATGAGGATCTCTCCTTCTCGCCCGCGCACACGCTCGTCGCGCATCGGCCGCTCGGCGGGATCAACCGCGCGCGCCTGGCGGCTTACACGGCGCTGTCCACGCTGCGCCGTCAGGTCAATCATGGGTCGAAGGAGGAGCCGGCGACGCTGGAGCAGGTCCGCGCCTGAAGGTAGCGGCGGTCGATGACCGTTTGTTCGTTCAGCTTGGACGGCGAGCGCGCTTCGCGCTTGACCGTTTCGCGCTCCGGCTGGACGGTCGGCGGTGCGCGCGTCAGCGGTTGACGCCGCGCTTCACCGCTCCCTCATGGCTACTTACAAAGCTCCGCTCCACGACATCCGCTTTTTGCTCGAAGACGTTTTCGATTACCCGAAAACGGTCGCCACGTTTGAAGCGTTCCGCGACTTCGATCTCGACACCGTCATGGCGATGGTTGAGCAGGTCGGCACGTTTGCGGCGAACGAGATGCTGCCGCTGAATAAAAGCGGTGATGCGGAGGGGATCAAGCTCGACCCGGCGACGCAAAGCGTGACGACGCCGCAGGGGTTCAAGGAACTTTACCGGGGCTACGTCGAACAAGGCCTGGTCTCGCTCACGCAGCCAGCGGAATACGGCGGCACCGGCGCGCCGCACTTGCTCACGACGGTGTTGGGCGAAATCCAGAGCGCGACGAATCTTTCCTTCGCGCTCGGGCCGGGGCTTTCGCACGGCGCGATGGAAGCGCTCGAGCACCACGGCACGCCGGAATTGCGCGAGACTTATCTGGGCAAGCTGGTCAGCGGCGAATGGATGGCGACGATGTGTTTAACGGAGCCGCAGTGCGGCACCGACCTCGGTCTCATCTCCACGAAAGGTGTCGCTGAGGGCGACCACTGGAAACTCACCGGCACGAAAATCTGGATCACCTGGGGCGAGCACGATCTCGTCGATAACATCATCCACCTCGTCCTCGGCCGCCTGCCGGACGCGCCCGCAGGCATCAAAGGCATCTCGCTTTTCCTCGTGCCGAAAGTGCTGCCCGACGGCACGCGCAACGCGATCTTCTGCGGCGGCCTCGAACACAAAATGGGCATCCACGCCTCGCCGACCTGCGTGATGAACATGGAAGGCGCGCACGCCTGGCTCGTCGGTGAGCCGCACAAGGGCATGCGCGGCATGTTCACAATGATGAACGCCGCGCGCCTGATGGTCGGCGTGCAGGGTCTCGGCGCGGCGGAGTTCGCGTATCAAACGGCGTTGCGTTTCGCGAAGGAACGCCGCCAGAGCCGCTCGCTGAATCCCGCGCGGCGCGAGGCCGGGCAGGCGGCGGACGTCATCATGGTGCATCCCGACGTGCGCCGGATGCTGCTTAACGTCAAAGCCAGCACCGAAGGCCTGCGCGCGCTGGCGTATTGGACCGCAGTGAACACCGACCTCAGCCGTTCGCACCCCGACGAAAAAGCGCGCGCCGATGCCACCGACATGGTTGCCCTGCTCACCCCGCTGGCGAAGAGCTATTGCACGGAGCGCGGCTTCGACAACGTCAGCGAAGCGATGCAGGTCTGCGGCGGCTCGGGCTATACCCGCGATTGGGACATCGAGCAGGCCATGCGCGATTCCCGCATCGCGATGATCTACGAAGGCACCAACCACATCCAGGCCATCGACCTCGTCGGCCGCAAGCTCACCGAAGACAACGGCCGGCTCTACCGACTCTTCGCCGCGCAGGTCGGCGCGTTCATCAAAAAGAATGGGGAGAACGAAGCGCTCGCCGCGTTCGTCGCGCCGCTCGGAAAATCCTTCGACCGCCTGAACGAAGCGACTCAACTCCTCGCCACGAAAGGCACAGGAGACCCCGAGTTCGCCGACGCCGTCGCGTCAAATTATCTCAACCTTTTCTCACTCACCGCCATCGCCTATCTTTGGTGCCTGCAAGTCCGCGCCGCCGCCGGCAAGACGAGCGCGTTCCACCAGACGAAGCTCAAAACCGCGCGCTATTTCTTCGACTGCATCCTGCCGGAAACCGCCACGCTCAGCGCGCTCATCCGCGCCGGCAAAGCGAACCTGATGGACTTCGACACCGAGGAATTTTAGGTCGCGGCCTTCTCGCTTCGTGGTGCGGATACCCATCCGCAGAAGAGCCATGAAGACGCCGGCGAGACAGCTTGACGAGGAGGCGGCAACTTCCAAAGCGTTGTCCGCAAATTCCCGAACGCCACGCAAAGCCGTCCACTGAACGCCGGCGATGACAGCGCGTCCAACCGAGCCTATGCTGGTAAAACATCTCCCCCGCTTATGATCTCCTCCCTCGCCCCTTTCGACTTCGGCCTCGGCCCGGACATTGATCTCCTGCGCGATTCCGTGCGCGACTTTGCCCAAAAAGAAATCGCCCCGCGTGCCGCGGAAATTGACGCGACGAACGAAGCGCCAAACGATCTCTGGCGCCGGCTGGGCGAGCAGGGATTGCTCGGCGTGACGGTGAGCGAGGAGTTCGGCGGTGCAGGCATGGGTTACCTCGCGCACATCGTGGCGATGGAGGAAATCTCGCGCGCGTCGGCGAGCGTCGGCCTGAGCTACGGCGCGCACTCGAACTTGTGCGTGAACCAGATTTTCCGCTGGGGCAACGCCGCGCAGAAGGCGCGCTACCTGCCCAAGTTGGTCTCGGGAGAATTCGTCGGCGCGCTGGCGATGAGCGAGAGCGGCTCCGGCTCGGATGTGGTTTCCATGCGCCTGCGCGCCGAGAAGCAGGGCGACGAGTTCGTGCTCAACGGCACGAAGATGTGGATCACCAACGGCCCCGACGCCGACGTGCTCGTCGTTTATGCGAAGACCGACCCCGCGGCGGGCCATCGCGGCATCTCGACGTTTCTCATCGAAAAAGGCACGCCCGGTTTCACCACCGCGCAAAAACTCGACAAGCTCGGCATGCGCGGCTCGAACACTTGTGAGCTCGTTTTCGAAAACTGCCGTGTTTCCGCCGGGCAAGTGATGGGTCCGCTCGACGGCGGCGTGAAGGTGCTCATGTCCGGGTTGGATTACGAGCGTGCCGTGCTCGCCGGTGGCCCGCTCGGCATCATGCAGGCCGCGCTCGATCTCGTGCTGCCCTACGTCCACGAGCGTAAGCAATTCGACAAACCCATCGGCGAGTTCCAACTCATGCAGGGAAAAATCGCGGACATGTATGTGACGCTAAACTCCAGCCGCGCCTACGTGTATGCCGTCGGCCGCGCGTGCGATGCCGGCAAAGTCACGCGCCGCGACGCCGCCGGCGCCATTCTCCTCGCCGCAGAAAACGCCACGCAAATCGCGCTCCAAGCCATCCAGGCGCTCGGCGGCAACGGTTACATCAACGAATACCCCGCCGGCCGCCTCCTGCGCGACGCCAAGCTCTACGAGATCGGTGCCGGCACCTCGGAAATCCGCCGCATGTTGATTGGTCGCGAGCTCTACGACCTCACGGCCTGAGCGAGGACGCGCGCATCGCAGGCAGGGCCGAAATGGCGCATCGAATCGAATACGGGGGCGATTCGATTCGTCACTCCCTGCTACCATGCGCAAACGCTTCCCATCTCCTGCCTTCACCACGACCGGCTGCGTCACTCTCCTCGCCGCCGCCTCGTTCCTGTCCTGCGCGCCACGTCACCTCGCCCAGGCGCAACGCACGGAAACCACCACGACGACCGAGGGCAGCGCCTACGGTCTCTTTTACGAAAAACTCAACACTGGCGGCGCGTGGCTCGAAGTCGAGCCTTATGGCTTCGTCTGGCAGCCGGACGTCGCCGCGTCGCAGCGCGATTGGCGGCCCTACAGCGACGGCTACTGGGCGCAAACCGACGCCGGCTGGACGTGGGTGTCCAACGAAGACTTCGGCTGGGCCACCTATCACTACGGCCGCTGGGTGCGCCTCGCGGACCGCGGCTGGGTCTGGGTGCCCGGTGACGAATGGGCCCCGGCTTGGGTCAGTTGGCGCGTCAGCAACGACAAGAAACACGTCGGCTGGGCGCCGCTGACGCCCGAAGTGCGGGTCCGCCGCGGCGCGGAAGTCAAAGGCTGGGTCGATACGACCTACGACATCGGGCCGGACTATTACAATTTCATCGAAACGCGCGAGTTCGGTGCCGATACTTATCGGGGCCGGCTCCTGCCGATCGAGCGCACCACCACGATCATTACCGAAACCACCAACGTCACCACGATCCGTTACACCAGCGTGGGCGGCCGCGAGGTGGTGTATGGCGGCGGCCCGGAGGTGACGGTGATCCGCGAATATTCCGGCCGCCCAGTGCGCGAACTGCGTCTCGAAACGCGTGAAGAACGCGGCGACGCCTTTGTGCGCTCGGACTCCCGCAGCATCACGCGCGTCAACGGCGGCGTGCTCACCGTGCTCACCGCGCCGGCCGCGGCGTTCACAGCCACCACGTTCGCCCGGCGCCCGGCCAGCGTGCGCGAGCGCGTCACCGAAGTGCGCGTCGATCGCGGCTACGGCGAAATCCGCGATCCCGCCGTCATCGAGCGTGTGCGCGCGCACTATCGTCAGTCCGCGCCGCCCGCGCCGCCGGAAATTCAGAACCAAGCCGCCGCGGCTTTGCGTCAAACCCGGTCGGTGACTCCGGCGGTACAAACGGCGCCTGGTAGTGGCGGCGGT
>CAXTRS010000271.1:0-7038 GCA_964246635.1 uncultured Chthoniobacterales bacterium | reverse complement strand
GTTCTTACGCCCCTGCCGGGGCTGGGTTTCCTTTTCGATGCCAACCCACGGCTGACGCCGTGGGCTAGTGCTCTGTCGCCCCTGCCGGGGCTAACTGAAATGAGAGACGCTCTATATTCTTCTTCATGCGGTCGCTGTTGCCCCGCGACGCGGGGCGAGTTCGACGGCTTGCTCGATCGCCACCAACAGGCTGCGCTCGTCCGCGATGCCTTTGCCGGCGATGTCGAACGCGGTGCCGTGATCGACGCTCGTGCGGATCACTTTCGGCAGGCCGACGGTGATGTTCACGCCGGCTTCGATGCCCAGGACTTTCACAGGTCCGTGGCCTTGGTCGTGATACATCGCCACGACGAGGTCGAAGTCGCCGCGGCCGGCGCGGAAAAACAGCGTGTCGGCGGGCAACGGGCCATCGACGTTCCAGCCTTTCTCGCGGCAGCGTTTCACCGCCGGCTCGATCTTGGATTCTTCTTCGCCGTGGCCGAAGAGTCCGTGTTCGCCCGCGTGCGGATTGATGCCGCAGACGCCGATGCGCGGGTTCTTCGTGCCGGCGCGTTCGAGCGTGTCGTGGCCGCGCGTGATCGTGCGTTCGACGAGGCCCGGCTCGATTTTGTTGATCGCGTCGATGAGGCCGATATGCGTGGTCACGTGGATGACTTTGATCTTCGGCGTCGAGAGCAGCATGGAGACTTCCTTGGTGCCGGTCAGGTGCGCGAGCATTTCGGTGTGGCCGGGAAATTTGTGGCCGCCAGCGTGCAGCGCTTCTTTGTTCAGCGGCGCGGTGCAGATCGCGTCGATCTCGTCCGCTTTTGCCAGCTCGACGGCGCGCGCGATGTATTGGTATGCCGCGTCCCCAGCAATGGGTGAGAGCTTGCCCCAAGGCATCCCGGCGGGGATCAATTTCAGGTCGATGCAATCGACGGTGCCGGGCGTGAATTTCGCATCCGCCATCCGGTCGATGGCGTTGACCTCCAAGTTCGAGCCGACCACCTGCCCGGCCTCGCGCAAACGCCCCGCGTCGCCGATGACGACCGGCCGGCACGTGTCGTAAAGCTCGGCGTGCGCCAGGCTTTTCATGATGATCTCCGGCCCGATGCCGGCGGCGTCGCCCATGGTGATGCCGATTGTGGGTAAGGGTGCGCTTTTCATAAATTCAGTCGCAGGTTTTTTAGACAGAATTAACAAAATTTACAGAATTGAAAGAAAGGCAGGCACACGGATTCTGATCTCTGAAAAATTCTGTTCATTTTGTTAATTCTGTCTAAAAAATTCTCCGACATCTCCTTCACGCCGCGCTCAAAAACTCGCGTAACGCCGCGCGGCAACGCACGAGCGTGCCGGCATTGCCGAACGCGCCGGCTTTCGTGATGACCGGCAGATCGCCCCAGCCTTCCGCAGTGCCCATCGGCACGCCGGGCTCGACTTCGCCGAGCAGGCGGATGCCGGCCGCGCCAGCGGCATTGAGCAACGCGCGCGCGGTCTCGCCGCCAGTGAGAAACAAGCCGCCGAAACGCGGCGCGAGCGGCAGCAGAAATTGCGCGAGCGCCCCGCTGAGAAACGCGCTCTCGCCAAGGTTCACGCCTTCGTCGAGTCCGAGCGCGACCGCCACGTCCTGGCTGCCCGCGAGGCCCTCTTCCACGAGCCGAGCTGCTCCCTGCCAGGCGGTGGACGACGGGCCGTCACGCAACGCGGCGGGAGGCAACGTGATGACCCGCACGCCCGGCTCGCCCGCGAGAGTTTGCAGCCCTTCGCGGGAAACCTGCGACATGCTGCCGACCACGAAGAGGAGTGAGTTCGAGCGCGGTTTTGTCGGCGTCGCTGCGAGACCCGGTTTTGAGTCGGTCTGGCTGACTGAAGAAAGGCCGAAGGCGGCCGGCAGAGGTCGCGCGAGTCCGGCGGAGCCGGCAAAGATCGCGGGCTGCTTCAACCGCGCAGCCGCCTCGGCCAGCGCACGGAGATCGTCCTCGGTTTCGGCGTCGCCAACGACGGCTTCGACGCCCGCGGCGGCGAGCTCGTCGAGCGCGGCAGCGAGCGCTTTCGCGCCGGAGCGCACGGTTTCGAGATCAACGAATTTTGCGCGCATCCCGGCGGCGTCGGCTAGCAGCGCGGGCACGTCGGCGACGCCGGTGATTTTTTCGTTGGACCACACCGCGGAGTCTTCGAGCGGCGTTCCGTTGAGGAACATCCGTCCGCCGCGTGTCGTGCGGCCGGTGCCGGGGAACGCGGGCGCGACGATGGCCAAAGGCGGGTTGCCCTCGGTATCCGTGATGAGTCCCGCCGCCGCACGACGGGCAGCGGCGATCTCGACGGCGAAATTGCCGCGCAGCGTCGAGTCGATTTTTTTGTAGAGCACGCGCGTGACGCCGCGCGCGCAAAGCCGCGCCACCGCGCCGGCGGGGAGGTCGGGCAGCATCGATCCCTTGAGCGCCCGGCAGGCCTCGCGGCGCGTGTCGGTGTCGAACGAAACGACATCGGCGGATAGCGTCGCGGCGCACCCCAAATCGCCGAACGCGACGACGGTTTGCAGACCCGCAACCGTGCAAGTGATCCCGCAGTCCGCCGCGCCGGTGAGGTCGTCGGCGACGATAACGATGGCTGGACGCATGGGCGCACCTTCTCCGGTTACCTCAACGGGCGGTCGCGCGTCGCCATCGGTGAGCCATCGCCACTCGTCGCGGGCGCCGCGCCTGCGCCGAGGCGCGCGCCGGCCACTGCGGAATCCGTAGCGGCCTCGGTCTGGCTTGGCTCGAGCGCGTCGGCCACGTCTTCGTCGCCGCCCGGCATCCCGACGCGACTTGCCCACCACGCGGTGACCAGCGGCACGACGATGGCCGTGATGACCACGCACGCGGCCACGAGGATCGTCGCTGTTTTCGCCGCGTCCTCATAAGCGGGATTCGCCGCGGCGACGAGCGCGGGCACGGCGGCGGCATTACCCGCCGTTGAGGCAGCCGAGAGCCCGGCGACGCCGTTGCCGCCGGTGAGCTTGTCGGCGAGGAAGAGCATGAGGCCGGTGAAGACCACCACGCTGAGACCGAGGAACACGCCGAGCAATCCGGCGCGCACGACGTTGTTCAAGTCGAGCGTGAACCCGAGCGCAAAGGCGAAAAACGGAATCAGCGGCGGCGCGGCTTTGCCGAAATACTTGCGGCAATTCGGATCGAGGTTGCCGACGATGATGCCGATGGCCAGCGGCAGGATCGCGCCGACAAGGTCCTGCCATTTGAACGCCGAGAGTCCCGCGACGCCGAGCGTGATCATCGTGAGGAACGGCCCGCTCTCCAGCGTCATCACGGCATACGCGCCGACATCTTTCGGCCGGCCGTATTTGCCCATCAGCGCCATGTAGAGACCGCCGTTCGTATCGTTCATCGCGGCGACCACGGCGAGGGTTGACAACCCCAGGAACGGGCCGGCCGCGACCGGCTTCTCGCCGAGGATGCGGCCGAGCACGATGCCGGCCGTCATGCCGCAAAGGATCTTGGTGATGAGCAGCGCGCCGCCTTTTTTCAGAATGTAAGGCGTGGCCTTCAGCTCGATCGTCATGCCCATGCAAACGTAGAAGATCGCGAGGACAGTGAGCGGCCCGGTGAAAAGCGCTTTGGTGAAAGAACCGAAGAAATCAGCGGTGCCGGGCGAGAAGGTCTTGAAGGCGGCGCCGACGAGCAACGGCACGACCATCAGACCCCCCGGCACGCGCTCGATGGAGCGGAGGATGGGGACGTTCATGGTGGAACAACTGAGCAAAGGACAACGGATCGAAGAGGGCGCATTCGCGTCGCGGCCAACCAGACCCGACGCGAGGGGTGGAACGCCACCTCGAAAGCCGATTCGCGCGGCCGGAGCGCCTTGTTCGTGCGTGTTGCAACTTTATTTGCACAACGGCCTTCCGTCCCGGCGCAGTGTCGGCGGCGAAAAGCATTGGCGGCCGGCGGGAAAACCTGTGCAAAGTTCTCCTGCTCCTTTTCGTTCCTTCGTTGCAAAATTTCCTCCGTCGGCCGTCCAACCTTTAGTTCGGCTGCGCCGCACCGTTGCCCCTCCCCTCTTTGACCTATGAAGTCTTTCCGAATTTTTCTCAGCTCTCCCGGCGACGTCGGCAAGGAACGCGAGATCGCGGCGCGTGTGCTCGACCGTTTGCGCTTCGAGTTTCTGCCGCGCGAAGTCGAGCTGAGCCCGTATTTCTGGGAATACCAGCCGATGCGGGCGACGAAGGATTTTCAGGAGCAAATCCCGCTCACGTCCGAGTTCGATCTCGTCGTTTGCATTCTCTGGAGCCGGCTCGGCAGCCGGCTGCACGTCAAGCATCACCGGCCCGACGGCCGGCCTTGGAGCTCGGGCACGGAATACGAATTTGAAACCGCCGCCGAAGCCGCGCGCTCGAAGGGCACGCCGGACTTGCTCGTTTATATCAACAAGACGCCGCCTCAGCTGATCCTGCGGCCGGGCCAGAAAATCGAGGAGCAGGAGGCGCAGTTGAAGCAGTTCCAAGCGCTCAACGATTTCATCGACCGCTGGTGCAAAGAGGCGACGGATCAGACGTTCAAGGCGGCGTTCAACCAATACGCCGATCTCGCGCGTTTCGAAGAGTTGCTCGAAAGCCATCTGCGCACGCTGCTCGAAGAAAAATTTCCCGCGCCTTCCGACAACGGCGCGACGGCCGCGGATCGTCCGGCGCCGACGTGGACGGGCCAGTCACCCTTCCGAGGGTTAGCCGCGTTTCATTTCGAGCACGCGCCGATTTTTTTCGGCCGCACGCGCGCGATCGACGAGGTGCTCGACCGCCTGCGCGCGCAGGCCGCGGCGGGCAGCGCGTTTCTGCTCGTGCTCGGCATGAGCGGCGGCGGCAAAAGCTCGCTCGTGCGCGCGGGCGTGTTGCCGCTATTGATGAAGCCGGGCGTCATCGAGGGCATCGGGCTTTGGCGGCGCGTCGTGCTCCAGCCGCGCGAAGCCAGCGGCGATCTGTTCGACGGGCTTGCCGCCGCGCTGGTGCGCAGCGGCCCGAACGGCCAGGGGCTGCCGGAACTCACCTCCGACGGCACCACGCCCGAGGCCATCGCGAAGGAGCTGCGCGAAAATCCGGCGAGCGCGGCGACGCTCATTCGCGGCGGTCTCAGCCAGGCGGCGGCGCTCCTGCGGCGCGAAGAGGAAACCCAGATACGGGGCTGGCTGGCGGAAAGCCAGCGCGAAGGCCGCGGGGCGGACGTGGAGCATTACGAAAAAATGCTCGCCGAGCTGCCGCAGCGCGAAGCCCGGCTCGTGCTCGTCATCGACCAGCTCGAAGAAATCTGGACGATGCCAAACGTCACGCCGGAGGGGCGCAGCCGCTACGTCGCCGCGCTCGCGGCGCTGGCGCGCAGCGGCCGGGTGTGGGTGCTCGGCACGTTGCGCAGCGATTTCTATCCGCGTTGCGCCGAGCTGCCGGAACTCGTCGCGCTGAAAAGCGGCGTCGGCCAATACGACGTGCTCCCGCCGGAGCCGGCGGAGATCGGCCAGATGATCCGGCAGCCCGCGCTGGCGGCCGGCTTGCGGTTCGAGCGCGACCGCCACACGGAGCAGGACCTCGACGAAACCTTGCGCGACGCCGCCAAGGGCGACAGCGGCAGCACGCTGCCGTTGCTCCAGTTTGCGCTCGCCGCGCTCTACGAAAAACGGACGCCCGCCGGCGCGCTTACGTATGCGGCTTACGAAAGCATCGGCGGCATCGAGGGCGCGCTGGCGCAACGCGCGGAAGAAGTCTTCACTGCGCTGCCCCCGGGGCCGCAGGCGGCATTGCGCCGGGTGATGCGTGGTTTGGTCACGCTCGGATCGGACGAAGGCGAGGGTGTTTTTAACCGGCGCTGGGCCGACAAAGCGGAGATTACCGACACCGCCGAAGCCGGCGCGCTGGTGGATGCGTTCGTCGAAGCGCGTCTGTTCATCGCCGACAAAGCCGACGACGGCCGCGCGCTGGTGAGCGTGACCCACGAAGCGTTGCTCACCCGCTGGCCGCGCTTGCAGGCGCTCTTGCGCGAAGACCGCGAATTTCTGCGCTCGCGCGCGCACGTCGCCGCCGCGGCGGAACGCTGGGTGGAAGAAAATCGCTCGCCCGATTTCCTGCTGCCGGAAGGCAAGCCGCTGCTCGAAGCCGAGACGCTTTTCAAACACAGCGCCAGCGATCTTTCGGCGGCGGAGGCGGACTACGTCACGCGCTCGGTCGCCGCGGCGCGGGCCCGCTCGCGCGCGAAGCTGCGGCGATTGCAAGCTGCCGCGGCCGTGTTCCTCGTGCTCGCGGTGCTGTCGATGATCGGCGCGTATTTCGGCTTCCAAGGCGAGAAGAACGCGCGCGCCGCGAAGGAAGTTTCCGAACAGGAAAAAGGCCGCGCGCAATCGGCGCTCACGCAGGTCAGCCAGACCTACAGCCGCTCGGATTTTCTCCAGGCGGTGAAACTCGCCGAAGGCGGCCGGCTCGACGCCGCGCTGGCACACCTCGCCCGCGCGATCCGCACGGAGCCGACGAACAGCGCCGCGCTCGACCTCGCCGGCAACCTCCTTTTGCAGCGCGACTGGCCGCTGCCGATCACCGCGCCGTTGCAGCACGGCGCGAAGATCAACACCATCGATTTCAGCCCGGACGGACGCGTGATTCTCACCGCCTGCTCCGACGGCACGGCGCGTCGTTACGACTCACGAACGGGTCAGTCGATCGGCGAGCCGCTGCGACAGAAAGCGGGGATCATCGCCGCGCGTTTCAGCCCCGATGGCCGGCGCATCGTTACCGGTTCCTGGGACACGACCGCCCAAGTTTGGGACGCCGCGAGCGGGAAGGCCATCAGCGCGCCGCTCAAACACGAGACGTTGATCTCGGACGCCGCTTTCAGCCCCGATGGCCGGCGGGTGGTCACCGGTTCCTGGGATAAAACGGCGCGCGTTTGGGACGCGGAGACCGGCCAGCCGCTGACGGAACCGCTCGTCCACGATGAAGCCGTCGCGCTCGTGGCGTTCAGTCCCGACGGCGCGCGCGTGCTCACAGTTAGCAGCAAGCTCGCGGTGACTGATCCCGGC
>CAXTRS010000270.1:0-7041 GCA_964246635.1 uncultured Chthoniobacterales bacterium | reverse complement strand
CCACACCGACTCCGCAGCCTTTCACCTCGCATCCCTTGGTGTTCCCGCCTGTCGTCACCGCTGCCAACCCGTCGATCAGCATCCAGGAAGCCTATGTGCAGATCCTGGACGGGCCGCCGACTTACATGTGGACCTATGGGGGCATCTACCCAGGCCCGACGATCCGCCGGCCCAGCGGACAGTCCACCAGCGTCACTTTCTTCAATAATCTCCCCGCCATCGCGGGGGCGATGACCGTCCACCACCACGGCAGCCACGCGCTCTCCCTCGACGATGGCCAGGCGACCGGCGCCGCCTATCTCTTCGGAACCGGCACCGCGCGCACCTATACCTTCAGCGGCAAGGAAGACGGCGGCAACGAGCGCGGGACCATGGAATTCTACCACGACCACCGCATGGGCGAGGCCGGCCTGAACGTCTGGATGGGGCTGCAAGGGTTGTGGATCCTCGATGACCCGGCGGACCCGGCGACGCTGCCTGCGGGCGCCTACGAGCTTCCTCTCGTGCTCACCGACCGCCAGTTCGACGAGGAGAACCGCATCCAATACTACTACGATCAGTTCGGCACGTATGGCGACAAGATGCTAGTCAACGGCGTGTATCAGCCCTACCTCGACGTGGAAGACCGCAAGTATCGGGTGCGCATTCTCAATGGGTCCAACGCCCGCATCTACATCCTGACCCTGAGCAACGACCCAGCGAACATCGGCACCGGCCAGGCCTTCATTCAGATCGGCACGGAGAGCGGGCTGCTGCCCGCGCCGGTGACGCGCACCGCGATGGATTTCGGCCCGGCGGAACGGCTCGATGCCGTGGTCGATTTCACCGGGAAGCTAGGCCAGGAGGTTTACTTGATGGACGCCTACCAGGTGGTGCCGCTGCTGAAGTTCCGGGTATCCTCGCACGCCTCCTCCGATAACAGTTCCATCCCGGCAACCTTGCGCGCTTTGCCCGACCTCGGCGAGCCGACGGTGACGCGCAACTTCTCCTTCGACTTCACCTCGGACCACTGGACGATCAACGGTCAGCGTTTCGACCCCGCCCGCATCGACGCGCGCCCGCTCCTGGGCAGCACGGAGCAATGGACTTTCACCAACCCGACGGGCAGCACGCACCTGGTCCACATCCACGACGTGGACCAGCAATGCGTCAGCCGCGATGGCCAGCCCGCCTATCCCTACGAGGCCATGAAGGAAACCTGGAGCGTCGCCCCCGGCGAGACGCTCGTGCTCAAGCTGAGGTTCACCGACCACACCGGCATCTACATGCTCCATTGCCACATCCTCGAACACGAGGACGACGGCATGATGACCTTGTTCGAAGTAGTGGACGCGCTGGGGAACTGGCGGTTCAACCACTTCGGGACTACCAATGCAACGGACCCGATCGGCGGTGACGCGGCCGATCCCGACGGCGATGGGATCGCGAACATCGTCGAGTATGCCCTGGGGTCCGACCCCAACACGGCAAATACTTCCCGCCTGCCGGCATCGGGTCGAACGACGGTCGGCGGAGCAAACTACCTCACCATCACCTTCCCGATGCTGTCGGAGCCGAACCCGGCGATCACCTATTCGGTCGAAGAATCGCTCGACAACCTGCACACCTGGAATCCGCTCGACATGACGGCGAATCGCGTCGGCAATCCGGTGGAGGGAGGAAACGGCACCGTGATGGTGACAATTCGCGGCACTGTGCCGATGACGGCGGGGAGCGGTTTCCTGCGTCTGCGCATCAACTCGGTCAGCTCGCCGTGATCGGTGGTTCCTACGGCTGCGCATCAGCCTGATCAGCTCGCTGTGATCCATGGAGTCGCTTCGCGCAGCGCTCGGTGAACCTCCGCCGAGATGCGCCGCGAGTTCGCGCGTCGACTTCAACGATGAGTCGCTTCGCGCGGCGCTCGGTGGATCTCCGCCGAGATGCCAATTTCGCCCCGCCAAAACGCGCGGGGCGGCGCGCCAACGCCGCAAGCGTTGAATCTTACAGCCCAGGGTTATCATTGCGATGCGCGAGGGCGACGCGGGCGGCGCGCCAACGCCGCAGGCGTTGAATCTTACAGCTCAGGGTGGGCCCGTCCGCGGGCCCACCCTGGGCCACCCGTCCCCCGATCGAACCCTGAAAGGGTTCAATCCGCATGGGTCAGGCGACGTTTGATCCAACCCTTGCAGGATTGGCCCGAGGTGGTGCCTGCCCAAGGCAGGCCGCCTTCGGCGTCCAACCCTGGGCTGTAGGATGCAACGCTTGCGGCGTTGGACTGCTCGCGCGGCGCTCAGTATTTCACGTTTCCTCGGCAATATGGCTCAGTGCCGCGCGCCTGCGGCGTTGGACTTTTCAGCGCGGCGCTCAGTATTTCACGCTGCACCCATAAGGTCTGGTCGTCGGGTGGGTCAGAGCCTGGCCAGCCCTCGCTTGCTGCAGGCCGACGCGCACGTAGTTCGTGGCCTTGGCAATGTCCGCCGGATCGGCCGAGGCGATGCTGTCGATGGCGCCCGAGTAAAGCAGTTTGCCCTCGGGGCTGATGATGAAAAGGTGAGGAGTAGCTCGCGCACCGTAAAGGTGGCCGACCTCCCCTTCTGGATCGAGCAGGAAAGCGGAGCAAGCCAGTCCCTTGTCCTTGATCCAGGCCCCGGCTCCTTCTGCGGTGAGATGCCCCTCCTTACCTTTGGCTGACGAGTCGATGGTCAGCCAGACGACGCCTCGGGCGGTCTCCTCGGCCTGGAGTTTTTGCATGTTGCCGCCAGCGTAGTGCCGCTGGACGAAGGGACAGGCGGGGTTGGTCCATTCGAGCACGACGAATTTGCCCTTGTGCCGGGCGAGCGTTTCCGTTTTGCCATCCGCGGTGGGCAGAGAAAAATCCGGTGCGTCGCCGCCGATGCTGGGCGCGGCGCTAATGGCGGTGGAAGCTAACGTCGCGAAGGCGAAACAGGCAGCAATTTGGAGCAGGGGGTTTTTCATGCGAAACGAATGCACTGGGCTGAGGCGATCCCAGCCGGTGGGGTCCTGTGACGCCCATGAGCAGCAATAAAGCGCCGTCGTTGCCGGCTGGGTGCCGCGCTTTTACCGTCGGCGGGATGAAAAATGCAAGGCGAACTGTTCCATCCGTCCAAGCGATTGGGAAGCGAGCTTAAATCGGGGTCGGCTTGTGAATTTTTCGAGTTGTCAGTAGCCGGATGGAGATAGTTGGGTGCCCTGACAAGGTCAAAGCTGCAAGATTCACAGGCTGACCCCCCGGCTGCTCCTACCAGTGCCTGCTCGCCCGCGGCAAGGCCAAGAAGCTGGCACTGATTGTTCTGAGGCGCATGCTCATTGTCTTGGCCAACCGGCTGCTCAAAAACCGAGCTTCGTCCTTGCCAGTGATAGACTGTTGCTACTCCCTTATGTCTCGCGCGGAGATATGTCGAATGCAAAGATGTGACCCTGACCGACAGCATGCCCGCTTCCATCGCAGGGTGCGCCGAGCCGCTTTACACCCGGATCGCAAATGACGGCAGATCGTCTCCGCTGGCGAGAGGGGTCGGCTCCACGACCGGGGAGAGACGCGCGCTCCATTGCTCGGCCACCGTCACGTAATCTTCGAGCCAGCGCTCGAATCCGCAGACGTCGAGGCCTTCGAGCCGCGCGGAGCCGGTAAGGACCACGGTGTGTTCGTCCGGCGCGAGCGCGAGGCGGCGACCTTGCCGGGCGTTGTCGTGGTTGGCCCGGAGCAGTTCGCGGAGGAGGCTGTCCGGAGCTGCCGCCGAGACCGACCCAAGCGGCGTGAAGGCGACGAGTTCTCCCCGCTCGAGATGCGCCACAAGTATCACGGGCAGCCTTTCATCGAAAGTCAGGGTGCAGCTTCCATCCTCGTCGAGCGTCGGGGCCGGCAAGGCGAGCGACGCCGTGAAGTCGCGGAGCAACGTCTCGAAGGGATTCAATGAGGCGCTCATGGTCCTATGGTCGAACGAAGGTTTTCTCCACCGGCTCACCGAGCTTCGCGAGTTGGCGCGACCACATTTCCCCAAGGGCCACAAATCGTTCGACGATGGGAGCGAGATCTACGGACTCGAGTTCATACGCGGTGACGCGACCGAGGAGCAGCGGATGGTCCTCCTCGTCCAAGGCGAAGGTGGCGTCCATCTCGGGAGAGGCGAAGCTGGCCTGCAACATCTGGCGATGCCGCGCGGGTTCATCGCCATCGGGCCAGGGCGGCAGGCGCGCGGTGAGCAGCGAGGCCGACTCGTCCAACTGCGCGACGATGACGAACCCGCTGATTTCCAGCGCCCAGCTTCCGCCAGCGTGCGGAATCTCGGCGAGGCCCAGCGCCTGCGCGAGTTGGCTGATGCGCTGCTCGATGGGTGGGAGGCTCATGGAAAATTTCGGCTGGCTTGTGCCATGTGGGACAGCATAAGCTCGTCCTCCAGACGCTTACAAGCTGCCAGAGAAGTGTCGGCGAGAAGTGCGGCGGCGCGCTCGGCAATCTGTGCGCGCAGAGATGCAGATTTTTAATCCACACAGACTATGACCATCGGCATCCAGCAGTTCCGGCAAATCGCGCAGACCGCGGCGGAGCGGGTCACGACGGAGGGCACGCAACTCAAAGATTCTCCGGTCTCCACCGGGTCTTGGCTGGGGCGGATGCTTTCGTTTAGCTCGACTCCCGCTCCGCAGAAAATCAGCGCAGAAAACAAGCAGGCGATCGCAGAGTTCAAGAGCGCACTGCGCGCGCAGTATGGCAAGTCGATCGCCAGCAAGGTGAACCAAATGCTTCCCGACGGGACGGGTGTCCAGCCGCTCTCCGCGCGCGATGTTCGCGAGGCGATCGAGGCCGCCGACGGGATGGTGTGGAGCCGGGCGAAGACCGAGTTTCACGAGTCGCTGGTCAATCTCGAGCGCGATCCGAGAAAGTTTGCGGCGGGCACGAGGGGGCGCGAGCAGGCAGAAGCGATCTTTCAAAAGCTCTTTGACCGAGTGCCCAGCGACAAGCGGCAGATGCGCGTGGACGAAGTGCGGAAGCTCGTGGACACGCTGCCCAACCACATCCCGGAGCACGTGGTGAATACCGGCCACCGCGTCTTGAATGACTATGATCGGAAGGTCGGCATTCAGGGTGTGAAATATCTCGGCCCGAGCAAGACGGGCGCCTCGGACGAGCACGTGATCAATCGCGGTATCTCGGAGGTGGTCGTGATCGATGGCAAGGCTTACACGCCGATTTACATGACGATCTATAGCAGCGTGCTCGACCAAGAGCGGCCGGGCTTCAAGGATGTGGGGCAGGACAAGGATGGACGCATCCAGATTCACACCGGCGGCAGCGATGGCGGCGAGAATACGCTTTGGATCAGCGCGGGACGCCCCCTCCGGCAGGTGAAGTGGCTGGAGAAGTATGCGGCGCAGGGTGCGACCGCACCGGTAGTGCGCTCGTTCCTCGTGCCGCTCTCGGCCATGGATGAAATCTCGAAGGCGGCGATCACCGAGCACAAGTCAAAGGACAGCGGCAAGGACATGAACGTGGACAAGCATTTTGAGCGAAATCAATTCGGCATCCTGCCGAAATCGCTCGATGTCTTGCGTCGGCATGCGCTGCCCGGATCGCTCCGCAGCTATACCGATAGCGATATCTCCGGGGGAAAACCGGACACTTGGGGAGAATTGCGACCCGCTTCCGAGCTGCGTGAGAAGCTCGGCATTCCGCCGAAACGCTTGAAAGACTTCTCGGTTTTCGTGGACCACACGTCGCAGGATTTCACGTCCAAGAGCGGCTACGAGAAGCAGGCGGACACGCTGATGCGCATTTACGCGTTGCACAAAAAAGATCCCGAGTTTTTACCAGCCAAGGAGACGATCCCCGATTCGGACCAGACGCGGCAACAGCAGGTGCAGGACTTTTTCACCAAGCATCGGCCGGATGGCTTCACCGGCACGCTCGATGAGTTTGTGACAGACTACATCGCGCCGTGGGCCACGCAGGCACGCATTGCGCAGGAGATTTCGGAGGATTTCGACGACATCGCCAAGAACCGCGCCTCGCTGCCGACCGAGGCGCCGGAGATCGACTACAGCGGCGGGGCCAAGATCCAATACCGTGGCGAACGGCGCACGCGAGAAACCAAGCTCGGCGAGGAAAATCGCGTCCAGCTGGAGAAGCGGGCGCAATTCCGAAGCAACTTGGGGGTGGCTACGGAAAAGGTGCCGAATGCCTACAAGGTTCTGCCGCAGGGCGATCCCGCCCGCAGGTTACTCGGCCCTCTGGAAAAATACATCACCACGATCCACAACGATTACGGATTTCAGATCGGCGACATGGAAACCCTGAAATCCAAGGAACCGGAATATCGGGAAGAGATCGCGGAGCGTTGCGAGCAACTGAAGGCCATCATTGCGCCAGAGCAAACCAAGGACGCCCTCAAGCCAATTATTGAGGCCCTCGAAATCGCCCTCGGATGATGGCCGAGCAAGCAAAAAGGGTCAGCAACTGTCTTCAAGTTGCAAGGACGAAGTTGGGATTTTTGAGCAGCCGGTTGAACAGGACGATGAGCTTGCGCATGAGCACGGTGAGCGCCAGTTTTTTGGCTTTGCCGCGGGTGACCAGGCGCCGGTAAAGCGGTTGGAGCATGGGGTTGTGGCGGGAGGCGACGAGCGCGGCCATGGAGAGGGCGGAGCGGACTTGGGAGCGGCCGCCGGCGATGCGGCGCTGGCCACGAACTGGCCGCTGTCGCAATCGAGAGCAAGCAGCGCCGCGCCGGGCGCTGCGGATGGAGACGGAGACGCGGTTGGCTGGCCTACGCCCCAAGGACCGCCACCGCTGGCTTGGGAGCCGACGAGCGGCAGCGCGGCGAGCGCTGCTGCGGCGCTAGAACTCGATGAACCGGAAAGATCCACGACTGCCGCCGCCGGCCGGCAGGCAATCCGATTGGCTATGATGGCAGCGAAATCGGGAGTCGGAGCGGGACTGGGTGAAAACGAGGGTGACGGCGACGGGGGACGAACTCGGTGAAGGCAATGGCGATGGACTCGGCGAGGGGAAAGGAAGGGGTGATGGCGGCGGACTCGCCCTAGGCT
>CAXTRS010000269.1:0-7054 GCA_964246635.1 uncultured Chthoniobacterales bacterium | reverse complement strand
CGCCGCGACCTCCAGGGCGCCGCCGACCAAGCCTTCACCCACCGCGACAAAACCAGCGCCGCCCAGCGAGGAGCCTTCGGACTCCAAGCCGACCGTTCGCTGAATACCTGATAGAGATAGTAAGGACGCAAATTTATGTTTCCTATGCGGGCCACACCTCACTGAAGATTACCGAAGACCTGTGCCGGTATGCTGCAAACAATGGCGGGAGCGAAGACGCGGCGGCGAAGGGGATTCAGGAGAAACTAGATGAGTTGATGGAGAAGAGCAGCGAGGTTTACGCAAAGGGCGCAAGCTAATGAGTTCTTACAAATTTTCTACGAGGCAAGAATGAGCGCTTTTCTGGAGATTTTCGAAAATAGGGGTTTGCTGTCCGGCGCTAGAGTAAACCCTACAATAGTCGAACAACTAACGGTCGATGACATCGTCACTTTATCGGATCATGCTGCTGAACTAACGGCTCCCTCGCTCCTTACATCAACGAACGACACATTCAGTCATACAGCATCATTATCACTTAGCGGCTCTTCTCAGCCATGCGCTACGCTAGCTTGTCGTCAGATACGGGCCTCCGAGCTTGCACAGTTTGCGGCACTTTACAGCGACCGCGTTATCATTGGAAACTTCATTGCCGACTATCGCCCAACAGGTAAGACTGACGTAGACTGGCTGAGGCAACGTCTCGCCGACGACTTAGAGTTCGTTTTTAAATGAGCCTACAGGGCGCGAAAGCAGATCATGCAGGCAGCGAGTGTGAAGGCCGCCTCGTGCATGAAGGCCGTGCGCTCGTAGCGCAGGCGCAGCCGACGAAAGCCCTTGAACCAAGCAAAGGAGCGTTCGACCACCCAGCGGTAAACGCCCAAGGCACTGCCATGCGCTTTGCCGCGTTTGGCCAGAAAAGGGATGATGCCACGCGCCCACAACGCTTCTCGCAACGGCTGGCTGTCGTAGGCGCGGTCCGCCAGGATCGCTTCTGGCTTGCGACGCGGGCGGCCCGGCTTGCCCGCGACGGACGGCACCTCATCGACCAAAGTCATCAGTTGGGTGGACTCGTGCCGATTGGCAGCCGTGGCGTGCATGGCCAAAGGCAGGCAGCCGCCATCGGTGAGCAAGTGGTCCTTCGTGCCCTTTCTGCCTCGGTCGGTGGGCGTTTTACCCGTTTTGTCTCCTCCCCGCAGAGCGCGGATGGTGGTGGCGTCCACGGCGGCGCGGCTCCAATCAATTTTGTCGGCGTAGCGCAGCTTGGAGAGCAACACGCGGTGGAGTTCTTCCCACACGCCCGCCTGATGCCAGTCGCGCAGTCTGGCCCAGCAGGCCACGCCCGAACCGCAGCCCATCTCCTGCGGCAGATCGTTCCAAGCGATGCCGGTCTTGAGCACAAACAAGATGCCAGTGAGCGCCTGGCGGTTGTCCAAGGGCTTGCGTCCGGGATAGCGAAATCGACGCGGTTTTGGAGCCGGCACGAGCGGCTCAACCAGCTTCCAGAGCTTGTCCTCGACGAGTAACTTCCTCATATGCCAACCTTTCGCTGACCACATCGGCAGCGGCTTCATTTAAAAACAAACTCTTAGAAGTTCTTGGTATCTTGGCACCTCTTATCTCGGCAAATCGAATCGTTCCTGTGACGCCGAATACCGATCTTTGTGTTCATTGTCTCTCTAAGGAAGCTTTGGGAGGCGACCCCAACCACCGCTTCGACACAGCCTATAAACACTTCAACAAACGGTTTCTTGCGGAGTGCGAAATGAGCTTGCGCAGGGAGGATGATGGATATCTTCTGGAAGTCGAGAATAGCGCCGAACTTTTGGAACACGGCGTCGTTGTGCCGCTTAATCCCACGATTTTGGAAGCGTTTCGTGGATTTCCCAGACTCCGCAAAAGCTTGCAGGCAGGAAATCGAGTGATTCTGCCGAAATCCGTCATCCGGCACATTGGTTTTGCCGATAAATTCACTACCGAATTGTTTCGAAGCATTGGATTCGAGTTAACTGTTTCGCAAGCGGTTAGCGCCGCCTTGCTTACCTCTCGATCTATCGAAGTGGAGATTCTTCAAAAGCTGACTTCGGATGTTCGTATCGAGAGAAGAAATCGAATTCTACACGAGCTACTAACGTGCGTTGTTCCGTTTGCGGACGAGCTTACTGCTAAGGAGCTGCTTGCATTACGTGACGAGGAAGGAGATTCGTTCGTGTTATTCCGCACTGCCCTCGCCAAGGCAGCTGACAACGTAAAGTCAGAAGGCCTTTCGGTTAAACGGAGTGAGGTCGAGCAACTCTACTCAGACGTCGTCGAGCCGGAATTAGCCAAGCTTAATATTGTGATGGCTCGTGCTCGACGCGGGATGGTTAAGTCGGCGAGACGAAGCATTATGGGATGGACTGCTGCTATCTCTTTTGGCGTCTACTATGGATTGGTTCCAGAGACGCTACGCGATGCAGCTAAAGCCTTGGGCCTAACCAAAGCGGCGGCTGATATTCTGACAAAACTGATGAACGATAGTGACGGTGAAGAGACTATCCGAGGTGAGAGTATGTATTTCCTTTGGAAGGTAAAAGAAGCGGCATTGAGGAAAACAGGACTTACCAGACTAGGCTGAGTTCAGATTGACGGGCGTGCCCGCATCAGTTTCTCGAGCAGAGAAACCAAATTTCCTCATCGTTCCAAGAGTTAACGAAGCGCCTTCAGAGTGGGAGGGGAGACCGGCCGCTTTGCCTTTCATAGCTGGAACGCCGGCGCAGTTGAGGCACCTTTGCCGCATGAAACCAGTGAGCGGTTATCTCCTCATTGCTCCGGACGACCATTCTTGGCGGCTGTCGAATCTGATGAAGATCCCCAACGCAGATTTTCTGAATCGGGCAGGGAGCGAAAACTTGGCCGCGCGACCGTGGCGCTTGCCGCTGGGTAGTGCGAACACGTGGCACAAGCACATCCGGCAGGAGGAGTTTTACTTCGTGCTCGAAGGCACGGGGCGGATGCGCGTGAGCGGCGAGACGCTGTCGGTGCCGAAAAACGGCCCCCATCCCAACGGGATGGAGTCAACCAGTCCAAGGTTGCCCGCTGCGGGCTACCTTGGGAATCCATCCCACACACGCAGAACAACCCTGAAAGGGTTGCATCAATCCCATACATACCGCTCGTCACATTCGATCTCGTAGCGCTGCAACAAGCGGCGGAATTCCTCCTGAAACGAAAGCTTGCGATGATGCTCCGCCTGTCCGGCGATGTAGGCGCGCACGTCACCGACTTGCGACTGGCCAATCGAGAAAACGCCGTAACCATTCTGCCACGCGAAGTCGGCCAGTGCGGATGATTTGGTTTTCAGCCACACGGATGAACCGCGTTTCACCTCCTTCACCACGTCCGCCACGGTGGCCGTGCGGGAATGGGCGAAGAGAAGGTGCCCGTGATCCTCGATGCCACCGACGATCAGTGGCTGGCAGTCGAGATGTGCGAGGATGCCGGCGAGATAACGATGGAGTTCTTCGTGCAACGTAGGGTCTTGTAGAAACGGACGGCGATCCTTGGTCGAGAAGACCGCGTGCAAAAGGATTTTTGCGAGCGATTGCGCCATGACGGGAGGGGAGGGTGCGGGTTGCGGCGGCGCGATGCAACCCTTTCAGGGTTGATACGCGTTATTCATTGGATTCCCCCAAGGTAGCCGCTACGCGGCAACCTTGGGCTGGATGACGGAATGCCGTTGGCATTCGCGACGCGAAGCGCGTTGTGCATTGGTTTCCCAAGGTAGCCGCTGCGAGGCTACCTTGGGCTGGATGACGGAATGCCGTTGGCATTCGCGACGCGAAGCGCGTTGTGCATTGGGTTCTGCCCGCCAACGGACTGCTGCGCGACGCCGCGCTGCTCGCCGGCATGCCGGAGACCGGGCTCTTCGCGCTGGAAACGATGCACGACGCGAATCCGAAAGAGCCGAAATTTCTGCACGAACCACCGCCCGCCAGCCGTGAATCGTGCGCGACCGCGACCCAGTCGCTGAATTCTTCGTTGTGACCGCGGCCCTGCCGTCATTATTATCGCGCCATGGCCGACGCACCCGAGATTCCCGAAGCGAAAGATCCGTTTGAAAAGCGAGTCGCACTGACGATCGCGATCCTGGCGATCTGCTTGTCGTTCGTGAGCAATCTGGGCGACAACGCGAAGGCGGAAGCCGGCATCAAAACGACGGAAGCCTCGAATCAGTGGAGCTATTTCCAGGCGAAGAGCATCAAGGGCCAGATGTCGGCGATGCAGGGCGATTTGATCGCGCGGCTTGCCGCTGCAACCGGCGGCGGGGCGCCCGCGGAGGAAGCGAAAGCCGACGCCGCCCGGCTGCGCAAGGAAGCCGAGCGTTACGAAGCGGAACGGGCCGGGATCAAAGCGAAGGCCGAGGAGTTGCAGAAAGAGGCGGAGCGCAAGGGCGCGGTCAACGATCGCTGCGACCAGTCCGCGCTCTTTCTCCAGATCGGCGTCGTGATTTGCTCGGTGGCTATTCTCGCGGGCACGCGCCTGTTTTGGTGGATCGGCATCGGGCTGGGCGTCGCGGGGATGGCGCTGGGGGTCGCCGCCTTCCTGATGTGAGCGCGCCACGGCCCCTCGCCGCGCAGAAAAATCAATTGTCGCAAACTTTCGCTCGACAGGAGGGGAGGGATTCAGCACCATTGACTGTCCGGGCGGAGTGTCTCAAGCACCTGTCCGCATCGCAGACCGCAAGGCGTGCCGGTCTTTCAAGCACGCCGTTCCTCTCTCGAACGAGTTCAACGCATGAAATACTCCTTACCCCGAACCGCCCTTCTCGGCGTGCTGGGGGCCACGACGGCGCTTGCCGCAGTGACCCTGGCGCGCGCCGACGATTGTTGCGCCACCACCGCGGCCAGTTCCGCAGCGACGACCACCAGTGCCAGCACTGCCTCCGCCGGCATGATGGCCGCCAGAGACCCGGTAACGGGTGCTCTTCGGGCGCCGACCCCGGAGGAAATTGCCGCGCTCCGGCCCGCCGCCAAACTTGAAGGCACGAAGGGGAAGGAAAAGGCTGAGCCTGTCGTTCGCCAGCTTCCCAACGGGGTTCTGGCGATCACGGCGGACCCGTCGCTCGATGTTTACTCCGTCGCGGTCAAGGGGCCGGACGGAAAAGTCCGCACGGCCTGTGTGCCGGGCGACAAAGTCGAAGCGGTGATGGAAGCGGCTCAAAAAGCGAACGTGACGAAGAAGGAGGTCCTCGATGAAAAATAAGGCATTTATCCTCCTTGCCACCGGGCTGCTGGCACTGCCGACGCTGGCGCAGGCGGCGGCGACCGTCAGCATCGTGAACGGCGACCCTGCCGGGGTTGGCTTTAATGACACCACCGTGGTGGCGCCGGTGGGCGGGAATACCGGCACCACGCTCGGCCAGCAGCGGCTCAACGTTTACCAACGGGCCGCCCAGGTCTGGGGCAACACTCTCAACAGCTCGGTGGAGATCAAGGTTTATGCCACCTGGGAGGCCCTGACTTGCACGGCGACGAGCGCGACGCTCGGGAGCGCGGGTGCGGCCGAGTTCTTCGTCAATTTTACCAATGCTCCGTTTGCCAACACGCTGTATAGCGCGGCGCTGGCGAACAAAATCTCGGGCACCAATAACAGCACGGTCAGTTTGACGCCGCCCACGGGCAGTAGTCCGGTCATTTATCAGATTCGCGCCCGCTTCAACGTCAACCTCGGCAACGCCGGTTGTCTCACGGGGATGCCCTTCTACTTGGGGTTGGACAACCAGCCGCCCGGGTCGACAACGGATTTGCTCGTCGTGCTGATTCACGAAATCGGGCACGGCCTCGGCTTCCAAACCTCGACGAATGGCTCGACTGGAGCTCCCCTCGCCGGGTTTCCGCACATCTGGGATCGCTACCTGACCGACGGTAATACCGGCTTGACTTGGACGCAGTTGACCAATGCCCAGCGCGCTGCCTCCGCCATCAGCGACAAGCTGGTCTGGGCCGGCCCGCTGGTTACGGCCAATGTTCCGACCGTGTTGCAAAACGGGACTCCCAACGTCACGGTCAGTTCACCCTCGCTGGGGACGCAAAATTATGCGGTGGGCACGGCTTCGTTCGGTGCGCAGTTGAGCAGCCCCGGCGTCACCGCCCAGGTCGGCCAGGTCATCGACAGCGCCGGCAACATCGGCCTTGCCTGCAATCCCAACGACTCTGCTGCGGCGGCTACCCTCTCGCCTGCCAACGCGGCGGCGGTGAACGGCAAGATCGCGCTCGTGGATCGCGGCACCTGCGGTTTTGTCATCAAGGTCAAAGCCTGTCAGGACGCCGGTGCGGTTGGAGTCATCGTCGTGGACAACGCCGCCGGCTCGCCGCCCCCGGGACTCGGTGGTGCGGACCCGAACATCACGATTCCGGCCGTGCGCGTCACGCAGACCGACGGCGCGGCCATCAAGGCTGCGCTCGAGCGCCGTTCGCGCGCCACGCAGGCCAATGTCACCGCCACGCTCGGTCTCGATCTGTCGCGGCGTGCGGGAGCGGACGCCTCCAATCGCGTGAAGATGTATGCGCCGAACCCGTTTATTTCGGGCTCCTCGGTCTCGCACTACGATGTGAGCGCGACGCCGAACCTGATCATGGAGCCGAACATCAACGCCGGTTTGGGGCAGTCCGTCGTGCCTCCGGCCGACCTGACTTATACGCTCCTACAGGATACCGGCTGGTAAGCGTCCCGATCTTCGGGTTAGGCAAGGCAAAGGCAGCGCCGGGAAACCGGCGCTGCCTTTTGCTTTTCTCCGCCGCGCCGCGGTGAAGTTGGAACGTTCCTCTTGTGAATCAGTTGCTGGTTTAGCCCCGGCAGGGGCGACAGAAAATAGCTCACGGCGTGAGCGGTGAGTTTTGTCGGTAATGGTTCCGTTTGAATAGTGGGGCGGTGTTCTGGCGGATGCCGGGGGGGGGGGGGGCGGTGTCGCGGCGCTGAAACCGCGGGAGTGGCCGGGTCGGCGAGGAGCCGCTCGATCATCAGCAGCACCGAGGCCGGGCTGCGCGCGCCCGCGGTCGTACCGCCCGATGCGCGGGCCTGCCGGTTCTAGTGG
>CAXTRS010000268.1:4285-7077 GCA_964246635.1 uncultured Chthoniobacterales bacterium | reverse complement strand
CGAGGCCGAAGTCGATGACTTTGACCAACACCGGCGCGGCGGGCGCGGCGCTGGGGCGGGTTTCCGGTGGCTTCGTGCCGGCAGTGTCGGGGGCGACGAGCATCAGGTTGCCCGGTTTTAGGTCGCGGTGCACGAGACCGCGGCGGTCGGCGGCGATGAGCGCTTCGGTGACCTGCCGGGCGATCTTGACGACCAACGGCGCGGGCAGCGGGCCGTCGCGCTTCACCCTGGCCTCTAGCGTCTCGCCCTCGATGAATTCCATCGCGTAGAAGCACTGACCCTGCGGTGCCTCGCCGAAGTGAAAAACGCTCGCCACGTGCGGATGCCGCAGTTGCGCGGTAGCGCGCGCCTCGCGGCGAAACCGCTCGCGCACCGCGGCGTGCCCGGAGAGTTGCGCACTGATGACTTTCAACGCCACCGGCACGTCGAGATTCACGTCGCGCGCCTTGTAGGTGACACCCATCGCGCCCCGGCCCAATTCGAGCAGGCCGCCATCGCTTTCGCGCAGGCAAACCTCGTAGTGCTGGAACCGCCGCGTCTCGGCCGCCGTCGCGGGGAGCGCCTGCGTGGCAGCAGGGTCCTCGGGCGCGTTCGGTGGCGGGTCTCCCGTCATGTCGCGCCGAAGATTACACGGAAGCGCGGGCGCTCGCCAAACGCATCCGTAGGATTTTGCTCACGCGCGCCGGCGAAAGGAGGGGCAAAGAGCGAGTCGGAAAAGAGCGTGCTTCTTGGGCCGACCCCTTCTGCACTCCGCTTCTCGCGACCTTATTTCCCAGCCGTCTGCGGCTCCGGATCGGCGAGGATTTTCTGAAAGCGCGGATCACTCCGAAGCGGGTCCCATTGCCAGCGCGCGCGCAGTTCAGGCAACGTGACGCTCGCCGCGTAATGATCCGGCGGGCCGGGCGTGCGCAGCAATCGTTCGAGCAACGCGAGGGCTTCGTCGTTTTGTCCGCAGCGCGCCAGGATTAGCGCCAGATAGCTGGCCATCTGCGGGCCGTCGTGCGCGTCGCGGCTTTCGGGCAGCAGCTCCACGGCCCGGCGGCCTTCGCGCACAGCTTCCTCCCGGCGGCCGAGCAGCGCGAGCACCCAGCCGAGCTGCCCGTGGCGAAACGGATCGAGCGGAGTGGCTTGCAGTTCCGACTCAAAAAAGAATCGGGTGGATTCGAGGAGTTCGCGCGCCCGCGCCTCGTCTCCGCGCGCCAGCGCGGTGCAGCCGAGCAGATACGACTTTGGAATGGGCACGCCAACGTAGAACAGCAAGGGATCAAGCGCGCACGCCGCGACCGCGCGCTCAGCGGCGGGAAAATCGCGCTCAAGCATCGCCACGTCCCAGCGCGCCTGGCTGACGACGCCGTCAGGATCGATGCCCGCGGGAAAACTCGCCAGCGCGGCGCGCAACGGCCCGAGATCGCCGCGGCTCCAGAAATCCACGTAGCGCCGTGTGATAACGACATACGGCGAGTCCGGCGCCAGCGCGCCGGCGCGGTCGCCGGCGCGTGCGGCGGCGGCCCAGTCGCGCTGGTGCAAGCACGTCAGCGACACCTCCATCGCGATCCGGCCGTTGCGCGGATCGCGCTCGAGCACGCGCCCCAGGCGGTTGCGCGCCTCGCCCCAGTTACCCCGGCGGCGGGTGATGTAGGCGATCGTGGCGTCCACGTCGCTGTCGTTCGGCAGCAGCCGGCTGGCCAGCGCGAGTTCCGCCAAAGCGGCATCGAAGTTTTTATCCAGCCAATAAAAGCACAGCGCGCGCGCGAGGTGTGCCTCGCCGAGGTCAGGGCGCAGCCGCAGCGCCTCGTCGGCTTGTGCGCGGGCGCGGGCGCGGTTCGCCGCGGTGGGCTGGGAGTTTTGAAAAAGATAGGACGACGTGGCGGATAGCCGCGCGCGGGCGAGAGCGAAATCGGGGTCGCGTGCAATAGCTTCTTCGTAGAGCCGCGCGGCGTGCATGTAGTCGCCGAGCAACCCGGCGGTGCTGGTCTGAGCTTCGCGGCCGCGCAGATAGAGCAGATATGCTTCCGGGTCAGCCGTTGGCTTTGTCGCTATCTGCGCTTTTTCCTCGGGGCTGAGCGTGGCGCGCAACGAGGTGGCGATCTCGGTGGCCAGTTCGCCCTGGAGGGTGAGCGAATCCGCCAGCGTGCGGTCATAGCGCTCGGCCCAGAGCTGGCGGCCGTCGCGGGTGTCCACGAGTTCGACGTTGACGAGCACGCGGTTGGCCGCGCGGCGCACGCTGCCGGCGAGCACGTGGGCGACGCCGAGCTGGCGGCCGATCTCGCGCAGGTTGCGCGTGGCGGCGTTGCGGTAGCTCAACACCGAGGAGCGCGAGATGACTTTGAGCTCTTTGATCTTCGCCAGGGATGCGAGCACGTCGTCCTGGATGCCGTCGGCAAAAAAGGCGTTCTCCGGTTCGGTAGAAAGATTTTCGAGCGGCAGCACCGCGATGCCTTTCTCGACCATCGCGGGCACAGGAATCGGCGCGGTGACCGTGGCCGCTGGCAGGTCGGCGGCACGGCGAGGTTGCTGGCGCCACCAGAAAAACGTTGCCGCTGCGCCGGCGAGCACCAAGGCCATAGCTGCTGCCGCGATCCAGGCGCCGATGCGATTGCGGAGAGGAGTGGGTGCGAACGGTATCGCGGTTACTGCCTCACCTGCTGCCGGATCGGTCCGCCGGAACGCCGTCGCGGGGACGCCCGTTTCCTCCCAGCACCTCGCGAGCGCTTCCTGCAACGCCAGCGGCGAAGCAGGCCGCCGCGCCGGGTCCGCCGCGTCCAGCGCCACGCGCGTCGTGACGAGGCGCG
>CAXTRS010000268.1:0-4275 GCA_964246635.1 uncultured Chthoniobacterales bacterium | reverse complement strand
CTCTAGCAAGCCGATCAACGGGGCGGGCACGCGCGCATCGGCGAGTTGCGCCAGCGGCAGCGGGCGATGGAGCTGGCGGTCGTGAATTTCGTCGAGCGAGCGGCCCGGAAACGGCGGTCTGCCGACGAGCAGAAACCAGAGTGTCGCGCCAAGGCTGAAGATGTCCGAGCGCGCGTCGATAGGGCCGCCTTCCGCTTGCTCGGGACTCGCGTAGGCCGGGGTGCCGACGAACCCGCCTTGGGTCAGCGAGGCGCTTGCTTCGGTGTCGGCACCCGAGACCGCTTTGGCCAGGCCGAAATCAATGACTTTGACAAATACCGGCGCCCTCACCGACGAGCCGGGACGCGCTCCCCCCGCTGCGGCCTGACCCGCTTCCGGATCGACGAGCATCAGGTTGCCCGGCTTCAGGTCGCGGTGCACCAGCCCGCGGCGGTCTGCGGCAATGAGCGCCTCAGTGATCTGCCGCGCAATCTCGAGGACCAGCGGCGCGGAGAGCGGACCGTCGTGCCGCACGCGCGCATCGAGCGTCTCGCCCTCGATGAACTCCATCGCGTAAAAACACTGACCCTCCGGGGTCTCGCCAAAATGGAAAACACTGGCGACGTGCGGGTGCCGCAGTTGCGCAGTCGCGCGCGCCTCGCGCCGGAAGCGCTCGCGCATCGCCGGATGATCCGAAAAGCACGCCGCGATGACTTTCAACGCCACCGGCGCATCGAGATTCACATCGCGCGCCTTGTAAGTGACGCCCATCGCGCCGCGGCCCAGCTCGAGCAGCGCCGAGCTGTCGGCCGTCAACTCGACTTCGTAATGATGGAAGCGCCGTTTCTCCGCCGCTGGCGCGGGTAGCGCGTGGGTGGCGGCCGAGTGGTCTGTCGAGGTCGGCTGAGGGTCTCCCTCCATGTCGCGCCGAGATTACACGGAACCGCAGTCGCCCGCCAAATGCATCCGCCGGATTTCGCCGCCGCCCGCTGGATAACGCGGGGGCCGGGTCGAGTCAGAAAAGCACGGAATCCCAAGCCCGCCTCCTGATTGTTTTCATTCGCTTCTCCGATCAAACGGTTGACGCCGCCCTGTGTGGACTCAGCCTGTCCACATGAAGACCGCGACCGTCCGCGACTTGCGTAATCATTTTTCCAAAATCGAAACCTGGCTCGGCGAAGGCGAGGAAATCCGCATTGAGAAACGCGGCGAGCCGATCGCCGTGCTCAAGGCGTTGCCCAAGCGCCGCGGCGCGGCGGCGGGCAAAAAGCCGGACTTCGCCGCGCGGCTGAAGGCGATCTGGGGCGACCGCGTTTTCAGCGAAAAAGAAGTGCGCGAAATGCGGGAATACGAACTCGAAGGCGAGCAGGGATGAGCCATTTTCCGGACACGTCGTTTTTGTATTCGCTGTATCGACAGCAGGTGCATTCGCCGCGAGTCATCGCTTACATGCAGGCGCTGCCGGGGCCGTTGCGCGTGTCGGGTCTGCTCCTGCTCGAATTCCGGCAATCCATCCGCCTGCAAACGCGGCTGCACGCGAGCGACAAGACGAAAGGTTTTTCCAAAGCGGAGGGCGCGGCGATGCTGCGCGATTTTCAGGCGGACTTGGCGGCGAAGATCGTGGAGATCGTGCCGGTCGATTGGGCGGATGTGCATGGACTCGCCGAGCGGCTCAGCGCCACTTACACGGAGCGGCACGGCCACCGGCTGGCGGATACCCTGCACGTCGCCACCGCGCTCCATCTCGGCGCGGAAGAGTTCCTTACTTTCGATGCCAATCAGAAGCTGCTCGCCGAGGCCGAAGGTCTTGCAGTGAAAGTCTAAAGAACGCAATTCTCAGACCGACCCCTCTCCTTTGCTTGGGGCGCAGCCGCAGATCAGAAAACTGCCAGATTCACGAGCTGACCTCATTCTGTCCAGCTCTTCTCGTCGTTTTCGTTCGCTTTTGCACAAAACCGCGATGCGCGCCAACGGCAGCGACGGCATTTATTGAGCGGATGCCGCCCCCGGCCTCGCGCAGCGACGAATTCGCGGAGGAAGACCGGGAGTCCAGCCCAGGGGCTCGCCCCCTACGGCTGATGATACAGGCGGATCTCGCCCACACCGACCGTGCCCGCGCTGGCCGCGCTCTCACGCACCTTGACTGCCACCAGCGTGACGCTCAGCGGGGATTCCGCCGTCAAGCTTCCCGACTCCATCAGCCGGGCCAGAGTTTTCGTGGCGCTCAAGAGAAAGTTCCGCGGGCCGCTCTCCCCGGGGGCCGCCGGGCCAGCGGTCGGGAAAAAACCGAAGCTGCCGACATAATGGGGGTCCTCGAGAGAGGTCGCGCGATTCGCCCCCGGTGCATTCAAGAAGACCCGCACGGCCGGCGCGCCCGCCGGCCCGCTGGCCGGCTCGCAGGAGACTTCCAGCACGAATTCCCTGGCCTCACGCCGGCCGCCGCCCGGCAGCAGCGTGGAAAGTGCCGCGCGCGTCGCCGGGCTCAGGACAATCGGTTTTTGGACGGGCACCTCAAGACTCAGGACAGGGGCTTTGTGATCTTGGAAGAACTGCGGCGAGTCGCCCCGGGCACCCAGCACGGGCGAAAGCATGCCCAACGCAGAGCACGCGAGCCACAGCGCCAGACGGCTCCCCCGCAACGACGGCCCCTTCCCCCGGTCGTTCTTTTTCCTCACGTCAGTCAATCAAGGATGATTCCCTTCCGACGTCGCTACCGTGACATGGAATTTGGCGGGCAGCAATTCGACACGCTGATCTAGGCCGCTGCCGCTCAGAGGCAGGGCCAAGAGCTGGACTTCGATGTCCTCCTTCGGGAAACGCTTGGAGCGTTCCAAGCGGCCCAGCGTGCGGGTGAGATCGAAGTTGAACGCCACGCCTTTGCCATCGTGCCCCTCGTGGCCGGCCGCGTCCCCGTGGTCGTCGCCGAAGAACGAGAACGCCCCCACGTAATGGGGATCGTTGATGGGCGTGGCGGCGGTCAGATACGGGCAGTTGATGAAAACCCGCACGTAGGAACGCCGATTCTTCGGCGGCGTGATCTCCGCGATGGAGAGCCGCACCACCCGCTCCGGGGGCGCCGCCGCGAGCAGGGGAGCCGCCGCCGCCTTCTGGGCGATGGAGCTGGCGCTCTGCAGGAATTGTGCGCTGGCGCGCATCTGGACGGCCAGGGGCGTCCCGGTTTCTGTCGACTGCTCATTGGCCGCCGTCGCCGCGAGATCCTTGATATCCATAAACGCCTTGGGGCCAAATTTCACCACGGGCGGGGTCGCCTGCTGGTCGTCGTAGCGATAGCCCAGCGGCAGAGTGGAGGTCAGTTGGGAGACACCGATGTCCACCGGCTGTTTGGCGGTATTGAAGAAGTTTTGCTTGAAGACGAAACCCGTCCAGACCGGGTCGTTCGTGTCGGCGTTGCCCTCCGCGTTCCATTGCACCCAGAGCCGGTCCACGTTGGCGTGGTGCAGCCAGAAGATCGGGTCCCGCGGCGACATGAAGGTGGCCATGTCGTCGCCGATAAAGACATGCACGTTGTTGTGCGGCGTGCCTTCCAGCTGCCCGGTGCCGCCACTGCCGCGCTGCGTGGTGGCTTTGCCGCTGCCGAACAGCAGGAAGTCTTTCAAGTCGAGGATCTGGGTGATGACCGTCTGGCCCACGAATTCTGGCGAGATGGTGTCGTTGGGCGTGCATTCGCGCGGGTGGTTCAGCGGGTTGCCATTGCCCCAGAAGGGGGCCGGCACCTGGGGGTCGCGCGTCCAGTTCCAGTAGGGCAGCGCAAAATTCGGCATCCCGGAGAGGTCGCGGCAGATGGCCTCGAAGTAGTGGAGGTAGGCGCGGTGCCACGGCAGGAAGAACCAGTTGCGGTGCGGGCAATGGTCGTTGTGAATCTTGGCTTGCTGCGTCCAGTTTCTGGGATCGCTGGCAGGCAGCGCCTGCATTTGCGTGACGGCCTTCTTGTAGGCCACCAGCAGCGGATCGGTCGCCGCGAGCGTCGCCACGTCTTTGCGGACGTGCAGGGTGGCCGGGTTTGGCAGCGGGTGCAGGCCGCCCGGCGGGATGGGCAGTGGCGAGGGGCTTTGGCCGCGCGCGCGCGGGGCGGCGGCGGCCGATGTCAGGCACGTGGCGGCCAGGGCGAGACCGCTGCCTTTCAGGAAGTCGCGGCGGGAGGAGGCGGTTGCAGAGGATGGAGTTTGCATAGTGGAGGATTGGGGGTCGGGCAAGCGGCAGCCTGCGGCCACGCCGTGTGCTGGCAGGCAGCCCGAAGAAGGGAGGCTGGGGAGGGTTACGGCGTGCGCCGCGGGC
>CAXTRS010000267.1:0-7114 GCA_964246635.1 uncultured Chthoniobacterales bacterium | reverse complement strand
GAGAAAATCTTCGGCGATCTCGACCGGCGCAGCGTGCTCATTCTTGGGGCGGGCGACACGGGCGAGCGCGTCGCGCGCAGCCTGCAATCGCGCGGCGCGCGCTCGCTCTTTGTTTCCAATCGCCACCACGACCGCGCCGCCGCGCTGGCCGCGGAACTCGGCGGCCAAGCGCTGGGATTCGAGGACTGGGAACGCGTCGCCGCGGCCGATCTGGACATCATTGTTTCCACCACCGCCGCGCCGCATCACGTCATCACGCGCGTGCAGATCGAAGACATCATGCACCGGCGGCCCGATCGGCCGCTGTTTCTCATCGACCTTGCGGTGCCGCGCGACGTCGAGCCGAGCGTCAACGACGTCGAGGGCGTTTATCTTTATGACATCGACTCGCTCCAGACCATCGCGAACCAAGCGCTGCAATCGCGGCAGCAGGAACTCGCGCGTTGCGAGGCGCTGATCGCCGCGCACGTCGCGGAGTTCACGGATTGGATGACGCGCGAAGCCCGGCGGCTGGGCTAGGACTGGTTCGGTGCCAACTCGGCTGGAACCGCCGGGGCGGAGGCGGGGGAAGTGGGTGGCGGCGGGCGGGCGCGACCGTAGGGAATCTGCTGCGCGATGGCTTTCACACTTGGCACTCGCGGCAGCGCGCTGGCCCTGGCGCAAGCCGCGCTCGCGCGGGCGGCGCTTGAGCCGGTCATCGACGACGCCGTCGTGCTTCGCGAAATCAAGACCACCGGTGACAAACGCCAGGACTTGAGTTTGACGCACGTCACCGCGAGCGGTCACGGCTACGTTTCCGACCGACCCGGCGAAAAGCCAATCGACCCCGGCTTGTTCACCAAAGAGCTTGAAAGTGCGTTGCTTGCCGGCGAGATCGACGTGGCTGTCCACAGTCTCAAAGATCTGCCGACCGCGCTGCCCGCGGGTCTCGTCCTCGCCGCCGTGCTCCCGCGCGCGGACACAGCGGATGTGCTGATTTACCAGGAAGAAGAAAGAAGGAAGAAAGAAGACGTTTCCGAGGTTTTTGCCTTTCCTGCCCTGCCTGCCGGCGGCCTCGTCGCCACGAGCAGCTTGCGCCGGCAGCGGCAACTGCTTCACCTGCGCCCCGACCTGCGAGTGTGCGCGGTGCGCGGGAACGTCGGCACGCGTCTGGCGAAATTGCGCGACAATGCGGACTGGAGCGCGCTCGTGCTCGCGCGCGCCGGGCTGGAGCGATTGGGTTACGGCGAGGCGCTGGCGGTGGGTGCATTGAAAACCGAGGGCGCGACTTTCCGAATCGAGGTGCTCGGAACGGACGTGATGTTGCCTGCTGTTGGGCAAGGGGCCATCGGAATGCAATGCCGTGCCGATGATCGTCGCACGCTCGACGCGCTGGCCGCCGTGAATCACGAGCCGACCTGGGCTGCCGTCACCGCGGAGCGTGCGCTGCTTTCCCTGCTCGGAGGCGGCTGCCAGATGCCGCTCGGGGTGGCGACTTCGCTGAATGACACAAGGGCTGAGCTGTGCCTGCGCGCGATTCTATTTCACGCTCCCGACGCGCCGCCCCCGGGCGGGGAGTGCCCGGCGCCCGCGGGGCGGGGGCGGGGGATGAGGGCCGGCGCGCTATTCTATTTCCCCCGCCCGCCGCGCCGCCCCGCCGCGCGGCGCCCCGCGGCGCCGCGGCGCGTCCGGCGGAAGTCGCCGCGCTGGCGGCGGAAGGACTTCAGGGCAAATTTTAACGACTTTTTCAGCGCAGCAATTTCTCGATTTATGGCCAGTGCTCCCGCGAAAAAAACCGGTGTGTGCTACCTCGTCGGCGCCGGGCCGGGCGACTTGGGACTGGTCACGTTGCGCGCGCGCGAGTGCGTTGAAAAAGCGGACGTCATTCTTTACGACGCGCTTTGCAACCCGGCGATTCTCGCGTGGGCACCGGCGACGGCGGAGATCATTTTCGCGGGCAAGCGCGCGGGCGCGCACGCGTTGAAACAAGCGGAAACGAACGCGCTGCTCGTCGAGCACGCGCGCGGGGGAAAAACCGTGGTGCGCCTGAAGGGAGGCGACCCGTTTGTGTTCGGACGCGGCGGTGAAGAAGCGCTCGAGCTTGCGCGCGCGGGCGTGAAATTTGAGATCGTGCCGGGGGTGTCGTCGGCCATCGCGGGACCAGCGTATGCCGGCATCCCGGTGACGCAGCGCGGGCAGGTTTCGCAACTCACGATTTTCACCGGACACGAAGACCCGGAGAAGGGTGAAACTCGTGGCGCCGCGGTCGATTTCGCGCAATTGGCGCAGACGCCGGGAACCAAGGTGATGCTCATGGGCCTCGAGCGGCTGGAAAGTGTCGCGCGCCAGTTGCTCGCTGGCGGCGCGGAGCCGGCGCTGCCGGTGGCGCTCGTGCGTTGGGCGACGACGGCGCGGCAGGAGACGCTCGTCGGCACGCTGGAGAATATCGCCGAGCGCGCGGAGGCTGCGGGATTCGAGACGCCGGCCATCGCGGTGTTCGGCGAGGTCGTGAAGTTGCGCGAGGAGTTGAATTGGTTTGAAACGGATCGTCCGCTCGCGGGCAAGCGCATCGTCGTCACGCGCACCCGCAAACAGGCCGGCGCGCTGAGCACACGCCTCGCCGCGCTGGGCGCGGACGTGTTCGAGATTCCCACCATCCGCACCGAGCCGCCGGCGGACTTGCGCGCGTTCGCGGAACTCGTGCGCGACGCGCACACCTACGACTGGGTGCTCTTCACGAGTCCAAACGGGGTCAGCGCGTTCTTCGAATGGTTTTACAAACTCTACGACGACGCGCGCGACATCGGCGGCGCGCGCATCGCCGCGGTTGGACCGGCCACGGCGGCGCGGGTGCGAGAGTTCCATCTCAAAGTTGATCTGCAACCCGGTGAAGCCGTGGCCGAAGCGCTCGTCGCCGCGTTGGAAAAAGAGCACGGCAGCGTGGAAAATTTGAAGCTCCTGCTCGTGCGGCCGGAAACCACGCGCGAGATCATCGCCTCCGCGCTCGAAAAAAAAGGCGCCATCGTCGATGAAGCCATCGGCTACCGCACGGTGCCGGAGACTGAAGCCGGCGACCGCACCGGTGCCATCGAACGCTTCCGCCGCGAGGGCGCGGACATGCTCACGTTTGCCTCGTCGTCGGCCGTGGAAAATTTTCTCGCGCTTGGCCTGCCGCTGCCGCCGGACGTGAAATTTGCGAGCTTGGGGCCGATCACTTCCGGCGCGTTGCGCGCGCGCGGGTTGCGCGTCGATGTCGAGTCGCCGCAGGCCAGCCTCGATGCCTTTGCGGAAGCGATCCGCCGCTTTTATGCGGGGAAAAAGACGGTTCGCCAGAAGGAAAAGCTCACTTAGGCGCTTCGCTTGGCCTGAAATCCGCTACGCAGGTAGCGAATGGCCGAACCGCACGACAATCTCTCTGGCGACGAAACGCCCGACTTCGCCCACGCGATGCAATCGCTCGCCGCGCAGGCGGAAAAAAAGGCCAGCACACAAACTCGCCGGATTCCGCCGGTGGCGTCGAGCGGCTCGTCGGCCGGCGAGTTATCGTTCAAGTCCGGCGGGGTTTCTGTGTCGCAGCGGAGTGAATTTTTGCTTGCCGTTGGGCAGATGATCAAGCCGGTGGCGGTTGGCATCGAATCGGTGAATCGCGCGGTGGTCGAGAACCGCCAGTTGCTCACCAAGCTCGCCGCCAGCGCCGCCCTTGCCGAAGCGAAGCCCGCGACCAGCGTGCCGTCGCCGACCATGGAAGGGATCGCCCATCAGCTCGGGCGCATCGCCTCCACGGAATCCGCAAACCAAAAGTTGTTCGACGCGATGCACGCGGAATTGAAAGGCTACAAAGACGGGTTCCTTTTCGACGCGCTGCAGAAGCCGTTCATCCGCGATCTCATCAATCTCTACGACGACCTTTCCTCGCTGCTCCTACAAACCAACGAGCACGTCAAAGAAGGCTGCGAGGATTTCGCCAGCCGGCTCGCGGAAAATTTGCTCAACGTCGTCAGCCATCTCCTGGAAATTTTCGAGCGCCTGGACGTGCATCCGCTGCGCACCGAGGCCGGCGAGCCGGTCGATAAAAAGGTGCACCGGTGGGTGAGCTTCGAGCCGGCTGGGAGCGCGGCGGCAGACGGCCGCGTGGTGCGCTCGGTGCGCCCCGGCTTTCTCTGGCGTGAGGACCGCTGCGTGCGGCCGGAAGAAGTCGTCGCCACCAAGTGGTTCTCGCCGACGGCGGACACTTCCGCGAGCACCGCGACGTAATTTTTTCCACCGACTGACCGCTCTTCGTTCAACTCAATTTTGTATCCTCAGCTGTTATGACTCACCGCAAAGCAATCGGCATCGATCTCGGGACGACGTTCTGCGCGATGGCGCACATCGATCCCTACGGCAAACCGCACATCATTCCGAACTCCGAGAGCGAACGCATCACGCCCTCGGTCATTCTTTTCGATGGCAGCACGGCGGTCGTCGGCACGCTGGCAAAACAGAACTCGGTCGCCGAGCCGGAGAAGATCGTCGATTTCGTCAAGCGCGAGATGGGCAAGAGCAAAGACGAATTTCACCGCGAGTTCGCGGGCAAGGTTTTTTCCGCCGAGGAGCTGAGCGCGGTGATTCTGAAAAAGCTCAAGAACGACGCGCAAAAGTATCTCAACTGCGAGGTGACGGACGTCGTCATCACGGTCCCCGCGTATTTCAACGACAGCGAGCGCACCGCGACGATTCATGCCGGCCAGCTCGCCGGCTTGAATGTCCTGCAAATCATCAACGAGCCGACGGCTGCCGCGCTGGCTTACGGCCTGGACAAGATTGACCAGGACCAGACCGTGTTCGTCTTCGATCTCGGCGGCGGCACGTTCGACGTGACGATCATGCGCATCCAGGATCGCCACATCAAAATGATCGCCACCAACGGTGACCATCGGCTCGGCGGCAAGGATTGGGACGACATCATCGTGAATCTGGTAGCCGAGGAATTCGACCGGCTGCACGGCGAGAATCCGCTGCTCGATTTGCAGAGCTACCAGGAACTCCAGAGCCGCGCGCTGGCGTCGAAAATCCAGCTCTCGAGCCGGCCGCGCACGACCATCGTGCATTCGCACAACGGCAAGAGCATCAAGGTCGAGCTGACGCGCGAAGACTTCGAGGCGTTCTGCGCGCACCTGGTCGAAAAGTGCAAGGCGATTTGCGAGATCGTGCTACAGGAAGCCCGCATGAGCTGGAGCGACATGGACAAGGTGCTCATGGTCGGCGGCATGACCCGGATGCCAATGGTGCGCAACATGATCGGCGAGATGTCGGGCTTGCCCTTGACTGAGCATGTCAGCCCCGACGAAGCCGTCGCCATCGGCGCGGCGATCCAAGGCATTTTGCTCCAGCTTCAAGACGAGGACAAAGGCGCCGAGCCGACCGTGCCGGTCGAAACGCGCGAACAATTCAGCACGCGCGAAGGCGGCCTCATCCAGGTGTCGAACATCACTTCGCACACGCTCGGCGTCGTGCTCTGGAACGACTCGACACTCGAGGAATACGTCTATCCGATGATCCCGAAAATGACGGCCGTTCCGTGCGAGCAGAAAAATTCTTTCGGCACTTCGCAAGCGAATCTTTCGCGTGTGATGGTGCGCGTGGTCGAAGGCGAAAGCAGCCTCCCCGGCGAATGCACCGCGCTCGGCACCGCGACCATCGACCTGCCGCCGTTCCTGCCCAAAGGCTCGCCGGTCGAATTGACTTACACCTACACGGCCAACCAGGTGCTCGAAGTCATCGTCGATGCCTACGGCAAGCAGAGCAAAGCGACCATCGAGCGCAACACCGGCCTGGCCGAAAGCGAAATCGCCGCCGCCACCGCGAGCCTGTCGCTGCTGCGCGTCGAGTGAAGAAAGAAAAAGGCTAAAGGCTAAAGGCTAAAGGCTAAAAAAATGCGGCGGTCGTCGCGGATTTTTCTGCTAACTCTCTTTAGCCTTTAGCCTTTAGCCTTTAGCCTTTCTCCAATGGCCCTCCCCTCTCCGCTGCCAGACGATCCCCGCAAGTGGGACGGCTGGAGCCGTTACGATTCGGAAAATCGGTATGAGCGGTTATGCCTGTCGTTCGAGGAAAATCCGAGCGACGCGCTCATCGAGGAGAATTGCCGGCAACTGCTCGTCTGGTGGCAGAAAAAACTGCCGCTCAAAAATCAGCCGAGCAATCCCATCGCGCAGCTCCTGCGCGGCGGCATAGACCTCGCGCCGAGCAAGCTGGCCGAGGCGCGCGCGGAGCTGTTGAATCCCGAGGTTCGCGCGAAGCTCGATGTCGATTTGGCAGCGCGCTACAAGGCGGCGTCGCTCGCGGAGTTTCAGCGCTTTCTCGATTTCTCGCTCGGCAAGGGCGTGCTGAATATCGAGGAGGAAAATCACCTTTTCCGACTCGGCAAAGCGAAGGGACTCAGCGCGGAAGACATGCGCGCGGCCATCGAAGAAGGGCTTACCCGAACGGGGGCCAAGCGCCAGGCAGACATCCCGCCACCGCCGCCGCCCGAGCCGGCGCCCGTCACACCCGTGGCGGCGCTCGAGACGCAGGTGGCCCCCTCCGGCCGCCGTCAACGCCGCGAGCGCGGACCAGCCGATCCGACGGCGGAATTTTTGCGCATGTTGCGGCTCAGCGGACTCGATGAGGACGCGATGACTGACGACCAGCGCGACGCCTTCATCAACATGGCCGAAAACCTCGGCCTCGATCCCGGCGACGCCGAGGACATCGTCGATGAATATCTCGACGAGATGGAGGAAAAAGGCGGCGCGGCGCCGCTGCCGTCGGCGCCGAGCACGCCGATCATCAGCGCGCCGCGCGCCGGGGTCGCTGCACCCAGCGGCAACTATCGGCCAATGACCACGCGCGTAACGGCGCCCGCGATGCCGGTGCGCCGCTCGCCCCACGGCGGCGTCGCGACGCTGCCCGAGGAAATGGCGCCGACCGAAGAGCGCGCCCGCTTTCCGAATTTCCAAAACGTGCTCGGCATGCCGATGCTGCTCGTGCCGTCAACGACGTTCACGATGGGCAGCGCCGCGCCGGATGCGCCGGCGAACGAGCGGCCCCAGATGCGGGTCACGCTCACGCGCTATTACATCTCGCGGCAACCGGTCACGAACGACCAATACGAGGT
>CAXTRS010000266.1:0-7178 GCA_964246635.1 uncultured Chthoniobacterales bacterium | reverse complement strand
CTCCTGAGCGCGACGCTCACTTCTTCGCCGACGAAGGCGGCGCCGGCTTTGGCGGGGGCTCCGCAGGACGCAGCGCTTTGGTCACCGCGCTCGACGCAGCCACGGCGCCGCGATCTGCGTAGGCTTCGTGGTTCTTTTCGACCGCGCCGAGATCGTAGCGGTAGTTGACCATCAAGCCGTGCGATTCGCGCAGCCCCTTCGCGGAGACGTCGCCGAGAAAATCGAGCCGCTCGAGCCGCGCGCCGTTGCCGAGATGAAACCGGGCGACCGAGTCCAGCGGCCGGTCTGCCTTGTTCTTGGCGCGGAGAAAATAGGACGCGGCGGCGGCGAGCAACGGCTTTTGCACCGCGTCGCGTTTCTCCGGCCGCTCGTGCCAGCCGGGTTCGTCGAGCGCGGCAAGCGCGGCGCGATCTTCCGGCGTGAGCGCGCTCGATTTCTGCGCGCGCCGCTCGGCGTCCAGCCACTTGGCGAATCCTGGCACGGGCGAGAGCGTCACAAACGTCTCCAAGTCCGGCAGCTCCTTTTTGAGCTCCTCGGCTACCTGCTTGATGAGGAAGTTGCCGAAGGAAACGCCGCGCAGGCCTTCCTGGCAGTTGGAGATCGAATAAAACACCGCCACGCTCGCCTTCGCCGCCAGCAGCGCCTTGCGGTCGGCGACGAGCAGCGGCGCGATGGCGGCCGGCACGTCGCGCGTCAGGGCGACTTCTACAAAAATGAGCGGCTCATCGACGAGCGCGGGATGGAAAAACGCGAAGCAGCGCCGGTCGGCCGGCTCGGTGCGCCCACGCAGATCGTTCCAGTCTTTGATGGCATGAACCGCTTCGTAGCGAATGAGTTTTTCGAGAATGTGCGCGGGGCTGGTCCAGTCGATCTTGCGCACGACGAGAAACCCGCGATTGAACCAGGAGGAGAATAGGTGCTCGAGGTCGTGGTCCACGACATTGAGCGCGTCGTGCGCCGGCAACAAGCGCAAGAGATCGCTGCGCAACCGGACCAGGCTCTGCGTGCCGCCGGGCGCGAGATTGAGGCGGCGGAACAACCCTTGGCGGCGCGGCTCCGCGGCTTCGTGCAGCGCCTGCGCAGCGCGGTCAGTCGGATCTTTTTGATAAAGGTTTAGCGCTTTTTCGAGCCGCGCACTCTCGGGCCCGAAGCGCTCCGCCAGCGCGTGGAAAAAAACGAGCCGCGCCTCGGCGCTCAGACCCGCGTAGGCCGCAAGAATCTCGCTCGCGATCGCCACCCCGGAAGCCTCGCCGCGGCGGGAGAGAAGCTGTTCGGCGAGCGCGACCGCTGCTTGCGCTTGCGACGGCGTGCCGGCGGGCGGCGCGTCGCCGCCGTGTCGGGGAATAAAACCGCGGCCACGCTCCGCGATGGCAGCGAAGAGATCGCTCAAAAAGGTCACGCTCATGCGGTCCGGTTGCCGAGGGAAATCCTCAGGCGCAAAGAAAACCCGCCGGAAAGTAGCACGAGTTCAGGGAATCCGCGGAGCGACTTGTTTCCGCGCGGCGCAGGTCGCGCCACCCCGTTGATTCACGCAAGCCGCCGGCGTCTCGCGACCAGCAACAGCAAGACCGCGCCACCGCCGATCATCATGGCCCACGTGGACGGCTCCGGCACCACGCCGAGATAGGTCAGGGAGACATCGTTCGCGAGGCCATTGCCGTTGGCCGGATCGGTGTCGGCGTAGTTCACCGCGAAGAGATTCGTTCCCACGACGAGCGTCGCCGGCGCGTTGGCAAAGACGCCCGTGGTGAGCACGGCCGGATTGGCGCTCGTGTTGTCCAGGATAAAGAATTTCTGGCCCACCGTGGAAAGCGTGAAGCCGCTGACCAGCGTCACGGTCAGCGTGCCGCCCAGGGTGAGCGGGCCGCCGACGAGCACCTGGTCGTAGCCGCTGCCCGCCACCGTGCCGCCCAGCTCGATCGCGGTGTTGGCGCCGCTGGCCAGCGTCAGGCTGCCGAGCGTCAACCGGCCGGGCGAGTTGCCGGGGGCCAGCGTGCCGCCCGTGGTGACGGTGACACTGCCCGCGATCGTGCCACTGCCGCCGAGTGTCCCCGTGTTGTTGACCGCGACACTGCCCGTGCCGGTGCCCGAGCCGGTGGTATTGTTGACCCGCAGCGTGCCGCCGCTGACGGTCGTGGCGCCGGTGTAAGTATTGGCGCCCGTGAGGTTCAGCGTGCCGCTGCCGGTCTTGGTCAACCCGCCGTCCGTGGCGCTGTCCCCGCTGACCGTGGAATGCACCAGCGGCTGGGCGATGGTGACCGTGAAGGTGTTCGTGTAAACGATGGCCCCGCCGTTGCGCACGTTGGTCGTCGTCAGGCCTTGGAAGAACGTCGCACTGTTGCCGGTGGCCTCAAGCGTGCCGCCGTTGAAGTTAAAGGTGCTCGTGCCGGTGCTGCCGGGAGTGCCCGTGGCGACGCTGCCGGTCCGCAAGGTGCCGCCATTGAGGTTGTAGGTGCCTTGGGAATTCGCGTTGGCAAAGACAGGTGCCACCGAGAGCAGGCCGGTCGTGTGCGTGCCGCCGCTTTGGGTGAAGGTGCCGGTGCCGCGGAAGCCGACGTTTGTGGTGCTCGTGGTGAGCGTGCTGTTCGCGCCGCTGAGGTTGTAGTTGCCGGTGCTCCCGATCCGGAAGGCGAGCTGGAGCGTCTTGGTGTTGGTGTTGAAGCTGCCGCCGGTCTGCGTCACGGTGCCAGTGCCGTCGAGGCCGACGTAGGTGGTCTGGGCGGACACGGCGGCGGTGCCGCTCAAGTTCAGGCTGCCGGTTTCGCCGGCATTCGCTCCCAGGTAAAAAGCATTGCCGCTGGAGATCAGATTCACCGTGCCGCTGCTCAGCGTGAGCGTTGGCCCGGCGCCGGTGGCGCTCACGACCAAATCGTTGCCGAGATTCAGCGCGCCCGCGCCGCCGGCGAAGGTCCAGGTTTGGCTGACGCCGAGCGTCACGCTGTTGTTGATGGTCTGGACGTTGGCGCTGTTTTGCGCGATGCCACTGCTGCCCACGTTGAGCGCGCCGCCGGTCAATGTGTAAAGCGGCGCGCCGCTGGCGAAGGTGAGCGAGCGCAGGGTGAAGGGATCGGCGATGTTGTTGTTGGAAGTCGTGCGGCCCGTGCCTCCACTCGTCGTCGCGTCAAAGACCAGGTCGGTGTTGGTGGCGGAGACCGGCACGTTCTGGCCCACCCAGTTGTTGGCAGTCGTCCAATCGTCGTTGACCGAGAAAGGAAAGCCGCCGCTCCAGGTGAAGATGGTCGCCCGAGCGGCAACACCGGGCAGCAGCACCGGGACCAGCGACGCACCGAGAAGGAGAAGGTGACCGACGCTAACGCGCGCGCGGGCACGGCGGTGGGCAGGAAGAGGACGAAGAGGACGCTGGCAAGGCAGAAGAGTGCTCATAGAGTGGAAACGGCTGGGGATTCGAGCGCCGAGGATGAGGCATCGGGCAAAGGTTGTCCATACTCCCTTGGGATTATGTCGCTTCGTCGCACCTGCCGGAGGCGACGGGGCAAACGGCCGGACGGCCCCGCGTTGAAATTATGAGCAGGCGCGTGCAGCCGCTTCCAGACCGGCTTCTCGCGGCGTCGCGTGCGGTGGCCGCAGCAGCCTAGAACAGCGCCGCCTGCTCGCCGGAACTCTCGGTGCGGGCTTTCTTTGAAGTTCAAGTCCGGCTCGTAGTCCGGGTGCTCTGCGCGCTGCGTGCCAGAGAGCAAACCGGCGATGGTGAGCAGTTGCACCCGCGGGAACTTCTTGCCGCTCGGGCTGGCGTAGAGCCCGGGCTGCCGCGGCATCGGCGCGCGTGCCGGCCGTCGGTTCGGTGAGGCTGGTCCGAGCGTGGAAGATCCCAGTAAGTTTGGCTTGTGCGCAGGTTTCGATTCGTTTCAGATTCGCCGGGTGGGACTCGAACTCCTTCCGCCCTTTATTCGTGAGCATTATGCTGTTCACGAGTGGCGGCATGCTGCGGCAGTGCTTCACACGGATTTTCCCAATGAGTGGCAAAATCTCTGCGATGTCCTCGTGGGATTCCGCTTGCGCCGCAGCCACATTGCGGTCGCCGGTGGGGCAAAAAGCAGCGTTTCCGGCTCGCTGGATTCCGCGTTTGAAGCACTGGGCTGGCAGGAAAAGAAATTCGATACAGAGATCAGAGTGGACTCGATCGGCTACGAGAGTCCGACGCACAAGGTGGACTGCTACAAAAACGGTGTAGGTCTTGAGATCGAATGGAATAACAAGACCGAGTTCTATGATCGCGATCTGAATAATTTTCGGCTGCTCTTCGAACTCCGGGTCATCAACGTGGGGATCATCATTACGCGCTGCGACGAGTTACAGGAGATTTTTGAAAGTTTGAATCGTGGCAGCAGCTATGGAAACTCGACGACGATCCTCAGCAAGCTTCTCCGTAAGATGGCTGGCGGAAGCGGTGGCGGCTGCCCAGTTTTGGCCTTTGGAATCACGAAGAAACTCTACGACCCAAACTCATGACAGCGAGTGACGATCTGCTCTCAAATGTCCGAGGCCGTTTTGGAACCATCCTGGCGGACCCGCCATGGCAGTTTGTTAATCGCACCGGCAAGATGGCACCGGAACATAAAAGATTGATGCGTTACTCGACCATGTCGATCCAAGAGATCAAGGAACTGCCTGTCTCCGTGTTCGCGGGCGACAAGTGCCATCTTTATTTGTGGGTGCCCAACGCTCTATTGCCATGGGGACTGGAGACCATGCAGAGCTGGGGTTTCAAATACGTTTCAAATCTTATCTGGTATAAGATTAGGCAGGATGGAGGTCCTGATGGCCGCGGTGTCGGATTCTACTTCCGTAATGTCACCGAGGTCTTACTATTCGGAGTTCGTGGCCGAAACAACCGAACGCTTGCCCCAGGTCGCAGGCAGGTTAATTTGCTCGCGACTCGCAAGCGTGAGCATTCGCGCAAACCGGATGAGTTCTACGACGTGATCGAAAGTTGCAGTCCCGATCCACGATTGGAATTGTTTGCCAGGCACACCCGCCCGGGCTGGATTCAATGGGGGAACGAAGTCACCGAGTCAGACCAGTTCGAGTTACCGTTGCCTCGCGAGCCGAAACTCGGAAAGCGGGCAGCTTGATCTTGAAAAGCTATTGCGGTGCTTGGTCGATCAGAACGCGGAATCGAAAAGTTGGTTGGAATTGAAGGGTGGGTCGAGGTTCATCAGATCGACCGTCTCGCCCTTTAGGTGCTCGCGCAGCAAGCCACGCTCGTCGCCGTAGAAAAGCTGGTTCATCGAGGGTGCCCAGATTAGCGGGAACCCGCAGACATGATAATCCCCCGCTGCCGGCGCGTCGGAGGCGCGGGAGGGGGCGGCTGTTCCCCGCTTTCGTCGACAACAGTTAACGCAAGTCTTTGAAAAACTGGAGCCTGCATTGGGGTATCCGGTGTTTTCAAGGCCGAAAGAAGCCTTGGGATGTGCGCGGGAAGACGTTGCCTGCGCAGAAGAAAGTCTGGTCTGGACGGAAGAAAGGCCGGGATGCACGCAGGGGAACTTGGGATGGGCAAAAGGAAGCTCAGGATTTGAGCGTCCTGCCTTCTCCTGCGCACAGGAAATCGCTTCGGGCGCGCAGGCAAACGCGGGGATTGGACCGGGAGCGACGCGGCCGACCCAAAAATAGCTTGATTTTTCACCCAGCCGAGGGTAGCATGGCCCGTCCACGCCAGCCGCGCGATCCCGCCCGCCGCGAGCGAGTCCGCTGGCCGGCGTGTCATCATCATCAAACCACGGCCCCTCCACCCAGGGCTCCAAACAAACGGAAAGAAGGAACCTTGTTTATGGATTCACCTGGAGAAAACGAAAAGAAGGTCAACGCCATCCTCACAGCTTGGGAAGCGCACGCGAAGGATGTGAAGTTTGCCGGCCTGACGCTCGCGCAGTTCAAAGCGAAAGTGCAACTCTCGCTCGACACTCGCGACGACATCAAAGTAAAGGAGCAGGAACTCGAAGACCTCGCCGACAATCGCGACGATGCCGATAAGGTCTCTATGCCGCTGTGCGATCAGGTGGTCAAGTCAGTGGTCGGCGACGTGAACTTCGGCGACGACAGCACGCTCTACGCGGCGATGGGCTACAAGCGCAAGAGCGAGCGCAAGACCGGGCTGACGCGCAAGAAGAAGCCGGCAGGCGATGCGAAGGGCTGACGGCGCGGCCGGCGCAGGCACCGGCGGCTTATTCGTCCACGATGACGCGGTAGAAGCCTTTGTCGGCCGCCGGGTTGTTGTCGGTGAACGTGAGCACGGTGCCGGTGGTGCCGCTTTGCTGCGGCACGCCGGTGATGTCGGCGAAGCTGCCGCTGTTGAGCGAGTCGTTGCGCTGGAGCCGGTAGGTGTGGGCGGTGTAGCTGTCGATGGTGACCGACACCGAGCCGGCGCCGCGGCTGACGGACTTCGCCTTGACCACGCGGGAGTCGAGCACGACGCCGTTGTTGGTGAAGCCGGCCGTCGCGCTGAAGCTGCCGGTGATGATGTCCAGCGTGCCGTTGTTGACGAAGGTGTTGCCGTTGCCGTTCACCGCGAGCGCGGCGGCGCGCTCGAAGCGCAGGGTGCCGTTGTTGGTCAGCGTGCCATTCACGGTGAGCGTGCCGCTGCTGAGGCTGACCAGGCCGCCGCTGTTGACGGTGAGCGCGCCGTTGAGCGTGCCCGCGCCGGTGAGTGTGGCGCCGCTGGCGACGGTGAGGCTGCCGTTGAGCGTGCCGGCGTTGGAGAGTGTGCGGCCGCTGGCCAGGGTGTAGCCGCCCGCGCCGAGGGCGGAGACGTCGAGGGCGGCGCCGCTGGCGACGAGGGCGAGCGTGCCGGCGTTGACCGTCGTGCCGCCGTTGTAGGTGTTGGTGCCGGAGAGCGTCAGCGTGCCGGTGCCGCTCTTGGTCAGGCCGCCGTCGGTGGCGGCGTCGCCGGAGATGCCGGAGTGGAGCAGGGCCTGGGCAATCGTGATGTCGAAGGTGTTCGTGTCGATCCTGGCCCCGCCGTTGCGCACGTTGGCCGTGGTCAGCCCCTGGAGAAATGTCGTGCTGGCGGCGCCGGCCTGGAGGACTCCGAGGTTGAAGTTGAAGGTGCTCGTGCCGGTGCTGCCGGGAGTGCCGGTGGCGACGCTGCTGGTGCGCAGGGTGCAGCCATTGAGATTGTAGGTGCCGGCGGAATTCGCGCTGCCGAAGACCGTCCCCAC
>CAXTRS010000265.1:4114-7193 GCA_964246635.1 uncultured Chthoniobacterales bacterium | reverse complement strand
CGCGCCCCCCCCCCCCCCCCCCCCCCCCCCGCCCCCCCCCCCCCCCCCCGGGGGCTGGGTCTTTTTTATTCGCTAACCCCGGGCTTGCGCCCAGGGCTAATTTCTGTCGCCCCTGCCGGGGCTGGAAAAAAAGCGGCTGACTCGAAGGAGGAACACTCTAGCGACGACGGTTGACGGGAGCCGCAGCCGGCGGGCGGAAGTAGGCTTGCGGAAGGCTGACGACGACTCGGAAGAATTGGTTGGGCTGGGCGACCTGAGTGAACGGATACGGCACGGTCACCGCCTGCAACGTTCCGTCGTCGGCGAGCACGGTGGGCGTGTCGGCGCTGTCCGTCCAGGTGACGAAGTCAGTGGTGAATTGCACCGTGTAGGTCAACCCGGCGGCGACGTAATCTTTGCGCCGGCCGAAGAGGGCAAAGAAGCTCTGGCTCAGATCAGGGTTCGTCACCACCAGCGTCGTCGGGCTGCCGGGAGTGATGACTCCGCCATTCACCGAGATCGCGCCGAGTCCACCCGCTATCGGGTTGGTTCCGAAAGCAAATTCTAACACGTTGGCGAAGCCGTCGCCGTCCGGATCGGCGCCGTTCGCGGCATCGCCGGTGTTGGCCGTCGTGCCGAAATAAAACTGCCGCCAGCTTTCCGCCGCGCTGAGGCCGTTTCCGCTGAGCGCGATGTCGAAGGGGTTCTCGTCGGCGTCGTTGCTCGCGATGTGCAAGGTGGCGCTGCGCATCCCGCTGGCACCCGGCGTGAACGTGACGGTGAATGTCGTGCTGTTGCCCGGTGTCACGGTCGTGCTCATCCCGCTCGTGTTGACCGCGAAGTCAGCGCTGTTCACGCCGTCGATGCTGACGGCGATGTTCGTCAGATCATCGGTGCCGGTGTTCTTGATCGTGAAAGTCTTCGCGCCGCTGCTATCGCCCAGGTTGATATTCCCGAAGCCGACGCTGCTGCTGCCGGCGGTGAGACCGATGCCGATAGGCTGTTCAACCTCGATCTCAGGCGCGGTGTTGCCGGTGAGAACGAGTTCCCAGCTTTCCAGCCGCATGATCCCGCCGAATTCGAGATCGCCGATTGCCAATCGCCAGGCGCCGTTGCCCGGCTGGCCGTTGAAACCGGCGAGCAATTGCGGCCGCTGCGACTCGGTCGGGTCGGTGCGTCCGTCCGGCTGCCAAGTGCCGGTGAGGACCCCGGTCCCATCGGCGGTGTCGGCGAAATGCACATCCGCGGCGGCGTCATCGGTGAAGGTCACGTCCCAGCCATCGTAGAACGCTCCCAACGCGTTGTCCGCAGTGACGCCGACGCGGTTCAGGAGCACTGCGCTCACGTCGAAATTTTTGTTCAACGAAACGAACATCTCGCTGGCAAAACCGCTGCCCGGAGGATTGCCGGCGAGCTTGAGCCGCACCTCGACTTTCGTCACCGTCGCGATCTGCGATGCGCTGACGGTTTGTAGAAAAACCTTCGGCGGATTTTCGTAGTCCGCGATGTCGCCGTCCGGCGGGGTGACGTTGAAAGTGTAGGTCTCCGTGACCAGCGCGGCGGGAACACTCCCTGTGCTCAGGAGCAACGCGAGGCCGATGCAAACTGCCTGGAATTTCCTCTTCATAACGTGGGGATAAAAAGGGCGTGCGGTTCAATCAAGGATGGGGAATGGCGCGGTAGAGGCGCGCCGGCGGCGGGGGATTGGCGTCGGTGTGCGTCACGACGCCGTTGGAAGGCGCGGTGTAAACGGCGAGCGGGTTGAACTCGTTCCAAGTGTAAGGCGCACCGGTGTTGGTGGTGTATTGGATGCGGTAGCTGTTTCCCGGCACGCCGAGAAAAGTGAGAATCGTGTCGCTCCCGGACACCGCCGTGCTGACAGCGTTGGGTCCGATGTTCGGGGCCGGCGGCACCTGCGTGACGGTGACATTGCCGGTGACGGTGTGGCCGCCTGGTCCATCGCTCAGCGTGTATTGGAAACTGCCGTCGCCGGAATTCACCGCGGGCGCGGTATAGACGACAAACGTGCCGGCAAACGCGACCGTGGCGCCCGCCGGTGTCGCGTTACCCACCGCAGTGATACTCAGCGCGTCACCCTCGGGATCGGTGTCGTTGCCGAGCAAGGTGGTCTTGAGCACCTTGGCCACCTTGGTGTTGTTGATCCGGATGATGCCATCCGCGACGGCGACCGGCGCGCCGTTCAATCCGGTGCCGGTGAGGGCGATGTCGAAGGGATTTTCGTCGGCGTCGTTGCTGGCGATGTGCAACGTGGCGCTGCGCGCGCCAGTCGCGCCCGGCGTGAAGGTGACGGTGAACGTCGTGCTGCCTCTGCTCGGCACCGCGGTGCTCAGGCTGCTGCTATCGACGACGAAATCGCCGTTCTGCGTGCCGTCCTTTGTCACGGCGACACCGGTGAGGCTGGCCGCACCGGGATTGCGGATGACGAAAGTTTTTGCGCCGCTGCTGTTGCCGACGGCGACGTTGCCGAACGCGATCGTGGCCGCGCCGCTCGTCAGGTCGATGCCCGCCGGTTGTTCGACGGCGATCTCCGGCGTGTTTTCGCGGTTGACCGTGATTGTGTAAGTCTTGACCGAGCCATCCGCCGCGGTCACCGCGACCGTGATGACGTTATTGCCACCGATCAGCGCGATCGGGGGGCTCGCGCTGCCAGAGGCGACGGCGCTGTTGTTCACGGAAACCGAGGCGCCGTTGTCCGCAACCGTCGGCGTGACGGTGACGCTGGCGGTCGTGTTCGTCACACTCGCGCTGTAGCTCGTTTGCGCCGGCGAAAACGCGGGCGAAAGCGTGCCGGCGCTGAGCGCGAGACTGGCGAGATCGGCGTTCGAGCTGGCGGCACGCGTCACCGTGATCGTGTAGGTCTTCGCGGTGCTCCCATCCTGCGCGGTGACGACGACGGTGACCACATTGTCGCCGACCGCGAGAGGGATCGGATTGCTCGCGTTGCCGGAAGCCACGGCGGCTCCGTTCACCGTCACGCTGGCGGTGGAATCCTGGACCGTCGGGGTGACCGTGATGCTGGTGACCGTGTTCCCGACGCTCGCCGCATACATCGTGGTGGCGGGCGCGAAAGCCGGCGAGA
>CAXTRS010000265.1:0-4104 GCA_964246635.1 uncultured Chthoniobacterales bacterium | reverse complement strand
GGCCGGCGCTCAGCGCGAGACCCGAGAGATTCGCGTTCGTGGAAATGCCGCTTCCGGTCAGGCTGATGTCGAAGGGGTTTTCGTCGGCATCGTTGCTGGCGATGTGGATCGCCGCGCTCCGCGCGTTGCCCGCGCTGGGCGAGAAAGTGACCATGAACGTCGTGCTGCTGCCCGGCGTGACCGTCGTGGCGCCGAGCGCGCTCACGCTGAAGTCTCCGGCGTTCGTGCCGTCCTTGGTGATGGTCAATCCGGTCAGGTTGCCGGTGCCGGTGTTCTTGATCGTGAACGTCTTCGCGGCGCTGTTGCTGCCGACCGCGACGGAGCCAAAATTCACCGTGCTCGTTCCATCGGTGAGATCGGTTCCCAATGGTTGCTCGACCGCGATTTCCGGCACGGCGGCGACGGAGTTGGTGATCGTCATCGTCGCGCTCCCGCCCAAGCTCGTCGTCACCCCGGCGACCACCTGATTGGTGAGCGTGATCGTGATCGTCTCGTCGCCTTCGTTCAGCGCGTCTGTGAGAGGCGTGGTCGTAAACGTCTTGCTGCTCACGCCCGCGGCCATCGTCACGCTGCCCGCGCTGGCGCTGAACGTGGCGGCGCCAGCTTGCGTGTAGTCCGCGCTGAAGGTCGCTGTCCCGCCGACGCTGAAATTCACCGTCGTCGCGTTTGTCGTGGAGCCGGTCCGCGCGACCGTCCATGTCGTCGCGGTTCCGTTCGCCTCGGAAGCGGTCGTCGGTGAAGCGGTAATGCTTACCGGCGAGGCGAGCACAAAGGGCTCCGAGCCGACGCCGCCCGTTCCCGTCCCGTTGTTGCCTTGGAAGATGAGCTGGTTTTTGAAAACCACCGCCGTCGGAAATGAACTCGTCGTGGTGCTGTTGAAGCCGCTCCCGCCGCTGCTCGACCCCGCAAAAAGATCCGCCACTAGCGCCGCCGTGCCCGGCCCTGCGGGGTCATAGACAAACAGCTCCGTGCCGGCCGCGGCGGTCGTCGCGCGGAAGTAGAGCTTGCCATCAAATTGGAAAAAACCTGCCGGATTGGAAGAGCCCGCGCCCGCGTCGAGATCGAACTGGGTCGCCACGCCCGTCGCCGGATCGAATCGCCACAGTTCGGTGCCGCTGCTCCCGCCGTTGGTGCCGGCAAAGAAAAGTTTCCCGTCGAATTGTCCGATGACCGCGGCAGTCGTGCCGCTGGTCGCGCCGGGCGCCAGGTCTTTCGCGACCGTGACGGTGTCCGTCGTCGTGTCGCACACGTAGAGTTCGCTGCCGTTCGTCGCGCCGCCGTCCGTGGCGATGTAATACAGGTTTGTCCCGACGACGCACATCGCAGAGATCGTGTCCCCGGCGGCGTAAGTTGCGGACGTGGCAAAGCTGTCGCCGGTCACAGTGACGCCGGAGTCTGCGTTCAGCTCTTTCACGACCGCCGGCGTGGCCATCGTCGCCGGGTTGAATTTCATGAGCACCTGCCCGCGCCAATTCGCGGAACTGCTGCCGCCTGTCGTCACGTTCGCGCTGAAATACAGCGTCCCGCCCACGACCGCGCTCACCCCGAGCGGACTTCCATCGAACTGGTCCTGGTAGGCGATGCTGTTGAACTTCAGCCCCACACTCCCTTGGGCCAGGTCGAACGTCGTGATCGCGCCCGTCGCGGTGTTGAGCATCACCAGCTCGCGGTTGTCGTTCTGATCGATACCGCCGCCGTTGTTCGTGGTGAAGCTGAGGTCCGCCGAAAACAGCACCCTTCCCGGCAAGCCGACGAGGTTGGACGGCGAGCAGCCGGTCGTGAAAACCGAGGCGTTGGAATTCGGATTCAGGTCGGTGAGCCGCTTCGGATTCGGGCTCGGCGCGGTCAGCGCGGCCTTGGGCAGAGCTGGGTCATAAACGTAGAGCTGCCGGCCCTGGCCGCCGCCGCCGTTGTTGCGCTCGCCGTTGTGCCCCGAGTAGTAGAGCTTGCCTTCGTGCACGAGGAGGTTGGTCGGCGCCGTCGTGTTCGTGCCGTTCGTCGCCATCTCCGTGAACGTGCCCGCCGCCGGGTCGTATTCCCAAAGCTCCGGGCCATTGGCCGAGCCGCTGGCGACCATGACCAATTTGCCCGCGAGCACGCGCAGCCAGTTCGGCTGCGTCGTGGTCGCGGTGGCGTTGAAGTTCGAGACCTGCACGATCTGCGAACCGGCCGCCTGGGTGGGGTCGTAGGAATAAAGCTGCCGCCGCGTGCCGCCGGGGGCGATGGCGGTGAAATAAAGTTTGCCGCCGAGCTCGACGAAACATTGCGGCGTCGAGCTGCCGGTGCCGGTGTTGATGTCGGCCAGCACCGTTGGCGTTTGCGCGTGAAGAACGGAAGGCGCGCTGGCTAGCCCCAGGCAGAACGTGGCGAAACGGAGCAGGCGGAACGCGGAAACCTTGGACATGAAAGAAAAGGCCTTTCTGCCCGAGATGAACGGCAAAACCGCGGCGAGGTTACCGGCGGCGGGAAAATATTTTTTCGGCGGCGACGGAAAAGCGCCAGAGGACTGGCGCACTCCAAAACGCCAGCGCGTTCTCCTCCTACGGCGCCTTGGCGTCCCAGATTTCCAGAGCCTGATCGGGCGCGCTGTGCAGCAGGGCGGCGTCGCCGTCGGTGAACTGCATCCAGTTGCGCGGCACCTCGACCGGGATGCGCAAACGCTCGCGACGCGCGTCGCCGCTGTTTCCCTCCGCGTCCCACAAACGCAGGCTCGTGTCGCCGGAAGTGGCGACGATTTTCCCGGAACGCGACACCGCCAGCGCCGTGACGCCGCCGGCTTGCGCGTGCCATTTTTCGTTCGGCAATTCCTGTCGCGTTGCGAGGTCGAAGACGCGCACGTAGCCGTCTTCGTTGCCGACAAAGAGCCGCCGGCCGTCGGGACCGAACGCGACGGCGGTGTCGTAATCGTCCGCGTCGCCCAACGCATGGAATCCGCCGTTCACGTCCGCCGTCCGATACAGTCGCGCGCGCCGGCCGAGAAAACCGGTGACGGCGAGCAGCGTGCCGTCCTGCGAAACGTCGAGACAGTTCACCGCGCTGGCGCCGAAGAGCATGCGCTGGTCGGGCGTGCCGGAGACGGTGCGAGCGACGAGATCGACCACGAAAAGTTTGCCGGGAATCAACCCAACCGCCAGCCGCTCGTCGCGCGCGAGGACGCCGCGCACCATCTGCTCGTATTGGCGGTGCGATGGAATCCCCGGCGCGCGCCAGAGTTCGCGCGGCGGCTGTTGCGCGTATTTTGCGCGTTGCCAGAGCACGATCTCGCCAGTCGCTCCAATGCGGGTCAGCGCGCGCCCGTCGCGCAACGCCGCCACGGGGTGATGTCCTTCGGGAAAAACGAACGCCTGTTGCTCCGAAGTGGGTTCCCAACTCGCGGCGCGATCCTGCGCGTTGACGAACAGCACGCGCCGGCCGTCCGCCGCAGCGGTCGGATGTCGCCACGGATATTTTGTCAGCAGACCGCGCAGTGCTTTGGCAGATTCCCGCGCAGCGCGGACCGGGCACTGCCGCACTGTGCCGTCATTGCTCACGGACGCGAGCCGATGCGCGGGGTCGCCGCCCGGCAGAAAGAGCAGGTCGCCGACGCGTTCTTCGTGGCCGGACAAAGACGCGGCGGTTTCCGGGCTGTCGCGGTCGAGAAATGGAAACGTGCGAATCGCGGCATCCTCCGACGCCACGGCAAGCAGGGGCGCAGCGGGATCGAACGCGATCGCCGTGATCATCCGCCGAAACTTCTGCCCGAAAATCTGCCGCGCGCCGGCGCCGGCGCGCGCAAAAACCGCCACTTCGCGCGCGAGAGCTTCGCCGTCGCCGGTCACCGCCGCGAGATGACCGGCGTCGGACGAAAACGCCAAAAACGCCGGCTCGTGATCCGCGTCGAGCGCAAAGCTCGTCTCGGCCGCGCTGTTGTCGGGCTGCGCGGTGGCGCGCACTTCGACGCGCGCCTCGTCCGTGTCTGCCACCATCGTCGTCGCCGCGAAAAGGCGTCGGTCGGGCGAGAGGGCAAACGGCGCGAAGAGACCTTGCGGGAGCACGCGGCAGGCGCCGTCGCGCGCGTCGAGAATGCACGTCGGCTCGGCCCGCGGCGCCGCGGCCCAGGCGACG
>CAXTRS010000264.1:0-7194 GCA_964246635.1 uncultured Chthoniobacterales bacterium | reverse complement strand
CTCGGTCGTCCGTCGCAGGTGACCCGCATAAGCGCGCACGGTTTTCGCGCCGTGTCGTTCGGCGAGTTCTTCCAACAGCCGCGCGCCCGTCGCGTTCGCGGCGAGCTGCGCGCGCAGATCGGCGAGGTTGTCTTCGACCGCGCGCGTCGGATGCCGCGCCTCGTCGAGCAATATGCGGCGCAGCCGCTCCTCGCTCGCCGGATCATCCGGCCGGTGACGAAGCGCGCGGATGAGCACGCCTTCTTCTGCCAGCGTGCGCGCCTCGGGCGACATCGACCCCGGCGCGACCCCGCCGATTTCCGCATGGTGCGCGCGGCTTGCGACGAAGAAATGCGGAACGCGGAATGCGGAATGCGGAATGAAAGAACCGGAGAGGACGCCGCTTTCCGTTTTCTGCCGTTCCACATTCCGCATTCCGCATTCCGCGTTCTCTCCAAACACCGGAGTCACCACCGTAATGTCCGGCAAATGACTGCCGCCGCGAAACGGGTCGTTCGTGATGAACACCTCGCCCGGCTGTGGGTCCGGTGCGTCTGCGAGCAGGCAGCGCACACACTCGCCCATCGCGCCGAGGTGCACGGGGATGTGCGGCGCGTTGGCGACGAGACTTCCGTCGGCGGAAAACACGGCACAGGAAAAATCGAGTCGCTCTTTGACGTTCGTCGAAAGCGCGGTGCGCCGCAGCGCCGCGCCCATCTGTTCGGCGATCGAAGCGAAGCGCTGGTGAAACAACTCCAGTTCGACGGGATCGGGCACGCGCCTTCTTTCGTTGTCATCCTGAGCGGAGTCGAAGGACCTCTTATTGAGAGTCTGTTCGATATTGCCAGCCCAGGCGGCGCCAACCCTAAAATCAGTGAGAGGTCCTTCGACAAGCTCAGGATGACAGAGGGTGGCGCGCAGCAACAAATCGCCCCGCGAGTTGACCTCCCCCGCCCATCCCGGCTCGATCACCACGGTGGAAATTCCTTCCAGGACAATCGCGGGTCCTTCCAGGCGTGCGCCGGGCCGCAGCGTGCCGCGCTGGAAGACCGCCGTGCGGCGCCAGCTTCCCGCGAAGAAGGTTTGCGTCCATTCAGCGGGTTCCGGTGCGTGCGAGGCAAGGGTTTCCACGAGCGTCGGTTCGGCTTCGTGCTGCCGGCTCGTCAGTTCCAAGCGCGCCGCGTAAATTTCGATCGGCCGGTCTTTGAAGATGAAGCCATAGAGCTTGCGATGCTCGCGCTCGAAGGCCGCGCGATAATCGTCGTCCATCGGTTCCGCGACCGGCAACCGGGTTTCCTGCCCGGCATAGCGCAATTCCAAGGTGTGGCGTGGCGGCGCGAGCGTGTCGGCGGGAAAACCTTCGGCCTGCAGACCCGCGCGGAGCTGCGCCTCCATCGGCGCGAACACGGCCCGCAGATCGTCCGGCGCGAGAGCTTCGAGCGGCCGGCCGAGGGCTCCTTCCGCGAAGCGCGTGACGCCCGCCAGCCCGATGCCCAGCGCGCTCAATGCGCCGGCCAGCGGGCTACACAGAATCCGCTGCACGCCCAGCTCGCGGGCGAGCGCGCAGGCGTGCTGGCCGCCCGCCCCACCGAAGGGCACGAGCGTGCGCCGGCGCACATCGTCGCCACGCGCGGCGGAGAGCTTGCGGATCGGCTCGATGGTGATGGCGTTGGCAATCTGCGTGAAGCCTTCGGCGAGTTCTTCGCGGCCGTAAGTCTTGCCCGTCGCCGCCGCGATCTCGGCGATCAACGCATCCAGCCGCGCCTCGACCGCCGCGCGATCCAGCGCGAAAGGAAAACGCGGGATTTTGTCGAGGAAAAAATTCACGTCGGTGACGCACAGCGGCCCGCCGCGCTCGTAGCACGCCGGGCCGGGATCGGCGCCGGCAGAGCGCGGGCCGACCGCCGGTTTTTGGCCGTCGAACCAGCAGATCGAACCGCCGCCGGCCGCGACGGTTTCGACCTCGAGCATCGGTGTGAGCAAGCGTAGCGGGCGCGTCTTTCCGCCGCCGCCGATTTCGATTTCGTAACGGCGCAGAAATTCCGTTTCGTCCCCGCCGTCCCAGCGGCTCACGTCCGTGCTGGTGCCGCCCATGTCGAAGGCGATGATCGCGCCGACACCGGCGCGGGTCGCCACGCGCGCCGCGCCGATCACGCCGCCGGCCGGGCCGCTGAGGATCGCGTCCTTGCCGCGAAATTCCTCCCGCCGCACCAGGGCGCCGGAGCTGGTCATGAAGCGGAGATCCGCCTCCGGCAACTGGGCGGCGAGCCGCGCGGTGTAGGCGCTCAGCACGGGCGAAAGGTAGGCGTCGGCCAGCGCGGTGTCGGCGCGGAAGACAAACTTCGGCAGCGGGCTCAGCCGGCTGGAAAGCGAAACGTGCGCGAAGCCGAGCGCGCGGGCCGCGCGTTCGACGAGGAGTTCGTGTGCGTCGTTGCGGTAGCTGTGCAAAAGGCAAACCGCGAGCGACTCGATGCCGGCGTTGCGGAGTGCGGTCAATTTCTCGACAACTTCGTTTTCAGAGAGCGCGCGCAGGATGTGACCTCCGGCGTCGAGCCGCTCGTCGAGTTCGACCACGGTTTCGTGGAGCATGGCCGGCGGCGCAGGGCTGAGATCGAATAGCTCGGGTCGATCCTGATAGCCCATTTGTGGGGCGTCGCCGAAGCCGGCAGTCGTGACGAACGCGACGCGCGCGCCACGGCGTTCGAGCAGCGCGTTCGTCGCCCGCGTGGTGCCGAGACGCACGCGCGCCGGACCGACCGGTTCAGCCAATCTCCGGCCGAGCAGCCAGCGAATGCCGATGGCGGGCGCTTCGAGATCGCAGCGGAGTTCGTAGCGCGTGCCGGCGAGCGGCGCAGCGGGCAGCGGCGGCGCTAAATTCAGCCGGCCGGTTTTTGGATCGAACGTCGCGACGGACGTTTCGACTCGTCCACAACAGGGCAATTCGCAGGTCAGCGTCCAGCCGGCAAAAAAATCGCGCGGGTCGCCCGCGCGTGTGTCGGGATCGAGCAAAGCGTCCGCCGTCGAACCTGCCGCCGCCGTGCCAAGATAGCGACCGGTGCTGAGCAGCTTGTGGGTGACGATTTTTCCGTCCGTCGGCCGGCGTGCAAGGCAGTCAGTGAACGTGCCGCCGGCATCGATCCAGAAATCCCAAAGGTCTGCGGCAGGCTCAGAACGTTCGCTCATGAAGAAGAGAGAACATTAGCCCGTTGCTGTCGCCGTGCGCCAGAGCGCGGTCGCAGGTCGCTCGCGCGGAGACCAAATCGATCACTGCCCAGCCTCAGTGGTAGAACAACAAGAGCACGACCGGGAACACGATGCCGGCGCCGAGCGAGAGGAGCACCGGCACCGGGCTGCGGCTGGATCGAAACGCCATGATGACGCCGAGAACCGTCGTCAAAACCAGCGCCGCCGCGGCCGCCAGAATGAAGAATCGCAGCGGCGTGCCGAGGCTGCGACCGGTGCCCGGCAGGTGTTGGTATTGGTGAATCGTGGAGAGCGTCGAAAGCAGCCTAGGCGGCACGTAGCTGCCGTCCTTCGTGCCGCGGTGCAGCGCAAAGAGCTGCCAACTGCCGGTGACGGCGAAGAAGATGAGCATCGGCGCGAAGACCGACCCAAGATAGAGATGGAGCTTGCGTATCGTTTTCATGATTCCCTCAGTGCGGCAACGGACCGCTCAGTTCTCCCCTGCCGCCTGGCGCATCAATTCGACGAATCTCTGCAAGTCGGCTTCGTTGAGATCCGACACCGCCCAAAAGCTCATGCCTGCCTGCGTCCAGTGCCGCAGGTGGTAACCCCGGCAGGCGAGCGGCTCGGGCGGGCGGTCGTCCGTCAGCGATCCGGCTGCGGAGGCTTGGACGAACACGTTGATCACGTGCTTCCGGCATTGGTAAACGAGCGCGGCGGCAGGCCGTTCGTCCACGTAGTCGAGCCGGCCGCCGGCCAGCGGAAAGCCCGCGCTGGAGAAATCGGCCACCGCCGGCGAGAAGCCCAGCTTGCCGTTGAACCACGGCTTGACGGTGTGCCGGTCGGTCGAGACCACGTCGGTCAGCCGGCTGGACATGAGCGAACGCACGTGGCTATCGACAATTTCCCGCGCCAGTTGCTCGCGCGTGCCGCCGACGACGCTGCGCCGCGCGGCGATCCAGGTGCCGGCGAGCGCGGCGCAGAAAAAGACGAGCACTGTCGCGAGGGCAGCCAACTGACCCCAAGCCGGCCGCGGCGTCGCCAGCGTGGCCACCGCTCGCGCCCAGCGGCGCCACTCCGCGCCCAACGCCTCGCGGAATGAAACCGCCTTCGCTTCCACTGCTTCCTCGCCGGCTTCCGCGCGCAAAGCCGCGCCGATACGCGCTCGCAGCGCCGCGGGCATGGCATGGCGCGGCGCCGTGCCGATTGCCCTTGCCAGGGTGCGTCCATCGGCGAAAATTTTTGCGCAAGCCGCGCAGGCTTGCAGGTGGCGTTCGATCTCCACGCTGTGGATCGGGTCCAGCTCACCGTCCAGGTAAGCGTCCACCCACTGCTGGGTTTCTTCGCAGGTTTTCATGAGATTGCCTCCTTCGGTTCATCGCCGGCCAGCAATTGCTTGAGCCGTGCCCGCGCTCGCGCCAGCCGCGACATCACCGTGCCGCTCGGCACGCCGGCGATGTCGGCGATCTCTTTGTAAGAAAGCCCATCCTGGTGGCGCAGCACGATGGCCTCGCGAAACTCCGCCGGCAGCGCCGCGATGGCCGCGGCGATGCGTTGCTCGTCCTCGACGCCGCGCAACGCCTGAGCGGGCGCCGCGCCGCCGGGCGATGACGATTCGGCGCCGCCGTGGAGTTCTTCGTCGAAAGTGGTGGTCATCAACCGCAGCGGTTTGTTCTTTTGCAACGTGTCGTAGGCGGCGTGGCGCACGATGGTCAGCAGCCAGGCGCGACCGTTCTCGCCGTAGAAGCCGCCGAAAGAACGGAACGCGCGCACACAGGCATCCTGCACCACGTCCTGCGCGTCCTGTTCGTGGCCGGTCAGCCAGCGCGCCAAGTTGTAGGCGGCGTCCAAGTGCGGCAGGATCGTCTGCTCGAAGCGGGCGAGCGTGGTGTTTGGATCGGTCGTCGCCAACGGAGTCTGCTTTCTTCTCGTCGTGGTGGCTGTGGCGGCTGCGCCAGCATCGGCCGCAGGCGGTGTGTGACAGTCCGGCAGCAGACTGATCTGCGGGACCGCTGACGCCTGCTGATGCGCCCGACGGAGCATATGCTACCTCCTGAAGACTTCCCAGTCACCGGCCGGCCGGCCGATTGTCCTGGCACGGGTCGCCGCGGATGAAACACGGCTAACCCTGCCATGACCGGCTGGCGCCTAGCGCGCGGCGGCGCGGCGACTCGTCGCCGCTTTGCTGCGGCGCACCATTTTGTTGAAGCCGACGTGTGCCGCCCCCCGCGACGGCGAGGGCGACGATGCCGCGGTGGCTGCCTCCGGCATGCGCGTGTTCCGAGCGTCGAGGCTGTTGTAGAAATCGGCGATCGCCCAGCGGTCGGTGTCGCCGTCGGCGCGCGCCGCCAGCGGGGAGACGCTGCCCATGGCTGTCAGCACGAGAGCGAACAGGGCGGCGGTTTTCTTGATCGAGTGGAGCGTGGATGTTTTCATTGGATGCTTGTTCATTTTTGGGTTGTCTCGCAGCTTCTTCGCCGCGGACGACCTCGTTGCTTTCACGGGTCCATACCCGCGGCGGATCGAAATATTCCCGGAAAGATTTTTTTCGCCGCGCGGGAATAAATCCTCGGGGAACCGGTAGGAGAATCGTGACGGACGCCGCTCGGAATCCGCCGGCCGCGCCTGTCGCCACCCTTGCCCAAACTTGTTCCACTTATGCCCGACTACATCTCTCACGATCATCATCACGACGGCATCGACCGGCGCGGTTTTCTCACCTGCATGGCCTGGGCCGGCACCGGCGTGCTCTGGACGATCAGCGGCGGCGTGCTCCGCTCGCAGACGCTCGCCCAGGTCACGGCCGGGTCGGGCAACAAAGCCGCCGCATCGGCGACGGGCGAGCTAAGCTTTTTGCAGATCAGCGACAGCCACATCGGCTTCAGCAAGGAGGCGAACAAAGATGTCACCGCGACGTTCCAGCTTGCGCTCGACAAGATCAACGCGCTGCCGACGCAGCCGTCGTTTCTCCTGCACACCGGCGACGTGTCGCACCTCGCCAAACCCGAGGAGTTCGACACGTTCAGCGAGGTCGTCAAGAGCTGCCGCACGAAGGATATTTTCTACGTGCCCGGCGAACACGACGTGCTCGAAGACGGCGGCAAATCGTATCGCGCGCGCTACGCCAAAGATTCCCAGGGCGCGGGCTGGTATTCCTTCGACAAGAACGGCGTCCACTTCATCGGCTTGGTCAACGTGGTGAACCTCCAGGCCGGCGGCCTCGGCCAGCTCGGCGACGAACAGCTCGCATGGCTTGAGCGGGACGTGCAGGGGCTTGGCAGCAGCACGCCGATCGTCGTCTTCGCGCACATCCCGCTCTGGGCGATTTACCCACAGTGGGGCTGGGCGACCTCGGACAGCGCACGGGCGCTTGGTGCTCTGAAAAAGTTCGGATCTGTGACCGTGCTGAATGGCCACATCCACCAAGTGCTGCAAAAAGTGGAGGGCAACGTCGCGTTCCATTCCGCGATGTCCACGGCCTTCCCGCAGCCCGCGCCGGGGAGCGCCCCTAATCCGGGACCGATGAAGGTTCCCGCGGAAAAATTGAAGGGCCTGCTTGGGCTTTCCAGCGTGAGCTACGTGCCGGGCAAGAGCGCGCTCGCGGTGATCGATTCACCGCTCGGGTGAAGTGTCGTCCGACCTCATTCTGCGAAAGACACCACGATGAACTCCAAATTCTTTCAAAACCTGACCGGCGCTGCGCGTTCACTCCTGCTGACAGGCTGCTATCTCTGGCTCATCGCTCTCGCTGCTGCCCAGGAAAAGAAAGCGGCCACCGCCACGGCGAAGGATCGCATCGAGATCAAAGACTTTCAGTTCCAGCCGGCGACATTGACCGTGCCGGCGGGGACGAAAGTCACGTTCGTCAATGTGGACGAAGAGCCGCACACCGTTGCGAGCAAGGACGGGAAGTTCACGAAGTCCAGGGCACTCGACACCGATCAGGAGTTTTCCGTCACGCTGACGGCGCCGGGCGACTACGCCTACTTCTGCACCGTGCATCCGCACATGACGGGAACCATCACAGTGATC
>CAXTRS010000263.1:0-7227 GCA_964246635.1 uncultured Chthoniobacterales bacterium | reverse complement strand
GCCCACGTCGCGGATGATATTCGTCAATTGCATCGCGATGCCGAGGTCGATCGCTTGCTCGCGCCCGCGCTCGTCGCGCAGCTCGAAGATGCGCGCCATCATCAGACCCACCACGCTGGCGACGTGATAACAGTAATCGCGCAGTGCCGGCCAGTCCGCGATCCGCACCGGCCCGAGGTCCATCGACACACCTGTGAGCAAGTCGAGAAACGGCTCTTTCTCGATCCCGAACCGCCGCACCGCCCAAGCAAACGCCGGCACAAACGGCGGCTCCGTTTTCTCGCCGCGCAGCATCGCGTCGAACTCGTTGCCGACCCGCGCAAGGGCAGTCTCTATGCCATCGGGAGATGCGGCACGATCCACGAGATCATCCGCATACCGGCAAAATGCATACACCGCATACGCCGCCCGTTTTTTCTCCGCCGGCAACGCGGCCGAAGCGAAATAAAAGGAGCGCGCGTGTCGCCGCGTCTGCGCGCGGCAATACGCGTGGCTGGCGGCCAGAGGTGAGGAAGCACGAAGAACACTGGAGTTCATCAAGCAACCGTGGCGCTGACAGTTTGGGAGCAGCGGTATGGCTCGCCGGCTTCGCCGCTGCGTTCAGAAATCAACAATAAGGTCTTTCCCCAAGGTGAGTTGAGCGACTTCGGCTGCTAGTCCGATGATTGTTTTCTTTAGAACATTGTTCAAGTTCGTTGCGACCAGCCAGCCGCCGGGCAAGGCTGCCTGGCACTCACGCAAATCGGGGCGGTTCGGGTAAAGTTCCTCCCCCGTTCGCGCGATGTATCGGCGTTTGCGGCCTTGTGCATCGGGATGCCGCGAACAGCGCTCGAGAAACGTCGGATCTATCTTGGCCAATTCGCGCAACACCGTGACCATCGCGTCTTTAGCATTGTTGTAAGGATGCGTTTTGCCGAGCAGGACGAGCTTGCCGCTACGGGATGATTCGTGAGCAAAGGGCGGCGGATTTTGCCGGGCGGAAACAAGCAAGCTTGGCGGCGGATGGATGTTTGCCCGCACATTCTCCGGAGCAACCGCTCTCCCCAAACCGGCTAGGAATCCCGCAACATCATCTGTATCTGGACGAACGCCGGCTTTGGATTCGACGGCACTGGCGAGAATGTCCACCAGCGACTCGTCGCCTTTTTCCACCAGCTCACGCCAAGCCTCGGGGATGGCAGCGCGGGCTTGCGCGCGACGGTGACGGCTGCGGTATTCGCTCCGGGCAGTTTCCAGAGCTTCACCAGTTTCGACTTTGGAGCGGGCGAGGTATCTGTGCAGAATCTCCGTCGCCTCCGCCGCCGGGCGTTCGAACAGGTCGAGCTTGTAAACGCGCCGATCTTCGTAGCTGCCTTGCTCCGCCGGGAGGTAGAAACTCCAAGTCTTGCCGTCGGTTAGAACAATGACGGGCACGCCAGTGTGGAAAGCGTATTCGAGTCCTTGCCGAACTCCATCCTCTGCTTTCCCCGGCTGTTTGACTTCAATAAAAATTGCTGGTTTGGAGGGCGGATGACAGAGCGCGAAATCGGCTCGTCCTTCGCCCGTTTGGAATTCCGGCCAGACCACTGCAGTGTCCCAAGTGTCCCAGCCCAATTCTTGGAGTAACCGCAACACAATCCCCTGAGAAATGGCTTGTTCATTCGGAAATCGGCCTTCGCGTAACCGATTTGCTATATCTGTTAAAGCGAGTTCCAAGGACATTTGATTCAAATCCACTTACCGATAAACCAGAGATCGTTTACGATGAAGCGGTGTCTTCTGGGTTTGAGTAATCCTAATCAGGGCACAACTTAAATTTTAAGCAAATAACTGAGACTACGCTGTGGTTCTGCCCATTTATGCATCAAGATCGTTATCCTTTTCCCGGCCTGCCGGTCTGGCAGAACGCCGAACGCATGAGCGACGCGCCGTGTTTTGCGGGCACGCGGGTGCCGGTGGCCAGCTTGTTTGAGAACATCGAAGGCGGAGTCAGTCTCGATGAGTTTCTTGATGCGTTCGAGGGAGTTACCCGGGAACAGGCGGTCGCCGTGCTGGAGTATGCGCGGCGGAATCTCTTTCGCGTGGTTGCGTGAAGGTGCTCTTGGATCACTGTGTGCCGCGGCCGTTGTGCCGGCACTTGCTGGGGCACGAGGTTGTCACTGCTTAGGCGATGGGTTGGGCGACGCTGCGAAATGGCGAACTCCTCGCCGCGGCAGAGACGCAGTTTGGGGTGATGATTACCTCGGACCAGAATCTTCGCCACCAACAGAATCTCGCGGGTCGGCGATTGGCGTTGATCGTATTGCCTATGAAATTTTCTTCCCGCCGTGATCGCCCTCGCTCCGAAGGTGCTCGCGGCGCTGGCGACAGCCCGGCCGGGCGAACGACGCATGATTGAACTCTAATACCCGGCGCTATGCAGTGGTCGCCGCCGGCACCATGCGGTCGAGCCCTCCGTGCTGCTCAGCACGCTGGACAGATCCGCGTCGGGGTAGGTGCCGGCACCGACGAAAAAGAGGTCGCGCACGTCTTCGCTGACGTTGTGCAGGCGGGGGTTTCAAACGTGCTGTGCGAGAGCCGCAGCGCTGTTCATACCTGCCGTGCTCTACCGGCAAAGAGCGCGCGTCCGACCACGCACAGCGGCAAGGCGAGCAATATCAGCGAGAGCGCGTCCCAGATGCCGTCCGCCGCGAGCGCAGTGATCAGGGCAAAAAGAGAGCCGACCCCAAGCACAGCGGGCAGCCGCCAGACAGACGAGAGGCTCCCGGAGGAGCGGGAGAAGTTTGGGTCGATCTTCATCGTGATGACAGAGCCTCTGCTGCTGCGACTTCTTCTTCCGCCGCCGGCGCAAGCTCGGGGAGAATGCTGGCGTCCGCCCGCCGCGCACGCAAGCGGCTGACAATGAGATACACGCCGCCGACGCAGAGCCCCAGCGTGCAGAGCGTGAAGAGCGCCCAGAGAATTTTCAGCGGCATGCCCGCGTAGTCGCCGAAGTGCAGCGGGCCGGAGATCGAGAGCGCCTTGATATACCACGGCGCCTCGCGCGCGGCGGTCAGTTCGCCGGTGGCCGCGTCAATGAGGGTGATCTTGAAGACCCGCTTGGCGATGCCGCTCTCCGTCACCATGAAAAAGCCGTAGTGATAATCGCCCGAAAGCGCGGTGCCCGGAAAGACGGCGAACTGGACCCGGTGATGCGGCCACGCCTTCGCCGCGACGGCAGCGGCTTGCTCCAGCGGCACGATCTGGGTGGGAGCCGGCCGGCCGCGAAACGGCGCGGTGAGGGCCGCCAAGTCAGAATATTGGTAGTAAGCAATCGCCGGCCGGCTGAGTTCCAAAATAACGCCGGTGAGCGCCACGACCGAGCACCAGACGAGCGTCACCACGCCGACGAGATTGTGCAGGTCGAGTTGGAAAACGCGCCCCCCGCGGCTGCGCCGCAACGCGCCGAACGTTGTGCCGCGCAGAAACGGCGCATAGACCACCGCGCCGCTGACCAACGCGGCAAAAAACGCAAGGCCGACCAGCGCGAGATACATCTGGCCGAAGAAACCCAGGAACAAATCCGTGTGTGCCTTGAGCACCCAGCCGGTGAACGTCTTGGTGTAGTCAAAATTCTGCATGATCTCGCCGCTGAAGGCGTTGACGATCACCGGCTTCGCCGCGTTGAAGTCAGCCTTCTTGTCCGGCGGCGCGAAGGAGACGAATACCCGCCCCGGATGCTCGTCGTCTTCGAAGTAGATCACTGGTTCCCAGCCGGGATAAGACGGGCGCGCGGCGTCCACCAGACGACTCATCGGCAAGGGCTGGGCACCGGCGGCATGTGTGACCGTAGGCAGAGTGCCGAGGGCATCGTTGATCTCTTCGTGAAAGATCAGGATCAGCCCGGTCAGGCAAAGGAAGAGCAGGTTCAGCGTGCAAAACAGGCTGGTCCAGCGGTGGACGACCGTCCAGCGATTGAGAGTGGTGGCTTGCATAGAAACTTTCCCTTAAAACTACCCAGCCGCGGCGCTTTTAAAAGCTCCAACCGACGCTGCCGCGCACGTTGAACGGATCGCCGGGCTGCACGTAAAGCTGATTGAAAGCGCCGGAAGCGTAGCGTTCATCCGTGATGTTGTTGAAATTTACCTGCGCCTTGAAACGGCCACGCTCGTAGTAGAGCGCCGCATCCAACACTCCGTAGGAAGGCAAGCTGAAGGTGTTGGCCGCGTCGCCCTCCTGCTTGGTGAGATAACGATAGCCGAGACCAAAACCCAAGCCTTTGAGCGCGGTGCTTTGCAACGTGTATTTCGTAAAGAAGTTGAACGTGTGCTCCGGCACATCGAGCGGGCGCACGCCGACGGGCAGCGTGTTGTCCTTGGTGACCCGCGCGTCGATGTAGCCGTAGCTCGCGATCAGATCCCAGCCCTTCACCAGACTGAACGTGGTGTTGAAATCCACGCCCCGGTGCCGCTGCTCACCCGTGACTACATAGGCGAATGGATTGGAGGGATTGGCCGTGGGCACGTTGGAGCGCACGATATGGTAGAACGCCAGCGTGGAGACGAGCTTGCCGTTGAAGAGCTCCGCCTTCGCGCCGACCTCGTATTGCTCGCCCTCCTCCGGGGAGACTTGCTGGCCGCTCGTGTTCAGGAAGCCGGGGTTGGACTGGAAGGATTTGCTGTAGGAGAAGTAGGTGGAAACCTGCTTGGGCACTACCTCGAAGACTACGCCGGCGCGCGGGGAAAACGCGCTGACACTATCGTCGCTTTGCGTGTTGCCGATGCGCTGGAGCACGCTGGTGGAGACAAAGTCCTCGCGCCCGCCGGCCACAATGGTCAGGCGGTCGAAGAGCTTGACCTGCTCCTGGAAGTAGATGCCGACCTGTGAGACGTCCGTCACCGTGTTGGCGAACGGAGCGATGCCACTGGGACGGCCGCCATAGACCGGCTTGTAGATGTCGATGGACGGGGCGCTGCCGAAGGTGCCTTTGGTGATGTTGTAGTTGTAGTAGTAATCCACGCCCACGAGCGTCGTGTGCCTGGCCCAGGAGCCGGTGTTGAAGTTCGCCACCAGCGAGGTGTCGATGCCGAGCGAGGTATAGTTCTCGTGGTTCTCGTAGGCGAAGCGGTCCAGCGTGCGCTGGTCCGCTTCGAGGAAGCTCGGGTAGAGCCCTTGGAAGTCCGTCTCGTGGAAGCCCGCGCGGGTGTTCTGGCGCAGGGTAAAGATGTCGTTGAAGCGGTGCTCCAACTGGTAACCGAGCAACACGCGCCAGTTGTCGGCGTCGTTGGGGTAGGTATCCGGTTCGCCGACGTTGCGGCGGATGTTCAGGTCGCCGTTGATGTTCGGCAGCACGGTGCCCTGCGAGGGTAGCGGAAAGGCGATGCTGCGCCAGTCGTGGTAGTATTGGCCGAGCAGGGTAATGCGTGTGTTGCGGGTCAACTCGATGGTCAGCGACGGCGCGAAGTAGAGCCGCTGAGCGGGATCCAGATGTTCGGAGAAGCTGCTCCACTGGCGCCAGAGCAGGTTGATGCGTCCATACACGCTGCCGCTCTTGTTGAGCACGGCATTCGTGTCCACGCCCGCTTCCGCCAGATTGAAACTCCCGCCGCCCGCCATCAAGTTCGTGAAATCCCGCTTCTGCGGTGTCTTGCTGACGAGGTTAACTAGACCGCCAGGCGGGTTCTGTCCGTAGAGCACCGACGCCGGGCCTTGGATCACTTCCACGCGCTCCAAGCCGAAGGGCTCCTCCTGAAACTCGCTTTGCCGGTCCACGCGCAAACCGTCCAGGTAGGTGAAACCGGTGCCGAAGAAGCCGCGGATGCTGTAGATGTCGTAGTCGCGGTAGGTGCCGCCGGTGTTGACTCCGCCGACGTTGCGCAACGCCTCGGGCAAGGTGAGCACCGCCTGGTCGTCCAGGACCTGACGTGGGACCACGATGATGGTCTGCGGCGTTTCCAAGAGCGGGGTCGGTGTCTTGGTGGCAGCGGTTGACTCTCTGACCGTGTAGTTCGCCAGACCCTCTCCGGTAACCACTAACCGTTCAATGGTAGATTCACGCGGCTTTGTTTCTTCCTGAGCAAGCAAAGAAGAAGCGTTGGCGCCCCACGCTACGCAGAGCAAGCCGAAGATTCGCGGACGCAACAGCAATGGGTAACGGGCCTTGTAGTAAGAGGATGATAGTAAAAATCTATAATGATGATGAAACATGACGACTGTGAAAAGGATGGACACTTTGCGACAAATCGACACTGATGGCTTTCGTCTCTTTGCTATTTCTTAGCGGTGGCTTGCTCTCTTGCCTGTGGCAACGCAATCCATCGAATTGCCGAGGCATTCTTTTCCTTCCACCGAACCACGAGTGCGGCGCTACAACGCTCAATACCGCACGCTCACCGACCCGATGATCGTGCGCGCGGGCGCGGGCTGCACGGTCGTGTTCTGGTTGACGGCGTAATAGTATTCGTTGTCGAAGAGGTTCTTCACGTTGAGCTGCAACCGCAGCGGCCCGCGCCGGTAGAAAGCCACGAGATCGGTCTGCGCCCATCCGGAAAGCTGGCCGCTGTTGGCATCGTCGATTTGCGTGCGATCGGAAAAGGTCATCCCGCCGCCGAAGCCAAAGCCCTTCAGCGGGCCGCCTTGGAATTCATACGTGGTGAAAAAGGCGCCTGAGTTCTCGGGCGCGCCGTAGCGGCGGTGGCCGACGTTCAAGCCGAGCGGGGCATCGGTGATGCGGGAGTCGATGTAGGCGTAGTTGAGCAGGAGCCGCCAACCCGGAATTGGCTCGCCGGCGACGTCGAACTCGAAGCCGCGGCTGCGCTCCTCGCCGGCGTTAATCGAGAACAGCGGGTTGTTCGGATCGGTGCCAACCACGTCGGTTTTGTTGATCTGGAAACCGGCCGCGGTGATGAGCAGTTTCTGGTTAAAAAACTCGGCCTTCGCACCCAGCTCAAACTGCCGTGCACGCTCCGGGTCGAGCGCCGCGCCGCTCGCTGTGGTGGCAACGAAGCTTTTGAACGCGTTCGTCGATTCCGAGTAGGAAAAATAGAGCGACGTGTTGCGCGCCGGCTTCACCACGAGGCCGGCGGTGGGATTGAAGATCGTCTCGTGCTCCGAGATTTTGTTGCTCGGGAACGGCACGTTCGGATCGGGATAATTCAGCGAACGGCGACCGCTGAAATACTCCAGCCGCCCGCCGAAGGAGAGATACGCCAGCTCGCCGAACGACAGGCGGTCCAGCGCGAGCAGCGAGTAGGCGTTCGCCGTGGAATT
>CAXTRS010000262.1:0-7280 GCA_964246635.1 uncultured Chthoniobacterales bacterium | reverse complement strand
TTGTTTCCCCGCATAAAGTAAAAGACACACCAATAGTCTTGCTCATCAGCTATAATGATTGAGTCCTTTTTACTCAACGCCGAGTGTGGGGGACGCACCGAAAAGTCCGCTCGCCTCGGCGGCGCGGCTTCTGGATACAGCCCTGCGGCGCGGGCTGTCACCTTCGCGCTCTCAGGGCTGGATTTTGAACACACGATACGGCTCTGTGCGTGCGCTTACTCCGCCGTTGTATTGGGCCATGTGGTGGATGTGTGAGCAGGTGAAATAGAGCGCGCCATCCGGCCCTTCCGCGAACGAATCCGGCCACTGCATGCGCGGGTCCGCCGCCACCAGCTCGATCTTGCCCTCGGGTGTGCGCCGCTGGATCGCACCGCCGCGCAGGTCGCTGAGATAAAGGTTGCCTTTCTTGTCCATCCAGTAGCCGTCGCACGGGAAGATCGTGGCGACTTTTTCCACCGCCCTGGCTTGTTCGCTCTTGCCCGCCTTGTCGTCGCGCAACACCGCGGTGGGCACGCGATACAGGGTCGAACCCATGAGCGCTTGGTAATAAACGAACGCGCCGTCAGGCGAGAGCGCGATACCGTCGATGTTGAATTGCGGCTTTTTCCCTTCGGCCGTCATCACCTCTTTGCCGTTGACCGTGAGCGAGATGTTTTTTTCGAGCAGCACGGACTTGTCTTCGTCCAGCGTGCGGCGCGCTTTGCCGGTCTTTAGATCGACGACGACGATGGCGCCGACGCCGCTTTCCGAGATGTAGGCGACGCCGCTGGCCGTGTCGAAGCGCACGTCGTTGAGATAACTTTTTGCCGGACAAATGTCGGCGCCGAACGGGATGGTCTGCGCGACCGCATTCGTTTTCAGATCGATCTTCACCAGCTTCGGAGCGCCCGGCCGGGTGCCTTGCTGCAGCGGGTTGCCGGGATCGAGCACCCACAGCGCGTCGTTGTCGTCCACGACCACGCTCTGGACGCAGACCCACTTGTTCCCCACGTCCGAGTCTTTAAGACTCCACGAGTTCCAATTTTCGTCCGGAAACGGCTTCGTCGATCCATCGGGCATCACCTCGACGACTGCGTATTTGTAGGCGTGTTCGTCCCACAGGGGGAAGTTGACGAAAATGCGGCCGGTCTTCGAGACCGCGACGCCGGTGCATTGGTATTTGTCGAAATGCGCGACCTCGGTGAGGGGCGCGCCGCTCGCCTTGGCCGCGGGCGGCGCTTCCGCCACGACCAGCGGGGACGTGCTGGCGGCAGCGCACAGGGCTGCAGTGAGCAGACAGGCGCGGAAAGAGAGTCGATTGAGCATGAACCCGAAATCGCCCGCCACAAAGGCGACGGTCTCGTGCAAGAACGCACCCAACGGGACCGTGCGGAGAAAAAGAAAAAGCCCACCCCGCACCAACGGGGCACGCCTTGTCATGGCACAGCGCGCGCGAGAAGGAATCGACTTCCTATAAAACCTCCGCAGCCCCCGGCGAGGCACGGCGGCGGCCATCTACGAGTAATAGCTTCCACGAAAAATTTTTCTTCGCGGGGAAGGGGCTGGGCGACGGGCGGTTCCGGGCGGGTGGGGAGTTAAAAAGCAGTGTCCTCTCCGTTGCCGGCTCGACAACCCGAGCGCGAAAATTCTAGGGTCGGTCACTGCGCCCGTCGCACGTTGGTTTCCGCGTGCCCAATCGTCTTCGCTCGCCTCCTTTATCCATGTCCGGCACCGACCCGAACCGCTCTTTCGTTCATCTGCACGTCCACACGCAATACTCGCTGCTCGACGGCGCGGTGCGGATCAAGGATTTGATCAAAAAAGCGCTCGCGTACGACATGCCCGCGGTGGCGATGACGGACCATGGCAACCTGTTTGGCGCGATCGAATTTTATCAGGCTGCGAAGAAGGCGGGCATCAAGCCGATCATCGGTTGCGAGGTCTATGTCGCGCCTGGGTCGATGCGCGAACGGAAAGCGAACAGCGCGCGCGATGCCGCGAACCACTTTACGCTGCTCTGCAAAGACGCCACCGGTTACGCGAACTTGATGAAGCTGGCGACCGCGGCGTATCTCGACGGGCTGTATTACAAACCCAGGATCGACAAAGAGCTGCTCGCGCAACACTCGGCCGGCCTCATCGGCATGAGCGGGTGCCTGAAAGGCGAAATCAACCAGCACCTCCTGGGCGACCAGGAGGAGAAAGCGCGGCAGGCGATCGCCGACTATCGCGACATCTTCCAGCCGGGCGATTTCTATCTCGAACTGCACGATCACGGCATGGAGGCGCAGACGAAGTGCAACTGCGCGCTGCACCGTTTTTCGCGCGAGTTCAACCTGCCGCTGGTCGCCTGCAACGACGTCCATTTTCTCGAGCGCACGCACCACGAAGCGCACGACGTGATGATCTGCATCGGCACCGGCGCGATGGTGCACGACGAAAAGCGGATGCGCTACGGCACGGAGTTGTTTTTCAAAACGCCGGAGGAAATGCGCGCCCTCTTTCACGAGACCCCGGCGGCGTGCGACAACACGCTGCGCATCGCGGAACAGTGCAATCTCGAGATCGAGTTTGGAGTCTCGAAATATCCGGCTTACGATCCGCCGGAGGGCAAGACGCGCGAGGAGTATCTGCGCCAGCTTTGCCACGCTGGCTTGCGCAAGCGTTACGGCGAACGCGCTGAGACCGACCCGGCTCTGGTGCAGCGCGTGGAATACGAACTGGGCGTGCTCGAAAAAGCCGGCTTCGTTTCCTATTTTCTCATCGTCTGGGACTTCATCTCCTATGCGCGCAGCCAGGGCATTCCGGTCGGCCCCGGCCGCGGTTCGGCGGCGGGTTCGATGGTCGCGTATCTGCTCGGCATCACGGACATCGACCCGCTGCGCTTCGGGCTGATCTTCGAGCGCTTCCTCAATCCCGAGCGCGTGTCGCCCCCGGACATCGACATCGACTTCTGCATGGAGCGGCGCGGGGAGGTGATCGACTACGTGCGGCGCAAATACGGCGAGCGCGCGGTCAGCCAGATCATCACGTTCGGCACGCTGTCGTCGCGCGCGGTGTTGCGGGACGTCACGCGCGTGCTCGGCATGAGCTACAACGACGGCGACCGGCTCTCGAAGATGATCCCGGTCGAGCAGGCGAAACCGCTCTCCCTCACGGTCGCCGCGGAGCGCAACCCGGAGTTCAAAAGCGCCATCGAGAACGAGCAGGCAACCCGCCAGGTTTATGATTTTGCCCTGACCTTGGAGGGACTCACTCGCGGCACGGGTGTGCATGCGGCGGGCGTGGTCATTGGCGACCGCGACCTGAGCGAATACATCCCGCTTGCCGTGGACAAGGAAGGGACGGTGACGACGCAATACGCGGGCGGCCCGCTCAACGACCTCGGCCTGCTGAAAATGGATTTTCTCGGGCTGAAAACGCTGACTGTCATCACCGACGCGCTCGCGCTCATTCACGCCCGCGCGCCGGAGTTCGATCTCGAAACGATCGCGTTCGACGATGCCGCCACCGCCGCGATGCTCAACCACGGCGAAACGGTCGGCGTGTTCCAGCTCGAAAGTGGCGGCATGACGAATGTCTGCAAGCAGTTCGACATCACGAGCATCGAAGACATTCTCGCCATCAACGCGCTCTACCGGCCGGGTCCGATGGATCTCATTCCCGATTTCATCCAGCGCAAAAAGGGGCTCAAGAAGGTGAAGTTCGAGCACAAACTTTTGCAGGACGTTTGCGCGGACACCTACGGCATCATGATCTACCAGGAGCAGGTGCAGCGCGCGGCGAATGTCCTCGCCGGCTACACCCTCGGGCAAGCCGATCTCCTGCGGCGCGCGATGGGCAAGAAGGACAAGGAAAAGATGGCGCAGGAGCGCTCGCGCTTCATCGCCGGCTGCGCGCAGACGAACGGCATCGACGAGAAAAAAGCGAATACGATTTTCGATTTGCTCGAAAAGTTCGCCGGTTACGGATTCAACAAATCGCACAGCGCCGCCTATGGCTTGATGACGTGGCGCACGGCGTATTTGAAAGCGCACTTCCCGGTCGAGTTCATGAGCGCGCAGCTCTCGAACGAGAGCGACAACACGGACAAGATCGCCATCTTCGTCGCGGAATGTCAGCGGATGAACATCACGATCCTGCCGCCGGACGTGAACTGCAGCCAGTTGAAGTTCGCGCCAGAATCCACGACGCCATGCGCCGACCCCGAGGAGGGTTCCGCGCAGCGCGCGATTCGCTTCGGCCTCGCGGCGATCAAGAACGTCGGCGCCGGCGCGATGGCCGCCGCTGTAGCGGAACGCGAAGCCAACGGCGCATTCCGCTCGCTCGAGGATTTTTGCTCCCGGCTCGACAGCCGGGTGGTGAACAAGAAGGTGCTCGAAAGCCTGATTCGCTGCGGCGCGTTCGACTTCGCGGAACGCGACCGCGCCGACCTGCTCGGAAGCATCGACGCCGTGATGGCCAGCGCCGCGAGCGCGCACCGCGACCGCGCCAGCGGCCAGGTTTCGATGTTCGACGATTTTCTTTCGGCGCCGCCGGCTGCGCAGACCGCTCCAGCCCGCGGCAACGGACATGCGGCTGCATTCACTCCGATGCCGACGGCGGAAAAACTCGCGGCGGAAAAAGAGCTGCTCGGCTTTTACGTCACCGGTCATCCGTTGAACCCGTATCGCGAGGCGCTCGAAAGCCCTCGCTACACGCCGATCGCCCAGCTCTCTACACTCGAAGATCGCGCGACCTTCCGCGCCGCCGGCGCGCTGGCGGAGGTCAACAAGAAGTTCACGAAAAAGGAGGGCAAGCCGTTCGCGGTGATCCAACTCGAAGACCTCACGGGCAGCGTCGAAGCGATGGTCTGGAATGAGGTCTTTACGAAGAGCGCGGCGCTCTTGGAGAAAGGCGCGGTCGTCGCCGTCAGCGGAAAGGTCGATAAACGCGGCGAAGAGATGCGTGTGGTTATTAACGAAATCGCCGCGTTGAAGTTGCCCAAACCCTCAGCAGAGTCGCCGACTCCGGCGCCGCCGCCCGTGCGGCCGCTGCGATTGGTGTTCCGTTTGGAAAGCGCGCAGCTCGACGATCTCGACCGCGTGCGCGCGGCGTTGGCGGAGTTTCCCGGCGAAAGGCCGGTCGAATTCGTCTTCGGCCGCGAGGACGGCTCGCGCGTGCTCGTCCGACCCGGCAGCGGCTGGCAGGTGCGCGAGACGCCGGAACTGCGCGAACGTCTGGAGCCGTGGATCCAGATGTAAGCGTCGCGACGAGGACTGTGGCGGGGAAAGGAATTGCAATGCCGGACTGCCCGCCTACTGTCGAAATCCCGCGGCCGACGCGCGGCTGAGCCTCCGATTTTTTCCCGACCCATGGTGCTCTCCTCCCATCCCGAGATGAAGCTCTTCTCCGGCTCCGCGCATCCCGAGCTGGCCCGGCGCATCGCCGAATACATCGGCACACCGCTGGGTAATGCCACAGTCACCGCCTTCGCCGACGGCGAGACGTGTGTGCGCATCAACGAAGACATCCGCGGGCGCGACGTTTTCATCATCCAGCCGACCTGTCCGCCGGCGAACCACAACCTGATGGAGCTGCTTATCATCGCCGACGCGGTGCGCCGGGCGAGCGCGGCGCGCATCACCGCGGTGATGCCCTTCTTCGGGTATGCCCGGCAAGACCGCAAGGACCGGCCGCGGGTGCCGATCACCGCGAAGCTGGTGGCCAATCTCATCGTCGCCGCCGGCATCGACCGCGTGCTCACCGTCGATCTGCACGCGCAGCAGCTGCAGGGATTTTTCGACATTCCCGTCGATCACCTTTACGCGCTGCCGGTGCTCGCGCGGCACCTGCGCAGCCGCGGGAACCTCGAGCCGTTCATCGCGGTGTCGCCGGACGTCGGCGGCTTCAAAATGACGGCCTCCTACGCGCAGGCGCTCCATGTCGGCCTGGCGACGGTTTTCAAGAAACGCAAGAGTGACACAGAGGTCGATTCGCTCGAGATCATCGGCGACGTGAAAGGCAAAAACGTGCTGCTCGTCGATGACCTGACCACGACCGCCGGCACGCTCACGAGCGCGGCACGGCTGTGCAAGGAAAACGGCGCCGGCGACGTCTATGCGAGCGTCACGCACGCGGTGCTCACGGACATGGCGATTGCGCGCTTCGACAAATCCGACATCACCGAAGTCATCACCACGAACACGGTGCCGATCGCGAAGGGCGACGCCTTTCAGCGCTGCAAAATCACGACGCTGTGCATTTCGGAATTGCTCGGCGAAGCGATGAAGCGCATTCACGAGGACCAGTCGGTGAGCAGCCTGTTCGACATCGGGCCGCAATAACGCGCTCGCCAGCAGCTGCCCAGCGCGCGGGCGGGGGACTTGCATTTCCCCCGCACCGCCTCCATCTTCCGCGTCCCAATCGACCCATTTTTCCCATGTCCACACCGCTCAAACTCCAAGCTCAGCCGCGCGCGAACACCGGCCGCGGGGCCGTCAAAAAGATCAAAGCGCAAGGCTTCGTGCCGGGCGTCATCTACGGGGCGAAGGACGCGCCGCAGAGCCTGCAGCTTTCCGAGCGCGAGGTCGCCACGCTGCTCAGCCACGCGGCGGGCGAGTCCGTGCTGGTGGAAGTCGCCATCGAGGGTGGCGACACGAAGACCGCGCTGATTCAGGAAGTGCAGCACCATCCGGTGAACGGCCGCATCCTGCACGTCGATCTCCATGCGGTGGCGATGGACGAGGCGATCACGGTCGAAGTCACGCTCGAGAGCGTCGGCGAGCCGGTCGGCGTGAAGACGGGCGGCGGCGTGCTCCAGCATAGCTTGCGCACGCTGGAAATCGAGTGCTTGCCCGGCAATTTGCCGGAGTCGATCACGGTTGATGTCAGCGGGCTGGCGGTGGGTCAGTCGATTCACGTCCGCGACTTGACGTTGCCGGCCGGCGTGACGGCACTGAACGATCCCGATCTCACGGTGTTCGCGGTATCGGAACCGACGGTTGCCGAGGAAGCAGAGTCCGTCGCCGCGTCGCCGACCGCCGAGCCGGAAGTGATCGCGGGCGCCAAGGCGGAAGCCGGCAGCGCCGAAGCGGGCGCGGCTCCGGCCGCCGAGGCGAAGTCCTGACGCACTCGTTTGGCGAGCAAGCGAGCGAACGGTTGCGGCAATGGGTCCTACCGTCCCCGACTCTGCCTTGGGTCGGGCGGGGGCGATCCGGCTGGTCACGGGGCTGGGCAACCCGGGCCGTGAATACGAGAACACCCGACACAACATCGGATTCCTCGCGCTCGACCGGCTCGCGGGCCGACTCGGCTTGGGG
>CAXTRS010000261.1:3017-7303 GCA_964246635.1 uncultured Chthoniobacterales bacterium | reverse complement strand
GTGCCCCCGCGCGTCGGCAGCAGCGTGAAGCTGTAAATGATCGATTGCGTCGTCGTGAAATTCTCCATCCGAATGGACGTGGACTGACTGGAGCCGGCGACCGTGAGGCCATCGACCTGCGGCGCTTTCGGCCGGGTGAGCGCGCGGCCGCCCTGGACTTCGACGCGGTATTCCACGGGCTGCCCGATTTCGACGCTGCGGTCCGAGATCGTGGCCTCGACGCTCGGCGCCTCGGCGTGGGCGGGCGCGAAGGGAGCGAGCAGAAATGCGAGGAGAAAAACGAGGAGCGTCCGCACGGGCGAGCGCGGCACGGACGTTGGCGAGAGCGACATCGTAGGCAGGGACGCACCTCCGGGACGTCCGTAATTTTTCTGTCTTTTTCTCGGCGGACGTGTTCCGCGCACCAGAAATCTGCGGACGCCCCGGAGGTGCGTCCCTACCCAGGGTAACGGCGAATGATGTCGCACAGCGCGCATGGGTTCCCCTTCACCAATCATTATACCCCGGATCATCGCGTCTTTTTCGGCTGCCGCGAGCTTGGAGCGCGGCGGTGGCGTTGCGGTCGTCTTCGCCTTTCAGCGCGTCGAGCAATGCGCGCGCCGGGGCGCCGCTCCTGCCGTCGTCGCGGGCCAGGGGGGCGGCTGCGCCGCGAGAACGTAGGCGACGATCTCGTCGTCGGCGGCGAGGGCGGCGTTTGCTTCACCTTCGCCCGAATCAGGGTCGCCGGGCTGTGGTTGCTGCGGTTTCTGACCTTTGTCTTTCGCGGTCTTGTCGCCGTGGCGTTGCGCCTGCACGTCGCCGCGCTGCCGCGGCGTGTCCTGATCCGGCTCCGGGCTGGACTGCGCGGTGTCGTCCCTGCTGCTGCCGCCCTTTCCGCCGTTCTCACTGTTTTGCGGAGGCTGGTCCTGCTGTTCACCGGACCGCTGCTGCTGTTGCTGCTGTCGATCGTGCCTGACGCCTGACGACCCATTTTTTTCTCCCTGCTGCTGCTCTCCATTCGGGTCGGGCTGCGGCGGCGAATCAGAGGAACCGGACTGACCCTCTTTCTGACCTTGCGGCTGCGGTTGCGGCGGGCCCTGGCCGTTCTCTTTTTGATCCGGCGATTTGTCCTTGCCGGCGTTCTGTTGCTTACCCTGGCCCGACTTGGGCTGGTTCTTTTGCTCCTTGCCGCTTTGCGACGACGACTTGCCGCCTTTTTGATTTTTGTCCGACGATTTTTGCTGCTGTTGCTGTCCTTGCTGCTGTTTTTGTTTTTTCAACTCTTCGTCGAGTTGCTTCTGCACGAGGTCGCGGTTGTGTTCAGCGTCGGTGCGCAGCCGCGTGGCCCGCAGCGGATCGGCCGCGGTGGATTTCAGCGCGTTGTTGTAATAGTCGATCGCGTTGCGCCAATCCTTGATCTTTTCGTCGGGTTCTTTCTGCGCTTCGCCGTGGCGGTAAAGCGTGTTGCCGAGGTTGTATTGGGTGCGCGGCTGGAGGTCCGGCTCGTTCGAGGCGAGCGCACGCCCGAAGGCGTCGAGCGCGCCGTCGTAGTCTTTGCGCTGGAAGGCCGCGGCGCCGGCGTTGAACTGGAGCTTGCCCGAGCTGGGATTAGCTTTGAGCAACGTCTCGTAGGCCCGATACGCCTCGTCGTATTTGCCCTCGTTGTAGAGCTCGCGCGCCTGTTCGGCGTTGGCGGCCGCGGCGGCGCGCAGATGGTTCACGCAGACGAAAGAGCACAGCAGCATGAGGAGCGCGGCAGCGGGAGCGGCGACCATCGGCGGCCTGACGCGGCGAGCAGCGGCGGCACGCGATTTTTGCCGCCGCCGTTCGCCGACCAGCGCAGATAACCCAAGACAGAGCAAGCCGAAGCCGAGCGGCCATTGGTAACGCTCGATCGGCCGCCGGCTGAGGCGCGCGTCGATGTCGCCGGACGCAAGGCGCGCGAGGCCGGTTTCGGCGAGAGACTTCATTTCCTGCTGGCCGTTGAGGAGCCGGACATAGGAGCCGCCGGCGGCGCTGGCGATTTCGCGCAGCCGCTTTTCGTCGAGACGCGAGCGCACGACTTTCCCCTCGCGGTCGCGCACAAAATCGGTGCCGCCGAGCCGCTGGCGGTCGCTCGGCAACGGCACCACGCTGCCTTCCGGCGAGCCGAGGCCGACGGTGAAAATCGGGACGCCGGCTTCGGCGGCGCGGCGAGCGGTTTTCACGGCGTCTTCTTCGAGTTCCTCGCCATCGGTGAGCAGGATGATGGCGCGGTGGCCGCTCTCGCCTTTGCCGAAGGCGTCGAGCGCGAGTTCGATGGCCGCGGCGATGTCGGTGCCACCGCGCGGGATGAGCTCGGTGTCCAACTCGGCGACGGCGAGGCGCACGGCGTCGTAGTCGATGGTCAGCGGCGCCTGGAGAAACGCGCTGCCGGCAAACGCGACGAGGCCGACCCGATCGCCGGGCAGCAGCGCGAGGAGGTCCTGCACGGCGAGCTTCGCGCGCGCGAGCCGGTTGGGCGCGAGATCGGTGGCAAGCATGGATTTCGACACGTCCACGGCAACGATGACGTCGAGGCCGCGGCGCTTCACCGGTTGTTCTTCGTAGCCAACCCTCGGCTGGGCCAAGGCGACGATGAGCGCAGCCAGCGCGAGAAGTTGCATGGCGAAACGCAGACGGCGGCGCGTCGGCGAAACCGTCGGCGCGAGTTGCGCGCGCAACCGCGCCGCGATGAGCCGCGCCAGCCGCCGCGTCGCTTCGCGTTCCGCGCGGAAAAACAACGCCAGTGCCGCGGGCAGGAGCAGCAGCGCCCAGAGCCAGTGCGGCGCGCCGAAGACAAGCGCGTCGGCCAGGAGAAACGGCGGGCTGGAGAGCGCATCAATCATAGGTCAAGGCAATCGCCGCCACGCCGTTTGCGACAACGCCAGGTGCAATGCCAGCAGCGCGGCGCCGGTGCTCAAAAACCAACTGAAAAGGTCGCGGTATTGTCGGTATTTGCTGACCTGCACGGTCGTTTTTTCCAGCTTGTCGATGGTCTCGAAAATCGCCTGGAGCGCCTGCGTGCTGTCGGCGCGGAAAAATTTGCCGTCGGCGATGCGCGCGACGTCGTTCAGCGTCTTCTCGCTGTAGTCGGCTTTTTGCATGAGATAGACCGTGCGGCCGAGCATGTCGGTGCGCGGCACGGGCGCGTAGCCGTCGGTGCCGGCGCCGATGGTATAGACTTTCAGGCCCAGCGCGCGCACGGCTTCGGCGGCGGTTTCGGGCGAGATGCGGCCGCTGTTGTTTTCGCCGTCGGAGAGCAGCACGATGATGCGGCTCTTGCTGTCTTTTTCGCGGTTCTTGAGCCGGTTCGCCGCGCTGGCCAAGGCGCTGCCGATGGCGGTGCCGTCTTCGACGAGGCCGATCTTGATGCGATCGAGATTGCCGATGAGCCAGTCGTGGTCGAGCGTGAGCGGCGACACCAGGTAGGGTCGGCCCGCGAAGGCGAGCAGGCCGATGCGGTCGTTGGGCCGGGCTTCGATGAAGCGCTGCGTGATTTCTTTCACCGCGTCGATGCGGTTGGCGCGCCTGCCGCCGAGGGTGAAATCCTCGGTGAGCATCGAGCGCGACACGTCGAGGGCGATCATGATGTCGATGCCGCTGGCCTCGACTTGGGTGAACGAATTGAGCAGTTGCGGCCGGGCGAGGCCGAGAATGCCGGCGGTCAACGCGCCGAAGAGCAGCAGGCCGCGGAATTTCCCCGCGCGCGCGGTGCGTGGGCGGCCGACGGCTCGGAGGATCGCGGTCGAGGAATAGGTGATCGCCGGCGCGTTACCCTCGCGTCCGCGCAGAAACAGCAGCGCGGGCGGCACGAGCAAGAGCCACAGCCACGCCGGCTGCGCGAAGGCGAAGCTGTCCCACGTTTTCAAAAATGGGGCGAGCCAGGTGCTGTTCATTGCGTTTGGTGAAACGTGTGACGAAGCGGCAGGGGAGATTTTAACACAGAGGACACCGAGACGGAGGCACAGAGAACACAGAGGAAGAAGTTTTTGTTTCTGAACACTCTTCTTCTTTTGTCATTTCTCTGTGCCCTCTGTGCCTCTGCCTCGGTGTCCTCTGTGTTAAAAAATCACCGTGTGCCGGCAGGCAGCGGCGGAGGCGTGCGCGCAGCACTGCCTTCGATGAATTCGACGGCTTCCTGCACGAGGCGTTCCTTGGCGTCGCGCGTGGCTTCGAGCCGGGCGAATTTTAGCAGGTCGCAGCCGTCGAGAAAATCGGTGAGCAGCGCGTGTTCGTGGCGCGAGAAGGCGTGCGAGCGAGTGACTGAGTCCAGAAATTCCGGCGAG
>CAXTRS010000261.1:0-3007 GCA_964246635.1 uncultured Chthoniobacterales bacterium | reverse complement strand
ACCGTATTGCGCGCCGATGAACACGCGCAGGATGTCGCAAACTTCGTTGCCGAAGTCGCGCGGTGTCATGTCGTCCATGCGCTGAAGAATTTGTTGCAAACGCGCCGCCGCGATCTGACGCGGACTGAGCCCCGGCACCGGCGGCTTGCGCGCGCCTTTGCGGAAACGGAACCACCAGACTGCCGCGATGACGACGGCGAGCAGCGCGGCGAGCGCGACGAAGAGCCAGAACAAGTCGATGGCCTCGATGTAGCGCACCGGCGGAGCGATGCCGCGGAGCTGGTCTTTTATTGGGTCAGCGGCGGGCGGATTCACAGCGGGAAACGTTCTGACCGCGCGAGGACGTTCGCGTTGAAAAATTGGAGTGCGTCAGGCGGCAACACCAACCGCGCGTTTTGGCGGCGTGGCGAGCAGCGGCAGTTCAGGATGTCGTTCCTGAAAATAGCGCAGGCTCCAGTCGGTCGGGAACAGAAGCACCGGCGCGCCGTCGGTGTCTTCCGCGACAGCGACACCGGTCGGCAAGGCGATGCCGGCGAGATCGGTGCCATCGGGATTTTCCAGCCAGCGGGCGATGGACCAGGTCGCCGGCTCAAGCTTCGACTCGGCGCCGTATTCGCTCTGGAGCCGGTATTGCACGACCTCGAATTGCAGCGGTCCGACGGCCGCAAGCAGCGGCACTTTCATCACTTGGTCGCGCAGGTGAAAAACCTGGATGACGCCCTCCTGCAGGAGCTGGTCGAGCCCCTGGCGGAATTGTTTGTATTTGCCCGTGTTCGGGTTGCGCAGATAGGCGAAGGTTTCGGGTGCGAAGCGCGGGATTTCGTCGAAGAGGATCTCGCCCTCCTTCGAGGTGTCGCTGAGCGTGTCGCCGATGCCAAAGCCGTCGTGGCCGACAAGGCCGACGATGTCGCCGGGGAACGCTTCGTCCACGGTCTCGCGCTCCTGCGCGAAAAGCTTCGCGGGGTGCGAGAGGCGCACGCGTTTGCCGGTGCGCGAATGGAGCGCGGTCATGTCGCGCGCGAAGCGGCCGCTGCACACGCGCAGGAAGGCAATGCGGTCGCGGTGGCGCGGGTCCATGTTGGCTTGGATTTTGAAGATGAAGCCGGCGAATGGGCCCTCGGCTGGGTCGATGGCGTCGCCGCCATTCGCGGCGTTCGCGCGCGGCGCGGGCGGCGCGGAATATTTCAAGAAACCGTCGAGCAGGAGCTGCACGCCGAAGTTGTTCGCGGCGCTGCCGAAGAAGACAGGCGACAACTCGCCGGCGAGCACTTTCGCCGGGTCGAATTCCGCGCCGGCGATTTCGAGCATTTCGATCTCTTCGCGGACTTTCTCGTAAACGTCCGGCACGAGCCGTTCGCGGACGACGGCATCGGAGAGATCGGCGATTTCCAACGGCGCGCGATAAGCGCCGCCGACGGTGCGCTCGAAGAGATGCACCTGCTTGCCGAAGCGGTCATACACGCCGCGAAATTCCGGCCCGTCGCCGAGCGGGAAATTCATCGGGCACGCATGAATGCCGAGCACGCTTTCCAGCTCGTCGAGCAACGCCAGCGGCTCGCGCGCCGGCCGGTCGAGCTTGTTCATGAACGTGAAGATCGGCACGCCGCGCCGGCGGCAGACCTCGAACAATTTGCGCGTCTGCGCCTCGATGCCTTTGCCGGCATCAATGACCATGATCGCGGCATCGACCGCGGTGAGCACGCGATACGTGTCTTCGCTGAAATCCTGGTGCCCCGGTGTGTCGAGCAAATTCACGCGGTAGCCGGCGTAGTCGAATTGCAGCACGGTCGAGCTCACCGAGATGCCGCGCTGCTTTTCCAGTTCCATCCAGTCCGAGGTCGTCGCGCGCTGCTTGCGCCGCGCCGTCACACTGCCAGCGAGTTGCACCGCGCCGCCGTAAAGCAGCAGTTTTTCCGTCAGCGTCGTCTTGCCCGCGTCCGGGTGCGAGATGATGGCAAACGTGCGCCGGCGGGCGATTTCGTTGGCGATGTTGGCGGCGGGCGGGTTCACGGCGGCGGCAGGCAAAAACGGGCCGGCAATAAAGCACGGAAGCTGGCGCGTGTCGCACGCCCGGACTGGACTTTTTCGAGGCGACCGATAAGCTGAAAGCCAACCGCAAGTTCGCGGAAATTTATGAGCGTTGCCGCGCCCATTCGAGCTGCCAAAAAGCGGAAAGCATCGCGCCGTCGCCACGGCGCTGCTGATGCGCTGACTGCGTTGATGACGCCGGCCGAAGAAGTCGTGCCGGATCCCGCCGGCTTTGTGTTGCGCACGCGGCCGGCGTTCGACCTCGACGAGGATGAGTTTTTCCAGTTCTGTCAGTTAAACGGCGATCTGCGTTTGGAGCGCACTGCCGAAGGAGCGATCATCGTCATGCCACCGACAGGGACGGAAAGCGGAAGTCGCAACGTGGAGCTAGCCGCAGATTTCGTTTTTTGGATTCGCAAGACTGGCGACGGAAAAGTCACCGATTCTTCGGGCGGTTATCGCCTGCCCAACGGCGCGGTGCGCGCACCTGATGTGGCTTGGGTAAGCCACGAGCGGCTTGCGAAATTAACCAAGAAGCAGTGGCAGCAGTTTGCACCGATCTGCCCCGATTTTGTGTTGGAGTTGCGTTCACGCACGGATCGCCTGCCGGTGTTGCAGAGAAAGATGGCGGAATACATCGCTAACGGCGCGCAGCTCGGCTGGCTGATCGATCCGGTGAAGAAGCAAGTTTTCGTTTACCGGCCGGGGGCGGCGGTTGAGCATTTGAAAAACCCGCAGACGCTTTCTGGCGAGCCGGTGCTGGCAGGCTTCACGCTGGAGCTAAGTCGCATCTGGGACAGGGCGTAGGTGTTCGAAGTCCAGGTCGGGAATGCGGTTGAACGCGATGCGCGTCGGCGCGTAGGCGAGCGCGGCGGTGGCGCCGCCGAAATGCACGGTGTTGATGCCGCGAAGTCTGTTGATGGACTCCACGGCGCGTAGCAGCGCGTGATGCCGCCGACGCTCCTCGCGGCCGAAGAGC
>CAXTRS010000260.1:0-7331 GCA_964246635.1 uncultured Chthoniobacterales bacterium | reverse complement strand
GCGGTGTGGGATTATCAAGACACCCGGCCGCGGTTCAACCACGGCGAGGTCGTCAACGCGGCGGCGGAAAACCTGCACGATTTCTTCGTTGCCGCCGACGGTCGCACGCCGCTCGTGCAGCGGTTGCGCGAGCTCGCGGAGGCCAGCCGCGAACGTCGGCAGGCCGTGCGGGTGGCGACGACCTTTCAGCGCAAGCAGCTCCAGGGCGCGTTGGTCTTGATCGCGTTCGGGGCCATCCTTGGCACCGTCGCGCTCGTCTGGTTCCCGGATTATTTCCTGACGCATCACGGCAGCAAGAGCGGACCGCTGATCTGGGCGGTCGGCTACCTCATGGCCGGGTTTGGCGTGTGGTTGCTGCTCGAAGCGCGCTCGCCCGCGCTGGCGGATCGGCGGAGGCGGCATCCGTGGCTGGCATTTCTGGTAGGTGGCACGGCGACGGCGGCCGTTCTCATCGCTGCCTGGCGGGATGAAAACGCGACACGCCATCTGCCGCGCATTTCTCCCAGAGCCGCGCCGACACCGGCAGCCGTAAGAAGGGAGTAATCGCGCAGCCGTCTTCCGATCCTGATGTCGTGGCAAACTTTTCTCGGCCGAGCGGCTGACACTGCTCGAGGTCGAGTCGCCTCGGCGGCCGTCCGGCAGGTGCTCGCGGCGCAGCTGGCTCCCTATGGCGATATGCTGAACTTCCAAGTTGATCCTGCGGCGAAAACGATCGCGCTCGAAATCCTGCTCAAAGGCGAAAAAGAGCCGGTGCGGCTGACGCTCAGCGGTTACGAATTGCGCAGCGGCGCGGACGGCAAAACGAGCCTGGCGTTTGGCGGCGTCACGGCCTCGCGCGAATGGATCGAAACGCTCGCGCGCGAGTTTGTCATCGGCCGCGAGATCGAGTTGCCTGCGAAGCTCGCGCCGGTGTTGCGGCTGTTGGTGTAGAGGCGAAAATTAGGGATGCCTTGGAGCTGCGTCCCTGCCTATAGCCGCGCCATCTCGGCTTCGAGCGCGAGGCGCACGCGGTCGAATTCGCGGCGCAGCTTCGGCAGCAGCGGCGCGGTTTCGGCCATGCGGCCTTCGCGGCCCATCGCTTCGATCTGCGCGCACAGTTTGGCCAGATCCGTTGCGCCGAAATTCGCACACGCGCCCTTGATGCTGTGCGCCGCGCGCGTGAACTCCGCGCCCCGGCCGGCCGCCAGGGTGGCGTCGAGATCGTTCATCCGCTTGACCGCGTCTTCGAGAAACAATTCGATGATTTCGCGCACGAAACCTTCGTCGCCTTCGGCCTGTAAATTTTTCAGCGCGGTGAGGCTGTCTTGATCCAGCCGCGCAGGCGAAAGATCGGTTTCCGTCGGCAACGCGGGGACCGGCACCGCAGCAGCGGAGGGCACGGGGACATTACCCCGAATTGGACCGACCGCGCCGGCCAGGGGCGCCGCAGACTCGGCGCGCTCGCCGCCCAGTGCAGAGACACCCGCGAGCCGGGAGCGCGCTTTCGCCGCCTGCTTGAGCACGGCGTGGAGCTGGCGGCCGGTTACCGGCTTGGCGACATATTCGTCCATGCCGGCGTCGAGGCAGCGCTCGCGGTCGCCGGCGAGCGCGTTGGCGGTCATGGCGATGATGTAAGGGCCGCCTTCCGCGACGCCGCCGCGCATCCGGCGCAATCGGCGCGTGGCTTCCAGCCCGTCCATAATCGGCATTTGCACGTCCATGAGCACGAGGTCGTATTGCTTTTGCTCGCACGCTGTGACCGCTTCCAAGCCGTTCTCCGCGAGGTCGGCGGTGTAGCTGTGCTGCCGCAGGAGGCCGCGGGCGACGCGCTGGTTCACATGGTTGTCTTCGACCAGGAGGATGGACAAATCCGTCGGCACGCTTGTCTCGCTGGTGCTGCCGTTGGCGGCTGGCGCGGCGGGGGCGCTGCCCTTTGCAGCTGCGGTATCGACGACAGCCGCGGGTATGGTCTCCGGCTGTGCTGGCGCCTCGACGCTCTCCTCGGCCGGCTCAATCGTGGGTAACACGTCCGAAAGCGACACCGCGTCAGCCGGCAGCGCGGCAGACTTCAGCGTGAACTCGAAACTCGTGCCCATGCCGACTTCGCTCTCCAGCCAGATCGAGCCGCCGAGCATTTCGCAAAGCCGATGGCAAATCGCCAGACCCAAGCCGGTGCCGCCGTATTGCCGGCTGATGGCAGAATCGGCCTGGCTGAACGGTTTGAACAAACGGTGCAGCTTTTCCTCCGCGATGCCGACGCCGGTGTCGCGCACGGTGAAATGGAACATCCACGGGACCGCCTCCGGGTAAGGCTCCAGCGCCGCGCCGACGTGCTCGGGCAAATCGGCGGGATCGAGCGGATCGCCGGTGACGGAAATCTCCACGCTGCCGCCGGCGGGCGTGAATTTCAGCGCGTTGCTGACGAGGTTGTTGAAAATCTGCCGCAGCCACGAGGCGTCGGAAATCAGCACCGGCGGGATGCGCGGATCGATCGCGCAGGAGACCGCGACGCCTTTTTCCTTCGCGATGATGCCGAGCGGGCCGAGCGACTCTTTCGTGCAACGCTGGAGATCGAACGGCGCGAGATGAATCTCCATCCCGCCGCTCTCGATCTTGGAAAAATCGAGGATGTTGTTGACCAGGGAAAGGAGGTTGTCGCCGCAGTTGCCGATGAGCTTGGCCAGCTCCTGCTGCTCGTCGTTGAGCTGCGTGTTGAGGAGCAGGTTCGCCATGCCGATGATGCCGTGCATCGGCGTGCGAATCTCGTGGCTCATGGTCGAGAGAAACTCGCTCTTCAACTGCGCGGTCTGCATCGCCGTGTCGGCCGCCTGCGCTTGCGCGGCAAGCGCGTAGCGGCGGCTGGTGATGTCCTCGTAGCTGGTCATGAAATAGAGCAGCCGGCCGCCGGCGTCGCAGACACGGCGGACGTTTTGGCTGACCCAAACCGTGACCCCATCTTTGCGGTGCATCTCGCACTCGAAGCCGTCGATGCCGTCGCCGCACGACTCGAGTCTCTGCATGAGCTCCTCGCGCTGCTCGGGATGGACAAAGAGCTGCTGACCGATGTCCGAGACGAGGTGCATCATCTCCGCGGCCGAATCGTAGCCGAGGATGCGGGCCAGGGCCGGGTTGGCGTTGAGGTAGCGTCCGTCGCGGGTGGTCTGCGAAATGCCGCAGGCGACGTTTTCAAAGATGTCGCGATACTGCCGCTCGGTGTGGCGCAGTTCGTCCTCGCGCTCGTTCAGGCGCTGGGCCGTGGTGTGGAGATCGGTGTTGAAGAGCGCGTCCTCGGCGAGGTGCGCAAGGTCGCGCAGGCTTGCGAACTGGCCAGCATCGAGCGTGCGCGGCTGGCGATCAATAATGCACAGCGTGCCGAGTCGGTGGCCGTCGGGCGTGGCGATGGGCTGGCCCGCGTAGAAGCGGATGTGCGGTTCGCCGGTGACGAACGGGTTGTCGGCAAAGCGCGGATCGGCCGCGGCGTCGGACACGACGAGCGGCTCGTGCGACAGCAGCGCGTGCGCGCAAAACGACTCGTCGCGTGCGACCGCGTTCGTTCCGTTCAATCCGAACTTGGCTTTGAATCGCAACTCGTTTTTCTCGACGAGCGTGAGCAAGGCGATGGGCACTTGAAACAGGCTCACCGCCAGCCGGGTAAGCCGTTCAAAACGCTCTTCGACGCCAGAGTTTGCCACGCCCAGACTGCGCAGGGCAGCGAGTCGCTCGGCTTCGTTCGGCGGCAGTGGCGGCGCGATCATGGGCAGAAAGTCAAAACGACATTCGGCGTCCGCCGGCATCAGGAAACCGCCACTTCAACCTCGTTGTGCTTGCCGCTCAACGTCGCGCCCGGCCCGACCACGCAGATGCGGTCGCCGCCGCTCAACGCGGAGCTCGATCCGGACGCGGGTGACGACTGCCCGCGCATCACGTAGATGAGCGCCTTGAGCGCCAGCTCGATGTAGGAAAACGGCTTGCCGATAAAGTCGTCGCCGCCGGAGAGGCTCGATTTCACCCGGCTGTCGAAACCGCTCAGCGCGGTGACAAAGATGACCGGCGTGCGCGCGTGCTGCGGCAGGCCGCGCAGCTTTTTGCAAAGCTCGAAGCCGTTCATATCGGGCATCTCGACGTCGAGGAAGATGAGATCGAAATCCTGCTCGCTGAGCAGGTCGAGCGCGGCCTGCGGATGATCGACGGCGGTCGGTTTCAACTCTGCTTTTTCCAGCGAGTGCGCGATGACCCGCCGGCTGATGACCTCGTCGTCCACGACCAGAATGCGCTCCGCGCTGGTGCGCTCGTCTTCCGCCGAACCGGAGCGGGTGAAGAGCTGCGCGAGAAAGTCGATCGCCTGCGTGAGCGTGCGTTGCGTCGAGGCGTTGATGCTGTCGGCGCGCTCCTGGAACTCGCGCAACATCGCTTCGAGTGCGCTGCACAGCCGCGCCAGTTTCGACATGCCCGCGATGGCGGCGTTGCCTATGAGCGAATGGATGCGCCGGTGCAATTCGAGCAGGTGCATCTCGCGCCCGTCCACGTCGCCCTGGGCTTGCGCGCGCAGAAAATTGCCGAGCGCGTTGCGCAGCGCCTTGATGATGTCGGGCGAATCCTGGATGAGCGTTTCGCGGATTTCGACCTTCAGCGCGTCGTCGCGTTTCGGCCCCGGGCCGCCGGCGCGCGCGGCCGCCGGCGCGATGTCGGCGATCGACTTGCTCATGGGGATGCGCACCGGCTTTTTCGCGGCCGCCCCCCCATCCTTGTCGCGGCTCTCGCCCGGCGCAGCGGTGCCCGGGAAGAACAGATCGTTGAGCGCCGCGATGACTTCGCTGGTGTTCGTGGTCGCCTTGTCGAACAGGCGCGTCACGCCGGCCTCGCGCGCTTCGGATTCCAGCTCGCGGGAGAAGTTCGTGGTGAAGACAAAGATGGGCAGCTTTTCAAAACGTTTTTGGCTGCGCGTTTTGCGGATGATGTCCAGCCCGCCCATGCCTGGCAGAAAGACATCGAGCAGCATCGCGTTGGGCTCAAGCGCGAGCAGATCGTGGAAACCGGTGGCGCCGTCGAGCGCGACTTCGACCTCGTAGCCGGCGGCTTCGAGTTGCGTGCGATAGACGCCGGCGAGCAACTCGTCATCTTCGATAATGAGAATCTTTTTTGCCCGCGGCGCGAGCGGGTTGTCGAGCGCGGGCATCGCGATGGTCGGCCGCGCTGGCGGCTCGTTCGGAGCAGCGACGCTGACACCGCTGCCCGCCTGCACCGAAGAAGGCGAGCGGCGCGCCTGCAAAGCGGCGGCGCGCTGTTGTTCGCGCGAGCGCGGCTGCACTTGATAGACGCGTGGGAAGAGCGCGGTTTTCAGCGCGGTGAGGATCGCCTCGGCGCTCACATCGGCGCGGCGGAAGACACGGTTGGCGCCAGCGGCGGTCGCGGCATCTTCCTGCTCGGTGCTGTTGCCGCGATCGCCGACGAACACGGCGACAAAAAGATTTTTGAAAGTTTCCTCACCGCGGATTTCCGCGAGCGTGCCGGAGCCGTCGATGCCCGGCCCGGAGTAGTCGAGCAGCAGGGCGTCGTAGCCGATGTCGAAAAGCTTGTCCAAGCCAGGGTCGCTCGCGGAAACGAACTCGACCGCGTAACCCCACTCTTTGATTTCGTGCTCCCACTGGCGGGCCTGTGTGTCGTCGGCGGCGATGAGCAGCACGCTTTTCGCTTTTGCCAGCCGCCGGCCAGTCGGGCCGGAGCCGACGGTCATCGAAATCTCCCGCGTGCGCATCGGCACGTGCGAACCGATGATCGGCGGACCGTCCTGCGGCCTTGCTTTTGAGGCACCCAGACCGCCGGCGGGCGCCGCGTTGCTGCCAGCGCCATCGGCGGAGGACTTGTCTTTGCGCCACCAGCGCAGTTTGCCCAGGAGTCCGCCGTCGGTCGTTATCGTCTCGCCGCCGGCGGAAGCGGGGGAATTTTTGTCGCTGCTGTCGGATTTTGAGCCAAACATAACGGTGGAGTTTGCTGCTGAGAGTGGTGGGTGGGTGCGTGCGTGAGAGTGCTGCGGCCGCACCCCGGCGAAGCGCTGGAATGCGTCTCTCAAAATGGATAAGCAAGTTCTTGGCCCAAGCTGCGGAGGCGGGCGATTTCGTTGGTTGCGGACACCGACGCGCAGCTGTTCCTGGGGAGCACAGGCGTCCCGCCTGTCGGTTTGGGCGCCCCGCCCAAAGCCCTTCCTCCTTCTTCTTTTTCTGGACAGGTGCCGGGCGGGGCGCCCGCCACGACAGGCGGGACGCCTGTGCTCCCCAAAAAGTTCGCCCGAGTTGTCACCGCGCCGCCGCTGCGGTTGCCAAAGCTCCCGCGGCCTCCTAGACTTCCGTTCGTTCCCCGTTGCCTTACCCTCGCATGGACAGGCTCTGCCTCGCTGCCGCCACGCTCTGCTTTCTTTTCGGCTTCCTCTGGTCGGTGCTCGCGCGCCGCTCGGGCGGCGGCTTCATGCGCTCCTCGCGCTGGAACGTCCTCGTGCTCGCCGCCGGCTTTCTATTGCAGACCGCGTTTCTCTGGCTGCGCGGCCGCGAGCTGGGCCGGTGTCCGCTGACGAATCTCTTTGAGGTGCTCGTCTTCGTGAGCTGGGCCACGGTGCTGTTTTATTTTCTCGTCGGCAACGCCTACCGGCTGTCTCCGCTCGGGGTCTTCACCGCGCCGTTGGCGTTTGCGTTGAACGCGCTCGCGCTGCTCGGCCCCTTCGAGCACCGCGTGGCGCTCGCGCTGCGCCCCAAGGTCAATCCGTGGCTGGAATTTCACGCCGCGTTTTCGGTGCTCGCGTATGGTGCCTTTGCGCTCGCCGCGGTGTCCGGCGGGATGTATCTTTGGCAGGAGCGCCAGCTCAAGTCGCGGCACCTCGGCGCCGTCTTTTTCCAGCTTCCGCCCATCGGCGATCTCGGCCGGGTGAACGGCCGGCTGCTGGCGGTCGGTTTCGCGCTGCTCTCGCTCGGGCTGGGCGCCGGCTGGGTTGCTCTCGGCGTGCCCAGCTCGCGCCTGCACTTCGGTTGGGCAGTGACCACATGGGCGCTCTACGGCTTCTTGACCCTCGCCGCGCTCGGCTGGAAAAAACTCGCCCCGCGCCGCTTGGCAACGCTTTCGGTGCTGGCGCTGGTGATCGCCTTCGCCACCCTGTGGGGGATCACGTTTATCGCGCCGGGGACGGGGAAAAATTCCAAATTCCAAATTCCAAATTCCAAGGAATCAGAGCAAAAAATTTGAAAAGCAAAAAACGGACTTTCCTCGCACGCCTCCCACACTCGACGCGACACGCGCCGGCCGCGTTGCCGACTTCCTACCTTTTCAATCCTTCTGACTTTTTGGGTTTGATTCCTTGGAATTTG
>CAXTRS010000259.1:7001-7369 GCA_964246635.1 uncultured Chthoniobacterales bacterium | reverse complement strand
CACTGACCCGGAGGCGGGCTGGCGGCTCGTCTATTCCGCGGACCTCGGCGCGCCGGAGGATCTCGACCCGCAGCTTGCCGCCGGCCAGCCGCCGGCCGACATGCTCATTTGCGAGCTGGCGCACTTCGCGCCGGAAAATCTCTTCGCGTATCTGGTGGACAAGCCCGTGCGCCGTTTGTTGCTCACGCACATGACCGATGAGAACGCCGCGTGCGAGGCCGACATCCTCGCGCTCGCCCGCGAACGCCTGCCGCAAGTGCGCGAGATCGCGATGATGCGCGACGGGCTGCGGGTGGAGTTTTGAGGAGTGCGGAGTGGGGGGGGGGGGGTTTAAAGGTCCGGGGCGCCGGGGGGGGGGTTGGTGGGGC
>CAXTRS010000259.1:498-6991 GCA_964246635.1 uncultured Chthoniobacterales bacterium | reverse complement strand
CCCTCCCACCCCCCCCCCGCCCGCCCCCACCACCCCCACCCCCCCCCCCCCCCCCCCCCACTTTTCTTCTCATCCCTTCATCGTCCCGCTCCAGACGAGATACAGAATCAGCGCGCCGAACAGGATGCGATAGATCGCGAACACCGTGAAGTTGTGCGTCTGCACAAATCGGATGAGCCATTTCACGACGAGGAAAGCGACGACGAACGCGACCACGAAACCGGCGAAGAGCGCCAGCAGGAACTCGCTGTCCAGCGCGTGCCGGCTTTTCCAGAGCGAATAAAACGTGGCCGCCATCATGGTCGGAAATGACAGGAGGAAAGAAAACTCCGTCGCCGCCGGACGCGTGATCCCGGCGCAGAGGCCACCCATGATCGTGGCAGCCGAGCGCGAGGTGCCGGGGAACAGCGAGAGCACCTGCGCGCAGCCGACCGCGAACGCTTGGCTTAGCGTCATCTCCTCAGTGGAACTCGCGCGCGCGCGCAGCGGCAGCCGTTCGATGATCATGATCAGCACGCCGCCGACGATGAGCGCCCAAGCCACCGTCCAGGGCGAGAACAAGTGCGCCTTGATAAATTTGTTGAACAGCAAGCCGAAAACGCCGGCGGGCACAAACGCGATGATGAGCATGAGCAGCAAGCGGCGGTCGGCGCCCTCGCGATTGCTCAGCCCGCGCGTGACGGCGCCAACGAGCTTCTCGCGATAAATCCAGCCCACGGCGAGGATGGCGCCGAGCTGAATGAAAATATCAAAGAGCTGACGCTTCTCCTCGCCGGCCGCGCCGAGCCATTCGTTGAAGCGCAGAAATTGATCGACCACGATGAGATGGCCGGTGGAGGAAACCGGGATGAACTCGGTGAGTCCTTCGACGATGCCGAGAATGAGGATGATGAGCCAGAACATGGGGAGGGCAGGATGCGGGATGCTGGCTGCTGGATAAAAGCAGAAACTTTCTGTCGCCAGCTTTTCGTTCTCCCTCCCGCAACCCGCAACCCGCAACCCGCAACCCGCAACCCGCATTTCCCGTTGACGGGCTCCCCGCCTTCATCCATCCATCCCTTCCCAATTTATGCCCAAGGCGCTCATCACCGGGATCACCGGACAGGACGGCTCGTATCTCTCCGAGCTCTTGCTCAAAAAAGGCTACGAAGTGCATGGTCTCATTCGCCGCGCTTCGACGTTCAACACCGAGCGCATCGACCCGATTTACCAGGATCCGCACAGCAAGAGCGCGCATCTCTTTTTGCACTACGGCGACCTGAGCGACGCCGTCTCGACCTACAAGCTCATCGCTGAGCTGCAGCCGGACGAGGTTTACCATCTCGGCGCGCAGAGCCACGTGCGGGTCTCCTTCGACATCCCGGAATACACCGCCGATGTCACCGGCACCGGCACGGTGCGCCTGCTCGAAGCCGTGCGCCAGGCGGCGCCGGAAGCGCGTTTTTACCAGGCCAGCAGCTCCGAGATGTTTGGCCTCGTGCAGGAAGTGCCGCAGAAGGAGACGACGCCGTTTTATCCGCGCAGCCCGTATGGCGCGGCGAAGGTTTTTTCCTATTGGCTGACCGTCAATTACCGCGAGAGCTACGGCCTGCACGCGAGCAACGGCATCCTTTTCAATCACGAAAGCCCGCGGCGCGGCGAGACGTTTGTCACGCGCAAGATCACGCGCGCGGTTGCCCGCATCCGGGCCGGCATCCAGGACAAGCTGTATCTCGGCAATCTCGACGCCAAGCGCGACTGGGGTTACGCGCCGGAATACGTCGAGGCGATGTGGCTGATGCTGCAGCAGGAGACGCCCGAGGACTACGTTATCGCCACCGGCGAGACGCACACGATCCGCGAATTTCTCGAGCTCTCCTTCGCTCACGCCGGCATGAAAGACGACTGGGAAAAATACGTCGCCATCGACCCGCGCTACTACCGGCCGGCCGAAGTCGAACTGCTCATCGGCGACGCCGCCAAGGCGAAGAAGCAACTCGGCTGGCAGCCCAAGGTCACGTTTGCCGAGCTGGTGCGGATCATGACGGAAGCCGACATCGCGATGCTCGAGCACCAGATGAGCGGCAAGGACATCAGGAAATAAATTCCAAAATCCAAATTCCAAATTCCAAGGAATCAAACCCAAAAGTCAGAAGGATTAAAAATGGACAGCGGCCACGAACCAAACGGGAACAGGGGCAGGCAGAGAGAAGTCCGTTTTAACTTTTTCAAATTTTTCCTCTGATTCCTTGGAATTTGGAATTTGGATTTTGGAATTTCCTCTGCCCTTTTTGTGACTTTCGCCCCCGGTAAAATCTTCATCGCCGGCCATCGCGGTCTCGTCGGCAGCGCGCTCGTGCGCGCCTTGCAGCGACGGCGCGAGGAAGCCGGCGAGCCGTGGGAAATCCTGACCCGCACCCGGGGCGAGCTCGACCTGCTCGATGGCCGGGCAGTGCGGCAATTTTTCCAGACCGAGCGGCCGGGCGCCGTCGTGCTCGCCGCGGCGAAAGTCGGCGGCATCAAGGCGAACAACGATTTCCCCGTCGAGTTCCTGCTCGAGAATCTGAAAATCCAGAACCACGTCATCGAGAGCGCGCACGCCGCCGGCGTCGAGCGGCTGCTCTTCCTCGGCAGCTCGTGCATTTACCCAAAGCTGGCTGCGCAACCGATCCGCGAGGAGGCGCTGCTCACCGGCCCGCTGGAGCCGACGAACGACGCCTACGCCGTCGCCAAGATCGCCGGCATCAAGCTCTGCCAGGCGTTCCGCCGGCAATACGGCGCGCGCTACATCAGCGCGATGCCGACCAATCTTTACGGCCCGAACGACAACTTCGATCTCCAAACCTCGCACGTCCTGGCGGCGCTCATCCATAAGTTCCATCTTGCCAAAACCGGGGGCCTGCCGAGCGTGACGCTCTGGGGCACCGGCGCGCCGCGGCGCGAGTTCCTGCACGCCGACGATCTGGCCGAAGCCTGCCTCGTGTTGTTGGAAAAATACGACAGCGCCGAGATCATCAACATCGGCGTCGGCGAGGATGTGACGATCAAGGAACTCGCCGCGCTCGTGCAGGAAATCGTCGGTTTCCGCGGCGAGCTCGTGTGGGACACCGCGCAGCCCGACGGCACCCCGCGCAAGCTGCTCGAGGTCTCGCGCATCCGCGCGCTCGGCTGGCGGGCGCGCATGCCGCTGCGCGAAGGCATCGCGTCGGCTTATCAGTGGTTTCTCAAAAATCGCGCGGAATAAAATAAGCCCGCCCGGCCAGCGGGGCAGAGCCGGATGGTAGGGCGATGTTTGATTACTTGATCGTCGGCGCCGGCTTCGCCGGCAGCGTCCTGGCCGAACGCCTCGCGCGTGTCCTGGACAAAAAGGTGCTCGTCATCGACCGCCGTGCCCACATTGCCGGCAACGCCTACGACCACCACGACGACGCGGGCGTGCTCATCCACCGCTACGGGCCGCACATTTTTCACACGAACTCGGCGGAGATTTTTTCGTATCTCAGCCAGTTCACCCAATGGCGGCCCTACGAGCATCGCGTGCTCGCCAGCGTGGACGGCCAGCTTCTGCCGATCCCGATCAATCTCGACACGATCAACCGGCTCTACGGCTTGTCGCTCACCGCGTTTCAGATCGAGGAATTTTTCGCTTCCGTTGCGGAAAAGCGAGATGCGATCCGCACGAGCGAAGACGTCGTCGTTTCCAAGGTCGGCCGCGAGCTTTACGAAAAATTCTTCCGCGGCTACACGCGCAAACAATGGGGCCTGGACCCGAGCGAGCTCGACGCGCAGGTGACCGCCCGCGTGCCGACGCGCACGAATCGCGACGACCGTTATTTCGGCGATCAGTTCCAGTCGATGCCGCTGCACGGCTTCACACGGGTGTTCGAGAACCTGCTCGACCATCCGAACATCAAGGTGATGTTGAAGACAGATTTCCGCGAGGCGCGCGATTTCATCCCGTTCAAGGAAATCATCTACAGCGGACCCATTGATGAGTTCTTCGACTACCGCTTCGGCCCGCTGCCGTATCGCTGCCTGGAGTTCAAGCACGAGACCCACGACCGGGCCGTTTATCAGCCCGCGGCCGTCGTCAATTTTCCGAACGACTACGCCTACACGCGCATCACCGAGTTCAAATATCTGACCGGTCAGCGCCACGAAAAGACGAGCATCGTCTATGAGTTCCCGCAGGCCGAAGGCGACCCGTATTACCCGATTCCGCGGCCGGAGAACGCAGCGCTCTACAAGAAATACCAGGCGCTCGCCGAAGAGGAAGCGCCCCACGTCCACTTCGTCGGCCGGCTGGCGAGCTACCGCTATTACAACATGGATCAGGTCGTCGGCGCGGCGCTGACGGTGTTCAAGAAAATCCAGGCAAAGAGCCTGAATGGAAACGGCCGCGCGAACGGCAAACACAGGAAACCGGCGCTCGCATTTCCGGCTCGCGGCTGACCGGCTGAGCATTGCGCAGCGTTTCGCCTTGCTTTATGGAGGGGCGCAGTTGCGCGCGCCCTCCATGAACACGCACTTCGAACGGCTGGTGGAACGCTACCCCATTTTGGGGGCGTGCCGGCCGACCATCGAGAGCGCGTTCGCCAGCTTGGTGAACGTTTTTGAGCGCGGCGGCAAACTGCTCCTCTGCGGCAACGGCGGCAGCGCGGCCGACAGCGAACACATTGTCGGCGAGCTGATGAAGGGCTTCCTTCTGCGCCGCCCGATTCCGCCCGAACACCGCGAACGCCTGCGCGCGATTGCTGGCCCCGCGGCGGGTGAGGAACTCGGCGCGCTCCTGCAAGGCGCCCTGCGCGCGGTCGCGCTCACCTCGCACGGCTCGCTCGCCACCGCGATCTCCAACGACACCCGCGGCGACCTGGTCTTCGCCCAGCAGCTCTACGGCCTCGGCGAGCGCGGCGACCTCCTGCTCGGCATCAGCACTTCGGGCAACTCGCGCAACGTCGTCAACGCCTTCCACGTCGCCAAACTGTTGGACATAAAAACCGTGTTGCTGACCGGCCGCTCCGGCGGCGTGCTCGCCCCGCTCGCCGATCTCGCCATCTGCGTGCCCGCCGACCGCGTGGACGAAATCCAGGAGCTCCATTCGCCGGTCTATCACGCGCTCTGCATCGCATTGGAGGAGCGCTTTTTCGCGGCGTAGCCGAGCCAGACTGCTCCGAGGCGACGCCCGCGCAATCCGCCCGCTTTGGCCTTGCGCTCATCGCGGGTCTCTGTTCTTTAAGCGGCGTTCAATTTTTCGTGTGAACCCAGTCCGTCGATCTCCATGAAAGTCGTCATCTTCTGCGGCGGTCTCGGCACGCGCTTGCGCGAGGAAACCGAGTTTCGCCCCAAGCCCATGGTGCCCATCGGCAGCCAGCCGATCCTTTGGCACATCATGAAGATTTATGCGCAGCACGGGCACAAGGACTTCATCCTCTGCCTCGGCTACAAGGGCGAGATCATTAAAGAGTATTTCCGCAACTATCACTGGAACACCAGCGACGTGACCATCCGCCTCGGCGCGCACTCCGAACCGCAGTATCACAACACGCACGACGAGGAGGATTGGACGGTGACGCTGCTCGACACCGGCCAGGCCACGCAGACCGGCGGCCGGTTGAAGCGCGCCTTGAAACACATTCCCGACGACACCTTTCTGCTCACCTACGGCGACGGGCTGACCAACAGCGACATCAACGCCTCGATCGCCTTTCATCGCAAACAACGGCCGATCGTCACGATCACCGCCGTGCAGCCCGCCGGCCGCTTCGGCGACCTGACCCTGGATGGCCCGCAGATCACCGCGTTCAACGAAAAACCCGAACAGCAGTCCGCGCACATCAACGGCGGCTTCTTCGTGATGGACAAACGCATCGGCGACTATCTGGAAGGCGACGCGACCGTGCTGGAAAACGAGCCGATGAACCGGCTCGCCGCGGAGGGCAAAATCTGCGCCTACACGCATCCCGGCTTTTGGCAGTGCATGGACACCTACCGCGAGCAGCAGCTTCTCACCGCGATGTGGCAAAGCGGCGACGCGCCGTGGAAGATTTGGTGATTAGTCCAATGTTCGGCGGCTTTTATTCCGGCAAGCGCGTGCTCGTCACCGGGCACACCGGCTTCAAGGGTGCGTGGCTCGCGCTCTGGCTGCGCGAGCTTGGCGCGGAGGTCCACGGCTTCGCGCTCGACCCGCCGACGCAGCCGAGCCTTTACGAGATCGTGCGCCCGCACGTCTTCGCGACCGCTGGCACCGACGCGCGCGGCGACATCCGCGATCTCGCGGCCGTTGAAGGGGCGCTCGCGCGCTCCCAGCCCGAGATCGTTTTTCACCTCGCCGCCCAGCCGCTCGTGCGCCTTTCCTACGCCGAGCCACTGGAAACTTTCGCCACCAACGCGCTCGGCACCGCGCACCTGCTCGAAGCCGTGCGTCGCCACGGCGCGCCCTGCGCGCTCGTCGTCGTCACCAGCGACAAGTGCTACGAAAACCGCGAGTGGGACTTCGCCTACCGCGAGGACGACC
>CAXTRS010000259.1:0-488 GCA_964246635.1 uncultured Chthoniobacterales bacterium | reverse complement strand
ACGTTTACTCCATGAGCAAAGCCGCCACCGAGCTGGTCGCGGCGTCGTGGCGGAGCTCGTTTTTTGGGAACCCGGAGTCGGGCATCCGCCTCGCCACCGCCCGCGCTGGCAACGTCATCGGTGGCGGCGACTACGCGCGCGACCGCATCATGCCCGATTGCGTCGCGGCGCTCTCCGCTGGCGAGCCGATCCCGGTGCGCAACCCGCACGCCACCCGGCCGTGGCAGCACGTGCTCGAATGCCTCGGCGGCTACCTCTGGCTCGGCGCGCGCCTCGCCACCGCTCCCGCAGGGAGCGACGCGCTCGCGCGCTTGGCGAGCGCCTTCAACTTTGGCCCCGGCCCAGCCGCGAACCGGCCCGTCGCCGAGTTGGTCGAAGTCCTTCTCTGTTCCTGGCCGGGCGGACGCTGGGAACATCGCGGCGCCGCCGCGGTGCCGCCGCCGCACGAAGCCGGCCGCTTGAACCTCGCCATCGACAAAGCCGGCGCG
>CAXTRS010000258.1:0-7432 GCA_964246635.1 uncultured Chthoniobacterales bacterium | reverse complement strand
CTTTTTTCAACCGAGATGCCATTCGCAGGCGGCTTGGATGGAAAGGCAGCTTTTGGGCGGGACGCCGGCAAGAACGGGCGGGACGCCCGTGCTCCCCTCCCTCCCCGAAAATGACGCCGATCTGTCAGGCAAAATCCAGGGCTGAACAAACAAACAAACGGGGCGAAGAAGACTCGAAGAGCCGCTCACTTCTGCCGCGGCACCACAACCGTCGGTCCGTCGTTGCTCATCGTCGCGCCGACCCGCGCGGCTGATCCATCAATGGGCACGCTGGCGCCGATGCCGCCAGGGCCGCCGATCATGCTCTGCGTCATCGCGCTGCCGGAACCGAGGCCGGGCACGCCGGTCGCGCTGAAGCCGCTCAGGCCGCCGACGCCGAGATTGCTCATGCCAGGGTTGGCCACGTTCATCGCCGGCGACTTCGCGCCCGCGCCGACGAGCAACCCGTTCGGTTGCTGGCCGATGGCGCGCTGATAATTGCCGATCGCCTGCACGATGCACTCCGCGATCGTCTGCCGGTAGATCGGCTGCGCGATGCGCGCGGCTTCCTGCGGGTTGGAAACAAAGCCGCCCTCGATGAGCACGGCCGGGATGGTGCATTCGCGCAAGACCCAAAAGCGGGCGCGCTTGATGCCGCGGTCCGTCATCGGCAAACGGTTCAGCAGCGAGGCGTGCATCGCGGTGGCCAGCGCCATGTTTTCGGGATCGTCGATGTTGCCGGCGCACAGCGTCATGTCGGTGACGTGCGGGCCGTCCTGATCGGTGCTCGGCACGAAACGCGGCGCGAGCGTGAACGTCTCGATGCCGGTGCCCGTCGGGCTGCCGGCGTTGAAATGGACGCAGACGAACAAGCCGTCGCGGAATTGGTTCGCAAATCGGGCGCGCGCGTCGAGCGGGATAAACGTGTCGTTCGTGCGCGAGAGCACGACTTTGTAGCCGCGCTTGAGCAGCAGCTCGCGGGTGCGCATGACGGTATCGAGCGCGAAATCTTTTTCGTTGCCAAACGCGCTCGTCGCGCCGCGGTCGTGCCCGCCGTGGCCGGCGTCGAGGACAATCGTGCGGATCAGCCGCGCGTTGCGCATTTTGCTCGGGCGCAACACCGGCTCGACGAGCTTCGTGAGATCAATGCGCGAGAGGAGAATTTTCCCATCCATCGGCTGCAACTCGTAGGACAGGATGAACTTGACGCCGTTGATGATGAGTTCCTTCGACCCAGCCGCGCCCTGGATCGTGCAGCCTGGCGACTTGAGGAGCACCGTCTTGCCGTCGTCTCCCTCGTTTTTGAGCTTGTAGAAATCGGCGACGTTTTGGACCGAAACATAGTCGCGGTTCTCGAACTTCACGAGATCCCAGACGTCCGCGCGCACGACGCCGGCGAGCAGACAAGCGAGGCCAACCGCCAAAAACAGAGAGCAAAAACGCGGCGGTCGGATGAACATAAAAGCGGCCCACATTGCCAAGAAGCCTCTCAGAAGGCAAGCGCTTTCAGTGCAGCCGCCGTGCCACCGAGCCAACCGGCACAGCCTGCCTACGCGTTGAGGCACTTTCACAACCGTCCCCGCCGCCTGACAGTGCCAAGCGCAGCGGCAGATCAGGCGAAGGCGAAACTAAAGACGCCATTCGCTCCGGCCTGTTCGCCGTAGCGCTGGGTCAAGCCCCGGCAGGATCACGGCGAAGGAGATGGAACCGCTGATCCGAAGTGTGCCACCACGGCCTCGCGGACGATGGACTCGATGTAGTCTGCAATAGACTTCGCCTCGGGCAGCGAACCTTCGTAGGAAAGGCCGGTCATGATGAATACGCTCTGACCGCCTTGGGGAAGTTGCCGGACATCGGCCGAAGAATGATGCCACGGAGTTGCTGTTCGGTAAGCGCCGGGAAACGCCCGCGAACCCTGGCGGCGATATCGCTTGCGATAACTTGCTGACAGATCTGCTGCGCTGTCGCGATGTTCGTGTCGGGATGTCCTTTCGGTAGCTCGACAACGCATTGCTCCGTAGTGCCCTGGCTGAAAGTGCAGCCGATGAAGAGGCTGAGCACCGAGGCGAAACAAAGTGCAATGAGGTAACGCCGCATAGACCTGACTGAAATGATACCAAAAGGTTAAATCCACCAGATTCAAAACACCACGACCTGCCGCACGACGTTGCCTTCGGCGAGGCGGTCGAAGGCGGCGTTGAGGTCGGCGAGGGCGAGACGGTCGCTCATCAGTTTGTCCACGGGCAGCCGGCCTTGTTGGTAGAGAGCAATGTAGCGCGGAATGTCGCGCGCGGGGACGGCGGAACCGATGTAGGAACCTTTGAGCGTGCGCTCCTCGGCGACGAGCACAACAGGTGGCAGTGCAAGACGCGCGTCGGGATTGGGCAGGCCGGCAGTGACGGTGGTGCCTCCACGGCGGGTCACCTGCCAGGCGAACTCGAGCGCGCGGACGCTGCCGGCCATTTCAAAGGCAAAATCGACGCCGCCGGCGGTGAGGTCGCGCGCTTCGGCGACGGCTGTGTCCGTGCCGGCTTGGACGGTGTGCGTGGCGCCGAGCGCGCGGGCGAGTTCGAGCTTGCCCGGATTGAGGTCGATCGCCACGATTTGTCGTGCGCCGCAGAGCCGGGCGGCGAGCAACGAGTTTAGCCCGACACCGCCGAGGCCGACGACGGCGACGGAGCTGCCGGCGGGAACCTTCGCGGTGTTGATGACCGCGCCGACGCCGGTGAGCACGGCACAGCCGAAGAGCGCGGCTTCGTCGCTCGGCAGCGAGTCGTCGATTTTCACCAGCGAACGCCGTGAACAGACCGCGTATTCCGCGAAGGCGGAGACGCCGATGTGGTGATTGAGCGCCTCCTTGTTGAGCCCATGTCGGGTCAGGCGTCGCGCGCCGGAGAGCAGCGTGCCGGCACCGTTCGCCACGGCACCCGGTTCGCACAACGCGGGCCGGCCTTCCATGCACGGCAGGCAACCGCCGCAGCTCGGCACAAAGATGAGCACAACGTGGTCGCCGGGGCGCAGATCGGTCACGTCCGGTGCGCATTCGACCACGCGGCCGGCGGCTTCGTGGCCGAGCACGAGCGGCGTCGCACGCGGCCGGTCGCCGTTCATCACCGACAAATCGGAATGACACAGGCCGGCCGCTTTGATTTGCACCAACACCTCGCCGGGACCCGGCGGCGCGAGGTCCACGTCGGCGATGTTCAGCGGCCGGCTCTGCGCATACGGCAGCGGCGCGCCAACGCGTTCAAGGATCGCGGCTTTCACACAAAGAATTTTATCCGCGGATTAACGCAGATGAACGCGGATTTTTAAGACAAAATCTGCGTCAATCCGTGGTGATCCGCGGATGGTTTTGCCGCTCGTCATCGCGGCGCCGAGGCCGGCGTTGCGCCCGCGCTTGTGCCGCCGACATGATGGTATTCCTCGGACACATCGCGGCCCGAGTATTCGTGCAGGAACAACGTCGCGATGAAGCCGATGATCGCGCAGACCGCCATGTAGAGGCCAACCGTTGCTCCGGATTTGTATTCTGCCAGGATCCAGGTGGCGATGAGCGGCGCCGGACCGCCGGCGATGACCGACGCGAGCTGGTAGCCGACCGACGCGCCGCTGTAGCGCAGCCGCGGCGTGAACTGCTCGGCGATGAGCGAAGCCTGCGTGCCATAGACGATCGAGTGCGGGATCGCGCCCATCACGATGGCGATGAAAATGATCGTCGGATTCAGCGTGTCCAGCATCCGGAAGAAGACGAAGCCCATGACGATATTCAGCGCGGCGCCGAAGAGATAAGTGCGCTTGCGCCCGAACCGGTCCGAGAGGTAGCCGGAAAGCGGGATGAGGAAAAATTCCACGACCGCGAAGACCATGATCGCGTTGAGCAGAAGGTCACGGCTGACCTTTAACTGGGACACTCCGTAGGCGAAGATAAACGCCGTGTAGATGTAAAACGGCGTCTGCTCCGCAAGCCGGATGAGCGCGGAGAGAAAGATTGACCCCGGCTGGCGCCGGAAGACTTCCGCCACCGGCGCTTTTTCGATTTTGTTCTCCTTCACGAGCCGCGCGAACACCGGCGTTTCCAAAATGCCGAGCCGTATCCACAAGCCGACGCCGATCAGCATGACGCTGAGCAAAAACGGAATGCGCCAGCCCCAGACGTTGAATTGATCGCCGGAAAGCCGGCTGAACAGAAACACGGCGCCGTTGGCCAAAAACAATCCCATCGGCACGCCGAACTGCGGCCACGATGCGACGAACCCGCGGTTGCCGTGACTCTTCGTCCACTCCATCGCCAGCAAGACCGAGCCGCCCCATTCGCCGCCGACGCCGACGCCTTGGACGAAGCGCAGCACCGTCAGCGCGATGCCGCCCCAGATGCCGATGCTCGCGTAGCTGGGCACGCAGCCGACGAGCAGAGTCGCGATGCCCATGAGCAGGAGGGTGGAGACGAGCACGGCCTTGCGCCCGATGCGGTCGCCGTAATGGCCAAAGATCGCCGCGCCGACCGGCCGCGCGACAAAGCCGACGGCATAGGTCGAGAACGCCGCGAGCGTGCCCACGAGCGGATCGGATTTCGGGAAGAACTCTTTCGCGAAGACGAGTCCGGCGACCGTGCCGTAGAGGAAAAAGTCATACCACTCGATGGCCGTGCCGACCGTGCTGGCGACGACGGCGCGCACGAGCATGGATTTGTCCGCTGAAGGGTCCGCGGGCGCGTCTGACGAATGGATCGTAGGAGTCATGATTGGACGGTGAAGGGTTGACCGATGGAGATGGCGAAAACGTTATTACCTAAAACTGCCGGTCTTTGGCAACAGCCCCGCAAAGCGGCCATCACGCAGTCCACTGGTATCGGTTTCGCGAGTCCCCTTGCACGGGAAAAAATATGGCGAAGGACGCGCAACAACCGGTGCACGACGAAACGAAGGAGAAAGGGGAGCGCGGGCATCCTGCCCGCTCTTGCCGGCATCCTGCCGGCAAGCCAACCCAAGTAGGGACGCACCGATGCCATGGACACATCACCCGCAAACTCAATCTCTACAGCGCACCAACGCCCGCTCGCGGGAAAGACCGCGCTCGTCACCGGCTCGACCAGCGGCATCGGCGCCGGCATCGCCCGCGTGCTCGCCGCGGCCGGCGCGAACGTCGTGCTCAATGGCTTCGGCGACGCCGCAGAAATCGAGCGCCTGCGCGCCGGCTTGGCGGAGGAACACGGCGTGCAGGTCCGCTACGACGCAGCCGACATGTCCAAGCCCGTCGAAATCGCCGCGATGATCGCGAACGTTGGCGGGCGCGTGGACATCCTGGTCAACAACGCCGGCATTCAGTTCGTCAGCCCCATCGAGGAATTTCCTGTCGAAAAATGGGACGCGATCTTGGCGATCAATTTGTCGTCCGCATTCCATACGACCCGCGCCGCGTTGCCGGGAATGCGCGAGCGCGGCTGGGGGCGAATCGTCAACCTTGCCTCCGCCCACGGACTCGTCGCCTCACCGCACAAATCGGCCTACATCGCGGCCAAACACGGGTTGGTTGGTTTGACGAAGTGCGTCGCGCTCGAAGCCGCGACCGCCGGCATCACCTGCAACGCCATCTGCCCCGGCTATGTCCACACGCCGCTGGTGGAAAAACAGATCGACGATCAGGCACGGGTGAACAACTTGCCGCGCGAAAACGTGGTGCGCGACATCCTGCTCCTCAAGCAACCGACAAAACAATTCGTCCAAATCGAAGAGGTCGCCGCGCTGACGGTGTTTCTCTGCTCGGACTCTGCCGCGTCGATCACCGGCGCCGCGCTGAGCATTGATGGCGGCTGGTCGGCGGCGTGATTTCAGTTCTCCCGCTCAAACGTCCCCCGTTCGCGACCGCGCAGCCGGTGCACGAAAAAATCCCAGCGCTTGTTCATCGACAAGCGCGACGGGAAAAGCGGCGCGTAGCCTTCGCGTAACTCGGGCGATTCGAGAGCGCCATCGACTTCCCGCGTCAGTGCGTTCAATCGGTCCGAAAGTGTGTCATCGCCAACATCCGGCGACATCGGCGCACCGATGCGGACGAAGATTGACGGCCGCGATTCCGCCAGCCAGGCATAACGAATGACCAGCGGCAGAAGTTGCGCGCCGGAGCGTTGCGCGATCCACGCGGCGCCCGGCTTTGCGACGATCGGCGCGCTCGGCAACACCAATTTCCCCTGCACGAAAAACCACGCCAGCCGCCGCGGTTTCCCCGCGAGTAATCGCAATGCGTAGCGCACGGCCGGCAACGCAGCTCGCAGGGTTTCCAGGTCCACACCGAAGCAGCCCATCCAGCGGAAAAACGGATAGCGCCGCAGATTTTTTTCCTCCATCGCGAGGTAGATATCGCGCTCTGGAATCATTCGGTGCGAGAGCGCGTAGAGCACGAAGCCGTCCCACCAATTCGTGTGGTTCACGCAGCCAATCGTGGGTCGGTTCGAATCGAGCGCGCCGAGGCGCTCCGCGCCCGCGACGCGCACGGCGTGAAACCGCCGCCGCAGCGCCCGCGCCAAGAGACGGCGCAGCGCGAAATTGAAGAGCGCGTTTTTGCGGGCGGGGAGCAAAATTCGCGAGCCGCGTGCGCGGCTGAATGGACGGATCGGTCAGGCGAGCCCTTCGCGGCGGAAGGTGTCGAAGCCACGCGCGATCAGTTCGCCGAGTTCGCGAAACAGCGCGTCGTCCACGGCTGTGAAATTGAAACACCCCTTTCCCGTGAGCCTTTTCCTGAGCGCCGGCGAAAGGTCGTCCAGCAACGCCGGGAACACATACACGGGCAGGAGATGGAGACTGACGTAGTTTTTCTTGATCTGCGCCGCGGCGAAAAACGTCGGCTCCTTTTTCTTCGACTGCGCGCGGGGAATGCGCGTGTTCAGATAGTAATCGTCCGGCTTGTCGCGGACCACTTCGAGCTCACCGGCGTGACGTTGCAGAACCGAGCGCAGACGCGCGAAGACGGCGGGGAGAGCGGCGGTTTTTGAATCCGTGGATTTCATGGCGGCAGGCGGACACGCTGGCGTTGGCGGAGCAAATCCTGCCACGCCCGTGCGGCGAGCGCGAGCTTTCGCGGCAGGCTGGTGCTGACGCGACGCGCGAGCACTTCGTAATCGGCGCGTTCGACTTCGTCGAGAATGCCGGCGTAAACGTGCCGCATCAGCCAGACCGTGAACTGCGAGCCGTCGTCCGCGAGCAGCGCGATGCCGGGCTCGGCGCGCGCATAAAATTCGCGCGCCCGCGCGATTTGAAACCGCAGCAACTCGCGCAACGCCGGCGTCACCCGCTCGCGTCCAAGGTCTGCCGCCGCGACGCCGTGTGCCGCCAATTCATCGGCGGGCAAATAGACGCGCCCGAGCCGGAAATCCTCGCCCACGTCGCGGATGATATTCGTCAAATGCATCGCGATGCCGAGGTCGATCGCTTGCTCGCGCCCGCGCTCGTCGCGCAGC
>CAXTRS010000257.1:0-7447 GCA_964246635.1 uncultured Chthoniobacterales bacterium | reverse complement strand
GCCCGGCTCGACCCGCGCTTCGCCGAGCTCCTGCGCCAGGCCGACCGCGCGCGCGGCGACGACGAGCGGCGCGAGCTGTTGCGCATTTATTACACCGACCTTTTCGCCCGCATCCGCCAGCTCGACCGTTCCCCCGCCCTCGCCGCGCACATCGACATCGTCGCCCGCGCCGCCCAGCAACGCTATGCTCCGCAGCGCGTGCTCGGCGGCGAGTCGGAGATCTCCCGAGCCCAAAGCACCAGTAATACGCGCCGTTGAAGGTTGTCGCGCCGGCGGGCGTTTTCTCGACGCGCTGCAAAGGGAGAAACCTGCTTGTGCGCCGCCGGCTTTTCAGCCAAAGTAGCCGCTCGCTTTTTCGAGCGACGAATGGCGCCTTCGTCTAGGGGTTAGGACACGGCCCTCTCAAGGCCGGTGCACGGGTTCGAATCCCGTAGGCGCTGCCAGTTTCGTGACCGCCTCGGGCCTGGAGCCTTAGAAGGAGTCGGAACTGAACACCGTCTTATTACAGGAACAAAGCTCTCTAAAGCTCCACATCGTCTGCTCAGTTGACGACGTTCAGCTCTGAACCCTGATGTATGCACGACTTCAGCGTTGTCAGGGGTTGGAGCGAAACCTGTAGAAACGCTCGTTCGGCTGCGGTTGAGTCGTGTCGTGATAGGTAAAACCGCCATCGTTTCCGGCGGTGATGGGACCGGCAAAGTCGGTATAAGGGCCGGCCGCGGTTGCGGCCACTTGAACAATGTAGGACTCGCCCGGAACTCTCACGCATTGCAGGACAACATCCGTTGCGGTCCTGGTGATCGAGAAGACACTGCGCGTGGAGGCGAAGCTCACATTCACCGTGACCAAACCCACCGCGAGCCCGCCGCGGCCATCACTGATGATATAGAAGAAGGAATCCTGTCCGACGAAGTTATTTGGCGGCGTGTAGGTGATCACTCCGCCACCCAGCACGACTGAACCGCCCTGGCTGCTATTCCCTCCTGCTGCGACGATACTCATCGCGTCGCCGTCCGCATCGCTGTCGTTCGCGAGCAACTTCACGAGCGTCACCTGGGCCGGCGTGTTCTTCAGTGTGCCGAGCGAGTCTGCTCCAGCCAGCGGAGGCGTGTTGATGATGAGCGTGAAGTTCTGGGTTGCGCCGGTGCCCACCCCGTTGCTCGCGGTGAACGCGATCGGGTAGGTGCCGGCCGTTCCCGTCGCGGGCATCCCACCCAGAAACCCAGTCGCAGGGTTGAAAGTGACGCCGTTGGGCAAACTACCGGACTCGTTCAAGGCCGGGTTGGGATAACCGGTGGCGGTCACCTGGAAGGAATTATTGGCGCCGATGGTGAAAATGATCGCGTTCGCGCTCGTAATCGCTGGCACTTCGTTGACCGTCAGCGTGAAGCTCTGCGTCGCATCCGGCACGATCCCGTTCGCGGCCGTAATCGTGAGCGGATACGTGCCGCTCGTCCCCGTCGCCGGTGTCCCGCTCAGGGTCGCCGTCCCGTCGCCGTTGTCCACAAACGTCACCCCGCTCGGCAGCGTGCCTCCCCCTAACGACAAGGATGGGTTCGGCGTCCCGGTCGTTCTGATCGTGAACAGCCCCGGGCTCCCCACCACGAACGTCGTGCTGTCCGCGCTCGTCACCGCCGGCGAACTAAGGTTCCCGAAGCAGACGGTCACGTCGCTCAGCGTCGGCGAGACGGTGCTGGAACTGGTCGAGAAGAATGCTTTGTATTTGAGGTAACGAAAGCCATTGAACAGGCTCAAGGAGGCACCGTTGGTGAAAAAAGTGCCAGGGGTGCCGTCCGGGCCGACGAAGTTGGTCGGGTTCGCCGTGTCCGCAGCAGCGACTTGGAAGCTCAGCGTCGTGTCCGGCGGCGTGGTGGCGGTCCAGGCGAGGCTTGTCCAGCGAGGGATGGTGCCTGACGGCGGATTGGCATCCTTCACCGCAGAGACAAAATCGCCCGAGGCGGCGAACTCGCTCCCCATATAAGTCTTAAAGACCAAGTCCCTCGCTATGCCGCCGCTCGTGGGCACAGTCCAAAGCCCCCCGCTATTGGTCGAGACCACGCGGTTGCCGTTCTGATAGTCATTCGGCGAGGCGCCAAAGACGGCTGCATAAGTGCCGGTGCGGTTGGTGACCAGACGCAGCGTCAGGGCATAGGTGGTGCCAGCAGTCAGGTTCGCGGGAGTATCGAAATACGCGGTATAGGTGTTGGTGGAGCCAGCAGAAAATCCGACGATCGTCGTCGCGAGCACGGTGCTGGTGGGCAACGCCGACGAGCCCGTGGTCGTGCGGATCTCCACCGTGATGTCCCGGTCAGTGCCGGAGCAACTGGCGCAGAACATCCCGAGCTCGATTTTACTTAAAGGTCCGCTCGACCCAGGGACGAAGGTCTGGCCCAGTCACTGCGTCGTATTGAAGCCCGTCCCGCTGGTGGTGGCTACGGTCTGCTGCTGATCGACGGCCCCTTTGAGCAAGACCACGTCGCCCGGGCTGATGCCTATGTCCACGTTGGTCGCCACGCCGGCTTGAAAATCGGCCTTCGTCGTATCCGTCTGGCACGTGGCGGAGGCCGACTGCTGGGCGGAAAAAAGCGCGGCGGCCACGATGGCGCAGGCCGCGCAAGCAACTGCGGCAGTGAGACGACGAGGAGAAGTGCTCATAAGAACGCTGGGGAGCGGCTCGCCTTCACGGCGGCTGCGACGGTTGCAGACTGGTCTGCGCTTTTTCAACGCCCGCTGTCGAGCAGACTATCCGCCGCTCGGCAATACCTCCTTCTATCTGGGCTGGTGCCCAAGCCTATTGCTGCCGCAGGGCGACCATGGGATCGACCTTCGTCGCACGCAGCGCGGGGATGTAGCTCGCAAGCAGGGCCACGCCGATCAACACGAATGAAATCGTGGCAAAAGTCAGCGGGTCGGTGGCGCTGACTCCAAACAACAAGCTCGCCATCACGCGCGTCAAAATGAAGGCGGCGAGCAGTCCGATCACCACGCCGGCGAGGACGAGCTTTAACCCCTGCATGATGGTCAGCTTCAACACGTCGCTGCGCTGTGCGCCGAGCGCCATGCGGATGCCGATCTCGTGCGTGCGTTGCGCGACCGAGTAGCTCATCACGCCATAGATTCCGACGGCTGCCAGGACCAGCGCCAGACCGGCAAAGACGCCGAGCAGCAGCGTGCTGAAACGCTGCCGGGCGACGGCCTTCGAGACGATGGCTTCCATGGTGCTTAGGTCGGAGACTGGCTGGTCCTTATCGACCTCCCAGATGACGCGCCGCACACTGGAGGCGATGCTCAGCGGATCGACCGCGGTGCGCACGGCGATGGCATTCGGCGCGAACGCGTTGGTCTGCGTGTAAGCGAGATACATCTGCAGTTTCGGCTCCGCGACGAAGTCGTTTTGGCGCACGTCTTTCACGACTCCAATGACCTCGCGCCACGGACTCTCCGACGTGCTCGTTCCCGGTTTCAATCGCTTGCCGACCGGGTTTTCTCCCGGCCAGTAATGGCGGGCGGTCTTCTCCGTGATCACGACCATCTGCGTGGTATCGACCTTGTCGTGCTCGTTGAAGTCGCGGCCCTGCACCAACGGGATGCCCATAGTGCGAAAGTAACCCGGGCTTACCACGCGCGTGATGACATCGCGCTGCTGATCCGGCGCTGGGTCGGGCCGGCCCTCGACGGCGATGAAGATCGAGTCGCCGTTGTAAGTGAGCGGCAGATTGCTGCCGAAGGCGACCGACTCCACGCCGGGCAGGCTTTGCACCCGGCGCAGCACTTCATCGTAGAACGGCGTGCGCCGCTGTTTGTCGGGATACTTCAATTCCGGCAGAACGACTTTCATCGTCAGCACATGATCGGCGCGGAACCCTGGGTCGAGGCGTCGCAGGTGCAGAAAGCTGTTGATCAACAAACCGGCCCCAATGAGCAGGACAAACGAGATCGCCACTTCGCTGATGACCAGCAGATTGCGGAGACGACCACCACCGCCGCCCGTGCCAGAGCCTTTGCCGCCTTCCTTCAACGTCTCGTTGAGGTTGAAGTGCGACGCCTGCGTGGCTGGAGCGAGGCCAAAGATCAGTCCTGTCACCAGCGAGATCAGCAGTGTGAAGATCAGCACCTTGCCGTCGATGCCGATGCGTTGCGCCTGCGAGATCGTGTCGGGAATGAAGGCTTTCAGCGCGTCGATGCCGACGACGGCGAGCAGCAACCCGACGGCGCCGCCGAGCGCGGCGAGCAACACACTCTCGGTCAGAAACTGCCGGGTGAGACGCGCGCGACTCGCGCCCAACGCCAGGCGCAGCGCGATTTCTTTTTGTCGCGCCGTGGCCCGGGCCAGCAGCAGGTTGGCGACATTCGCACACGCGATGAGGAGCACGAAACCGACCGCGCCGAGCAGCACGATGAGCGCGGACTTGATGTTGCCCACGACCTGCTCGTGCAGCGGCTTCACCACCGCGCCGATGCGCGTGTTGAAGTCGGGGTATTGCTGCGCGAGACGCGCCGCGATCGTGTCCATCTCCGCCTGCGCCTGCCGCTGGGCAACGCCCGGCTTGAGGCGGGCGACCACCTCGAGAAAGTGGTTGCCGCGTTGCAAAGCTTCCTCGGAGGAGAAGGCGATGGGAACCCAAAGTTGATCCTTCCAGTTGTCGAAACTGGGGAGTTCGACAAAACTTTTCGGCATGACGCCGATGACGGTATAGCTCTGGCCATTGAGCGTGAGTGGCCGCCCGATGATGCTTGGATCGCCCCCGAAACGTCGCTGCCACATGCCGTGACCCAGGATCACGACGCGGGTGTCCGGTTGATCTTCCTCGGGCCGAAATGTGCGGCCGAGTTGCGGCTGCACGCCGAGCAGCGAAAAAAGGTTCGCCGACACGCGGCGGCCGTCGAACCGTTCCGGTTCGCCGACGCCGGTCAGGTTGAAATTGCTCTGCGCCATCGCGGCCATGCTCTCGAACACCGTGTTCTGGGCGCGCCAGTCGAGGAAGTTGGCGGGCGACGGAGTATTGAACGGAAAGCCTTGGTGCGTGGCCTCCTCCCACACCGTCATCAGGGCGTCCGGGTCTTTGTAGGGTAAGGGCCGCAGCAGCACCGTGTTGACGACGCTGAAGATCGCGCTGTTCGCGCCAATGCCGAGCGCCAGCGCAAGCACAGCGACGACGGTAAAGGCAGGATTCTTCACCAAGGTCCGCATCCCGTAGCGCCCGTCTCGCCAGAGATCGCGGAAGATCGTCGTGCGTTCCGCTCCTGGCGTCACCGGGTCGCGCGGCGCGACCGGCTGACTGCGCCGGAGTTCCTGCGCCAGCACGTGCTGATTTTGGGCGGTCAACTCGTGCAGCGTGGCTGCGAGAGCCTCCGCTGCGGTGGCGCCGCTGCGCAGCGCTTGTTCATAATGCTCGCCCAGATGCTGCGACAGCTCCTCGACGATTTCCATCTCGCGGCCCGGCGCCAGTCGCGCCTCCGCCAACCGCTCGCGAATCTCTGCTTTGAAGTCAGGCATGTTCAAGTCCCGCGATCCGATTGATCGCCGCCACAAATTCCCGCCAGCCGTCGCGTTGCGTTGCCAGCACTTTCCTGCCCGCCGGCGTGAGCCGGTAATAGCGCCGCCGTCGCTGCCCCGCTTTCTCCACCCAGCGGCCGAGGATCCAGCCGCGCTTCTCCAGGCGGTAGAGCAGCGGATAGAGCGAGGCGACGTTGAACCGCAGCATGCCGCCTGAACGCACTTCGATGAGCTGGCCGATTTCGTAGCCGTGCCGGGGCTGGTTCTCCACCAGCGACAGAATCAGCAATTCGGCGCTGCCTTTTTTCAACTCGCGGTCGAGATAATGTGAAGACATATATGCTATAGCAACATATTGTTAAAGCGGCTAAGGCAGTCGTCAAAACAAAATTCACAGGATTCCGCGAAGAACGTGTGTCCGCCCCGGCCGCTGCCAGCAGCGCGAGCGTTCCTTATGCGCCGAGACCAGTGGTGTCTCGCCCGCTCGTCAACGCCAGTTGTCTTCGGCCCAGCCACAGGCTCAGCAGACACCACAGCGCGGCGAGCGGCGCGGCGACGAAGGAGGCGCCCGCAAGGCCGAGCCCGAGCCAGCCGACGACCGGGTAAGTCCAGGCGCCGATCTGGTCGCCGGTGCGATAGACGAAGGTGTCGAGAAAGCTCTTGGCTTTGTATTTGTCCTCGCGGCTGAGCACGGTGAAAAGGACTTCGCGCGCCGGCCGGGCGAGGCCGAAATTCGCGGCGCGACGGAGCGTTTGGAAAATCACGAAGAGCGTCAGCGTAGGCAGAAAACCCATCGTGGTAAAACCGACCACGCTGAGCGCGGGCATGAGCGCGAGGGTGAAGCCGACGCCGAGCCAGCGCAGCAGATTACCGGTGAGAAAAATCTGCACGAAGACGGTGAGCACGTTCACCAGGAGATCGAGTTGCGCGAAGAACGCGGTGCGCGCGGCGCGGTCGGTAAAGTGATGCGCGGCGAGGTCGGCCTGCTGGAAATAGAGGATCGTCGAGGTGATCGAATACAGCAGCATGTAGCCGCCGATGCCGAGCAGATACGGCGAGCGGAAATCGTGGACGATGCCTGACCACACCGTGCCGCCGACGGGTCGCTCGGCGGCGAGCTTTTCTTGTGTATCCGCTGCCGGCTGCTCCGCGGGAAACCGCCGCACGCACTGCGCGGCGATTTCGAGCAAGGTGGCGGAGACGAGCAGGAGATGGACGGCGCCGAAACGTTGCACGAGCGAGGCGGTGACGGCCGCGCCGACAATCGCGCCAAGCGTGCCGCCGAGGCTGATGAAACCGAAAAGGCGCTTGGCTTGTTCGGTGTGAAAAACATCGGTAAGGAACGCCCAGAAAACCGAGACGACGAAAAGGTTGAAGACGCTCGTCCAGATGTAAAAGGAGCGGCCGACCCAGATTTGTTGTCCCTGCGAAAGCGTCTTCAGCAGGATGAAAAAGACGACGAGGTTCAGCAGAAAAAACCGGTAGGCGATGGGAATGAACCGCTGGCGCGAATAGCGGGCGACGAGCGCGGAAAAAAGCGCGTTGGCGATCAGCATCGCGACGAGCGTGCCGGTGAAGAGCCACGGCAAATTGTTCACCCCGCCGGCGACGCCCATGTCGTCGCGGATCGGGCGGATGATGTAGTAGCTCGCCAGGACGAGGAAATGGCAGGCGAAGCTCATCCAGAGCGCGCGCCACTCGGGGGCGCGAACCGCGACGATTTTACCGAGCCAGCGCACGGGGGAATTGTGCAATGACGCGGCGCTCGCCCCCGCGCCGTTATCGATCGCCGGTTTTAATCCCACGACCCCTCTTTCATTTCGCGTCTGCTCACAGTCGAAAAGGGCAACCAGTGTCGTCGCCGTCAGGCGACGCTCGTAGGTGGATGGCGCTATCCGCGCGCCAATATTTAGGGGCTGCCGAGAAGAATTACAAATAGCAGCTAAGCAG
>CAXTRS010000256.1:271-7449 GCA_964246635.1 uncultured Chthoniobacterales bacterium | reverse complement strand
CGATCGCGGCGGCTATCGGCGGTAATCGAGCATTCGCGCACACACAGCCGAATCACTCTCCGTCCCGTCTCATCTTCACTTGCGACGCCCTGCTGCTTCCCCGAGTGGCAGGGCGTTTTTGTCCCGCCCTCCGTTCGTTGTCTCCCCTGCTGCCTTTGTCGTTGTTAACCCTCCCATGAGTTTGGAAAAAACCATCGAGCTGGAAGGAAAAATCGTCGCCGTGCTGGCAGGCACGATGTTCCGCGTGCAGCTTCCCAACGAGCACCTGGTGCTCGCGCACATTTCCGGCCGCATGCGCAAGCGCTTCATCCGGCTGACGGTCGGCGACCGCGTGAAGCTGGAGATGTCGCCGTATGATTTGAACAAGGCGCGGATTGTTTACCGCTTGGGGTAAGCGAGCCCCGACGCCAGTTGCCGCTCCAGCGACGCCTCTGCGAGGCGTGACTATCTCTGAACAAAGCGGCGCACAGAGTCGCCTCTGCAACCCGCCACGAAGACCATTAGCACGCCGCAGTTTCGCGCGTGAGCGGGTAAGACTCCCTGCACTTCGGCACGGCGGGGTAGTGCGGGTTCATTCCTCGCACCCAATCCCAGGAACGGGTGTCCTCGGGGCCGCCGTTGCAATCGGGCCGCGGGCAATATTCCAGCTCGCCGTCGAAATGGCCGTCGCCTTCCTCCCACGGGTGTTCGCAGTGGAGGCAGAAACAGAAGAAACGACGTTTGTTCATAAGCGCTGGCTGCGGAGAGTGGAGTTCGGCTGACAGGTAAAAGCTGGATTGGTGCCAACGCGGTGAGTTAGCGTCGGCGGCCTCGCACTCTCATGAGCAACAACCTCGCTATTTGTCGAATCCGGCCACGCCGCTGGCTCCTGGCGATCTTCGCTTTGGCCGTCACAGCAACCACGCTGCCGCTGCGCGCCGCAGACGAGCCGGCGGCGGCTGCGGACGTCAGCGCGCAGGTGACGGAGTGGCTCAAATACACGCGCGCGATCTTCGAGAACAATCATCTCATCGTGCGCCTGAAGCTCGAATACCTCACCGGCGGAGGCGCACCGGCGGAAATTCGCTACGACCGTTACCCGGAATTGGAACGCATTCAGACTGCTCCGGGAGAAGGTGCATCGTTCGTGCGCAAAAAAGGCAAGTCGTGGATGCAATCGGACGACTGGGGCGAAACGGGCCGGCCGGTGAAACCTGAGCAGGCGCGGCAGTTCGACGGCTGGTGCAGTTTGATCAACGCGCCGCTGAACAACACGCAGAGATCCCGCGACCCAAGCCAGGGTGGCACTGTGATGCGGCTCGTCGAGCAGGTGAAAGAAGAGGGCGACAACGAGCGGCTCGTCGTGCAGATCGGCCGCGAGCGGCAAACCGGACTTGCGTATCCGACGTTCGTCTTTTTCCGTTATAAAGACGCGCCGCCGGAACGGGCGCACCTCTCCGGCTACTCTGGCACGATGTTCCTCGGGTCGGACAAATTGATGGCGCGCATCCGCTACGACTATCTCATTCGGGTGAAGATGGAGACCGTTTCTCCTTCGCCATCACCAGCGTCGTCGCCAGAGCCGGAGGCCACGCCAGCGCGGGCGCGTCCTTCCCCTCCGCGCCGCAAACCGCCGACCCAGCCATGACCATCGCCTCCGCCGCGCTGCTACTCTTCCTCGTGATGGACCCGCTCGGGAACATCCCGTTCTTCTTCGCCACGCTCAAAAACGTCGAGCCCGCGCGGCAGCGCGGCGTGATCGTGCGCGAATTGCTCATCGCGCTGGCGGCGCTCGTGCTCTTTCTTTTTCTCGGACGCTTCATATTGAAAATGCTCGGCCTGTCCGAGCCGGCGCTGACGATCGCGGGCGGCGTCATTCTCCTGCTCATCGCCTTGCGCATGGTGTTCCCGACCTCCGAGCGGTCGATGCAGGAAGAAGTCGAAGGCGACCCGTTCATCGTGCCGCTGGCCATCCCGTATGTGGCCGGGCCGAGCGCGCTCGCGACGGAACTCCTGCTCATGAGCCGCGAGCCGCAGCGTTGGGCGGAATGGCTGCTCGCGCTTGCCCTGGCGTGGGCAGCGTCGAGCGTGATCATTTATTTCACGCTCGGCTTGCAGCGTTGCCTCGGGAAAAAGGGGCTCATCGCGCTCGAGCGGCTGATGGGCATGGTGCTCATTACGATCTCGATTCAGATGCTGCTCAACGGCATCACGCAGTATCGGGCGGCGGGGTGAGGGAAAAGGTTCAAGCCTTCAAGCCGCCAAGCTTCAAACAAGTTTCAAGCCCAAAGCTGAAAAGCGGATGCTGGATGCCCGCGCTGCTTTGAACTTGGAGCCTTCTGGCTTGTTTGAAGCTTGATGGCTTGAAGCTTGAACCTTTTCCGCGTCAGCGGAACTGATACGTCACCGGCACCACCGCTGTCGTATTCGGCGGCCCCGACCAGTGGCTGCGCGCGAACGACACCGTGGTGCCGTCGAGCTCCGGCGCGATCGGCTCGACGACTTCGGCGCTGATCACCCGGCCGGTGGCGTCCGTGCGAACCCGCACGCTACCGCTACCGCTGAGCCGCCGCGCGCGAGCCAGATACGGGTAAGGCGGTTTCGGTGTTTTCCAGCCGCTGCCGCGCGGGCCGGCAGGGCCGGTGCCAATCGGACTGCTGGGTCCCGTAGGGGAAGTCGCCGCAGTCGTCCGCGTTGCTGAAGAAGACGGCTTTGTCGGCTGCTTGACGACCGGTTTTACCTGCGGCGTCGGCTCGATAAACGTTTCGTTCTCCGCGGGCGGCGGCGGCAGTTCCTGCTCCACGGCCGGGGACAGCTCGGCGTCGGGCGTCGGCGTGTCAGGCGACTCGTCGGCTTGCTCCGGCGGCGGCAGATTAAGGCCGTCGGGATCGGGCACCGGCGCGTTGTCGTCGCCGCCCACGGGTTCGAGATAAGCCTCCCCGGGCACCACCGGCCGCGGCGGCAGGAGCGCGGCAATGCCGATCACCGCGGCGTGAACCCCGACCGAGAGCAACGCCATGAACAGGACCCGCCGGCGCGCGGTGGCATTGGGATGACCGTTGAGATAGAGCGGGGTCGGTGTGGTAGCGGCGGGGGTGGTGGTTTGCATGGCGGGTGCGTCGAGTTTGGGTTGGAGGCGTGGAGCAGAAGTTGGCGAGGCGACCCTGAAAAATCCCGTGCAGAACGACGAGCGGCTGCCACTCTGCTGTCTCGCATCGTAGGGAACCGGCCTTTTTCTGACAAGCCCAAACCCGTGCCGGCCGGACTTCGGGTTGCCTGCCGCGAATTTCCAAAACCGCAAACCTGTGTTTGTGTGCAGCCCTTTTCTCCGATGAATTCCCGCGCTCTCCCACTTTTTGCGACGCTTTTCTTGATGACACTAACGACCGCCCTCCATCCGAGCCGCGCTGCTGCGGATTCCGCCGTCCCGCCCGCCCTCAATCCGGACGCTGCGAAGCCGCCGGTCGCCGAGCGCCGGCCGAAAATGGTCGGTCTGCACGGCGACAAAATCGAAGACCCGTATTTCTGGCTGCGGGAAAAAGAGAACCCTGCCGTGCTCGCGCACCTCAAGGCCGAAAACGCTTACACGGCCGCGGTGCTGGCGCCGTTCGCGAAGTTCGAGAGCGCGCTCTACGCCGAGATGCTCGGCCGCATCAAGCAGACCGATTCCACCGCGCCCTACCCGCAGCGCGGCTACTGGCTGTATTCCCGGACAGAAGAGGGTAAGCAGTATCCGATCTTCTGTCGCAAAAAAGGCGCAACCGAAGCGCCGGAGGAAATCGTCCTCGACGTGAACAAGCTCGCCGAGGGTCAGAAATTCATGGCCATCAGCGTCTATGAATACAGCGACGACAACGCGCTGCTCGCCTACGCGACGGATGTGAATGGCCATCGCGACTACGATTTTCACCTGAAAAAACTCGCCACCGGCGAGGAAGTGAAAACGCCCATCGGCAAGGTCGCCGACGTCGCCTGGGCGGCGGACAACAAGACGGTCTTCTTCGTCACCGAAGACGAAGCGAAACGCTCCTACCGGCTCTATCGCTACACGCTCGGCGACCCCGGCGAACCGACGCTGATTTACGAGGAGAAGGACGAACTTTTCGGCATCGGCCTCGGCCGCACGCGCGACAACAAATTTCTCTTCCTGGGCTCCGCGAGCAGCCGCACCACGGAGTATCGCTTCCTGCCGGCGGACCAGCCGAAGGGCGAGTGGAAGGTGCTGACGCCGCGGCGGGATGAGATCAAATATTTCCCCGAGCACCGCGACGGCCTTTTCTACATTCGCACGAACGACGGCGCGAAAGAGTTCCGCGTCGTCACCGCGCCCGTGGCCACGCCGGGCGTCGAGCACTGGAAAGAATTTCTGCCGACCCGGCCGGGGGTGACGATCGAAGACTTCGAGCCGTTCGCGCGCTATGGCGTCGTCGTCGAGCGCGAAGAAGGACTCGTGCGTTTCGGCGTGCTGAACTTCGCCGATCCCAAAAAGTCGCAGCAGCGCATCGAGCTGCCCGAGCCGGCGTATCTAGCGCACGAAGATCACAACGTCGAGTTCGACACCGACAAGTTCCGCTTCGCTTACGAGTCGCCGGTCACGCCGCCAAGCGTGTTCGAGTTCGACCTGACTTCGCGCGAGCGCAAGCTGCTCAAGCGCACCGAAATTCTCGGCGGCTACGACCCGGCGCGCTATGTCGTCGAGCGCGTGCGCGTGCCCGCCGCGGACGGCACGCCCGTGCCGCTCGACATCGTGCGCAAAAAGGACGTGGCGCTCGACGGCAAGGCGCCCTGCTGGCTCTACGGCTATGGCTCCTATGGCTTCTCCATCGACCCGTCGTTCTCCTCGAATCGCGTCTCGCTCCTCGACCGCGGCGTGATCTACGCGCTGGCCCACATTCGGGGCGGCGGCGAGATGGGCGAAGCCTGGCACGACGGCGCGCGGATGATGACGAAAAAGAACACGTTCACCGACTTCATCGCCTGCGCCGATTTCCTGGCGGCAAAAAAATACACCTCGCCCGACCGCACCGTCATCCAAGGCGGCAGCGCCGGCGGCCTGCTCATCGGCGCGACGATCAACCTGCGCCCGGACGTGGCGAAAGCGGCCATCCTCGACGTGCCCTTCGTCGATGTGCTCAACACGATGAGCGACGCCACGCTGCCGCTGACCACCGGCGAATACATCGAGTGGGGCAACCCCAACGTGAAGGCGGAATACGACTACATGAAAACGTATAGCCCCTACGACAATCTCGCCGCCAAGCCGTATCCGACGATCCTGCTCTACACCTCGCTCAACGACAGCCAAGTGCCGTATTGGGAGCCGGCGAAATTCGCCGCGAAGCTGCGCACGTTGAAAACGGACAAAAACCCGCTGCTCTTCAAAATCAACCTCGACGCCGGCCACGGCGGCTCGAGCGGCCGCTACGATCGGCTGAAGGAAGTCGCGTTTGAATACACTTTCGGACTCGCAGCGTTGGGACTCGCGCCTGCGTCATAAACGATTCTTTCCGTGGCGCATCGGGGCTGCCTCCCGCGGAATCCGCCGCGCGCAAAAATTTATTTTTGCGGCCATCTCAGAAGTCGGCCGTTTTTCCGGCGGCAATGGCCCGAAAGCGGGAACGTCTCCTGCTTTTGGTGCGAGTTCTCTCACACTCGCACCGCGCCATGTTATGCTGCTCTCACCCTCGCCTCTGACTCGTTCGCCCAAGTCCGCCCGCATCCTCATCGTCGATGACGAACCGGCCAGCCTGACCGCCCTCGCGCGTATCCTCGCGCACGACGGCTACTCGGCCTGCGTCAGCATGACCGACCCGCGCAAAGCGGTCGAACACGCCGTCGCCTCGCCGCCCGATCTGCTCCTGCTCGACTGGCACATGGAGCCACTTTCGGGTCAGGAAATGCTCGAAGAGCTCCGCCGCCGCATCCCGGCGCTGACGATGCCGCCGACGGTCGTGCTCACGTCCGACGACGCGCCGACGACCCGGCGCGACGCGCTCGCCGCCGGCGCGACCGATTTCCTGTCGAAGCCGCTCGATCACATCGAGGTGCTCCTGCGCATTCAGAATCTGCTCCGCCTTCAGGCGCTGCACCTCCACGTCCAAAACGAAAATCGCAGCCTCGAAGAAAAAATCCGCGAGCGCACCGCGCAGCTCGAAAAGAGCGTCGCCGATCTCGAGGAACTCCAGCAACAGGTCATCGAGCAGGAGCGGCTGCGCGCGCTCGGCGCGATGGCCGGCGGCATCGCGCACGACTTCAACAACGTGCTCATGATTATCCGCGGCTACAGCGACATGCTGCGCCTGCACGAATCCTTCCGCCGCGATCCAAAGAAGATCGACGAATGCCTGGCGACGATCAGCAAAGCGGCCAACGACGCCACGGAAATCGTGCGCCGGCTGCGCGAATTTTCCCGGCCTTACAACAGCAAAGACGCCGAAGAAGAACACAAGCCGACGGACATCAACACCGTCGTCGAAGAAGCCGTGCAACTCGCCGTGCCGAAGTGGAAAACGCAGACGCAGGCGGCCGGCGTTTTCATCGATCTGCAAATGCAGCTCTCGCATGTGACGCCGATCAACGGCGCGGCGGCGGAACTGCGCGAAGTGCTCATCAACCTGATTTTCAACGCCGTCGATGCCATGCCCCAGGGCGGGCAGATCGTCATCCGCACCGGCACCAAGGAGGGCCAGGTATTTTTCGAAGTGCAGGACACCGGCACCGGCATGACGGAGGAGACGCGGCGGCACTGCCTGGAGCCGTTTTATACGACCAAGGGCGACAAGGGCACCGGCCTCGGGTTGTCCACGACCTACGGCATCATCCGACGGCACGGCGGCGTCTTGCGGCTGCACACCGAGCTCAATCGCGGCAGCACCTTCACCGTGCTCCTGCCGGCGCTCGACGCCGCGGCGGCCTCGGCCGACGTCGTCGCGCTGCCGACGCTGGCGCATCCGCTGCACGTCCTCGTCGTGGACGACCAGCCGGACATCTGCCACGTGCTCAGCTCCTACCTGGCGCAGGACGCGCACACCGTCGTAACAGCCGGCAACGGCTGTGACGCGCTGGAGAAATTCCGCTCGGGCCAGTTCGATCTCGTCATCACCGACCGCGCGATGCCGAAGATGAACGGCGACCAGCTCGCCACCGCGATCCGCGAGATCAAGCCGAGCGAGCCGATCATTCTGATGACGGCGTTTGCG
>CAXTRS010000256.1:0-261 GCA_964246635.1 uncultured Chthoniobacterales bacterium | reverse complement strand
CCCTCGGCGGACGTGAGTTTTTTGATCCGCAAACCGTTTTCGCTGCGCACCGTGCGCGAGGCGATTTGCAAGGTCGTGGCGGCTTAGGAGCGCGACTGTAGCGGCGGTCTGTGACCGCCCCTTTGCGGAAGCATTCAACTTACAGAAAGGGCGGTCACAGACCGCCGCTACAGTCGCGTTGCTTTGCTGGCACCAGGGCTGCTCCCTTAGCACCCAACGTCGTATGCCCCTGAACTCTCTTTCACTCCGTTACCGCCCCCC
>CAXTRS010000255.1:0-7453 GCA_964246635.1 uncultured Chthoniobacterales bacterium | reverse complement strand
TCTTGGGCGTCTCGCCGGGAACACCCTTTCTGGCGGTTGGCAATGTCTCGGGCGAGACGCCCAAGACGGCCGGCGGGACGCCCGCCCTACCCGGCAGAACACCGCCTCGACCATTCAAACTGACCCACAACCTGAAAATGTTTCAGCTTTTGCTGCTTTCCAAGACGATGAAATCGTCCACATTCGGCGCGATGCGACGATGACGGAATTCGTTTTTACTCCGGCCAGCCCGGCGCGTTGACGGCGATGTCGGGCAGATTGCGCCAACCGACTCGAATGAAGTCTGCAAACTCGGAAGTCGCACGCTGGAGCACGGGATCGATGGCACGGCGCGGCCTTGAGTGAAGACGACGTTGCGCGGCGCCAGGTCGTGCACGAGCACGGCTTCGGGCGGATGGTAGAAGACGGCCGGCGCGAGTTCCTCGAAGCCTTTGGCCACCATCATGGCGCGGATTTCCTCCGGCGTCGCCGGGCGGCCGACCGCGTTGGGCTGGGAGGTGACGATCACGGCCCTTTCCGCCGAATGCTTGAGGACGCGCTCCAAGCGCACATCGACACCGAAAATGCGGTTGTTCAGCGCCAGGCGGTCGAGGTATTCACCGGCCGTGGCACCTTGGGCGGTGTTAGTCAGGCTGATGCCGAAGCCCATGCCCCGGTCGGTGCGCGTCGCTTTCTAATAGCGGTTGGTGCGCGCGTCGAAGTGAACGTCGTGCTCGCCGTGGCGGCTGTCCACGGGCGGCGGTTTCCCGCCTAGCGCGCCACGAGCTTCCGCCCAGGCGAGGAGACGGTGGACTTCTTCGCGGGCGCGGGATTCTCGCTCGCCCCAGCCATCATCATGCGTCGGCGTTGCTCGGCGGCCTGCGCAGACGTCATCCGCGGCTGATTCGAGCAAATCCGTCGCACTTCCTCCGCCCCGGTGTCCGCGCTTGGCCGATCTTTCATTCATTCAGCCTACCGCGCCGCCCGCTCTGGGTCGAGTGCCTTTTGGCGATTCCGCAGCGGCGCTCGCTCGGAAACGGGCGGGCGCGACACCTCCCGCGAACGGCTACTTGCCGTAGGTCGCGCGGTCGTCGGCTTCGAGCCAGTCGAAGAGCGTCGTCTTCGCTGGGTCCATGCCGAGCTTGCGCACTTCGCCGTCGAAGTAATCGCCCTTTTCGGGATCGCCGTGCATGCTGTATTTTTCCCTCTCGTCCGACCACGCGGTGACTTCTGCCGGCGTCTTGGGCGTGCCGTGCGTGTTGAGATACTCGACGATCTGCTCGTCGGTGGCGCCTCCCTCGAGCGCCTTGCGCACCGGAGCGTATTCAACCCCTTTCCAATCGAGCAGCATGTGGTCGAGCGGGCAGTCGGTGTGGTAGTCGCCCATCTTGCCGTTGATGTCGGCGCGGGCTTTGTCGGTCATGCGCGAGAGGATCGCGTAGCCGCCGGTGCGCTTGCGCGGGCTGGTGGCGGCTTCTTTGGTGAGGTCTTTGGAATGGATGGTGGCCATAGCGTTTTCTAATACGCACGGGCCGTGAAAAAGGGCGCATCCCGGCGCGCGAAGCGGCCTACACGTTGAAGCGGAACTCCACCACGTCGCCGTCCTGCACGACGTATTCCTTGCCTTCGATGCGCAGCTTGCCGGCTTCGCGCGCTTTGCCGAAGGAGCCGAGGCGCAAGAGGTCGTCGTAGGCGATCGTCTCGGCGGCGATGAAGCCGCGCTCGAAGTCGGAATGGATGACGCCGGCGGCGGCAGGCGCTTTGTCGCCGGCGCGGATGGTCCAGGCGCGGGTTTCCTTTTCGCCGGTGGTGAGATACGTGCGCAGGCCGAGCAGGTGATATACGGCGCGGATGAGCGCGCCGACGCCGCTGCCCTGCGCGGCGTCCACGCCGATGCCGGTGAGGTATTCGGCGGCTTCTTCGTCGGAGAGATCGACGAGTTCGCTCTCGATTTGCGCGGAGATGACGACGGCTTCGGTGTCGAGGTGCGTCTTCACGTATTCGCGCACCGCCTGGACGTGGTGCGCGGCGGACGAGGAGGAGGAATGCAGTTCCTTTTCGGCGACGGCGGTCGTCAACGCGGCGAGGTCGCTCTCGGCGACGTTGCAGGCGAAAATCGTCGGCTTGCCAGAAAGGAGGAAAAAGCCGCGCAGAAGTTTGCGTTCTTCGTCGGAAAGCCCGTCGAGCGTGAGCGCCGGTTTGCCGCTGTCGAGGTGCGGGATGAGCCGGGCGAGGAGCACGTTCTCGGCGGCCGCGGTTTTGTCGCCGCCCTTGGCGAGCTTCGTGTTGCGGTCGTGGCGCTTTTGCGCGCTGGCGAGGTCGGCGAGGATGAGCTCGGTGTTGATGACTTCGATGTCGCGCACTGGATCAATCGAGCCGCTGACGTGATGGATGTCCGCGTCCTCGAAGCAGCGCACGACCTGCACGATGGCATGCACTTCGCGGATGTGCGCGAGGAACTGGTTGCCCAGCCCTTCCCCGCCGCTGGCGCCTTTGACGAGGCCGGCGATGTCCACGAATTCAATGGCGGCGGGGATGATTTTCTGCGAACTGGACAGCTTGGCGAGCGCCTGCAGCCGTGCGTCGGGCACGGTGACAACGCCGACGTTCGGATCGATCGTGCAAAACGGATAGTTCGCCGCCGCCGCTTTGCGGGTGCGGGTGACGGCGTTGAAAAGTGTGGACTTGCCGACGTTCGGCAATCCTACGATGCCTGCGCTGAGCATAAGGAAAAGGCTAAAGGCTAACGGCTAAGGGCTAAGGGCTGAGAAAGCGGAAGCGGTGAGGAAGTGCACCATAGCATTGGGCGGATTGTGTGCTTTCGTTTTTCATCGGTCTCGTCCTTCGATCTCATGGCTGCTGCGTTATCGGAAATCGTGCGGTATCTCGATGAGTTTCTCCGTCTGCGCGAAATCGCCGACTACCCGAATGCGTTGAACGGACTGCAACTGGAGAACTCAGGAGCCGTCACGCGACTCGCGACTGCCGTCGATGCACGCAGCGCAACGGTGGTGGCGGCCGTGGGGCTGGGCGCGGGCACGCTGCTGCTCGTGCATCACGGACTGTTTTGGGGCGGCGCGCAACCGTTCACCGGCAATCTCCATCGCCTCCTCAAAACGGCGTTCGACGCGGACTTGGCGCTCTACAGCGCGCACCTGCCGCTCGACGTGCATCGCGAAGTCGGCAACAACGCCGGGCTTTGTGCGGCGCTCGGTTTTCATCCCGGCGTGGCCGAGCCGTTTTTTGATTTCAAAGGAACCGCGCTCGGCTTGCGCGTGCGACTCGACGCGCCGCTGGCACGCGACGAATTGACGGCGCGTCTGGCGCGCGCGGTCGCCGGCCCGGTGCGCGTTTGTCCGGGCGGACTGGCGGAGGTGCGAAGCATTGGCATCGTCACGGGCGGCGCCGGCAACGAAGCGCGCGCGGTCGCTGCCGCTGGCAGCATCGACACGTTCATCACGGGCGAGGGCGCGCACTGGACGCACGCACTCGCCGACGAACTCGGGCTGAACATTCTCTACGGTGGCCACTATGCGACCGAGACCTTCGGCGTGAAAGCGCTGGCCGCGCATCTCGCAGCGCGGTTCGGTCTGCCGTGGGAATTTCTCGATTATCCGACGGGCCTTTGATCGGCCATCACCGCGGTTGGGAGTTTACGAATGGCTCGCAACGCATAAATCAGCGGCACCGCGCCGACGATGCCGAACGAACAATCGATCAGCCGCCAGAAAAACGGAATGCCGCGCACCTGGCCGCAGATGGAGGCCAGCGGAATCACGGCGACGCAGGCCCAGAGCCCGATTCGCAGAATGAAAACGTGACGCACCGGATCGCGCCACGGGCCGAGGAAAAATGCCGCAATGACGAGGTGTCCGAAGGCCAGCCAATCGGTGCCATACGCCAGGAACGGATACGCAGAGTTCGTCGCGTGCAGCGCCGCGCGCACCCGTTCAATCCAGCCGCCGAGCGGGGTGCTGGCGTTCCAGCCGAGGGCGACGCTCCCACGCGCGAGCAGGTCGATCTCGTGTTCGAGCGGGAACGCGGTAAGCCCGCTGAGGATCAACCCCACGATGAAGCATCCAATCGCGAAGCGAATGCGCCGGAGAAGGCGCGCGGGCTCGGCGGCGGCAGTCGGTCCGATTTTCAAAACGAATAACTGAACGAAATGCTCGGCCCGAAAGTGTCCAGGCCGATGTTCTCCACTTCCGGCTCGCTCAGGGCGGCGTTGGAAAAGTGTTGATACATGAACGCTGCCCCAATCTTCGCTCGGGGTGTGATGCGATACGTCACGCCGAGCGTGCCGACCGCGCTGAACGTGAGATCCTGGCCTTGTCCAAACGGCGGGCCTTTGCTGTCCGTCGCGCCGACGAAAAACCGGCCGTCCGCGTAGAGTTCCCAGCGGCTGCCCGGCTTGAAAAGCGTGTGTCGAAATCCGACGCCGCCGCCGGCGTAGTAACTCTCACCGCCGCCGGTGAACGCGACGCCCGTAACCCCGAAGAGGGCTTGCGACCCCACGCTCCAATTGCCAAATCGCCACGGCCGCCAAGGCTCGACCCGCAGAGTGAGAAACTGCGGCAGCGTCTGGTAGTCCGCGCGATTGTTCACGCCGAAGAGCGCGCCGGTTTCCAGCGCCACTTCCACGCGCGACCACGACTCGAGGTTCCCACTGCTCTGCTTGCCCACCGCTTCGTTGCCGCCCGCGCGGACCACGGACGAGCAGAGGCACAAGGAGAGCCACAGCGCGATCACCCATCCGGGACTACGCAGGCCCTCGGTCCGCCGCTGCCGACTCCTCACTTTGCCGCCTGCTGGCGACTTTCCCTGCACGCCGCTCGTCGTCATGCCGGGGAATGAACACGTGCCGCGCCCGCCTGCAACCCGCTTACACGTTTGGTAGTCGCTAAGTTTGGTGCGGTAAACGCCTGCGTCGCGCGGGCGGTTTGTCTGGGGAGTGCCCGCGTCTCGCGGGCTGCGCTCGGCGTCCCGCCGAGCGGCCTTCGTCTTTTCCTTTCTTCTTCATTAGTAAACGAAGGGTTCCCGCCGGGACGCCGGCAACAACCCGGGAGACGCGGACGCTCCCCGGCAATTGCGCAACGCGGGCGCCCCCCGGATTGCAGCGAATTTATATGGAGCCGTTACGAAAACTTTGCGCCCCGGCCCGGCGCCTCTTACAACTCGGAGCTAACTGCTTTATCCGACGCTGCCACGCTTTGCTCCCGACTCCCCCGCCTCGATCTCGGGCCGGTCCCCGCCGGCGCCGTCCGCTGCCGTCGTTTCTGCTTGCGAACGCCTTTCACTTTCGCCTCGTTGATGCCATCCTGCGCGCGTTCGTGAGCCTGCGTGTCGAGGGGATTGGTCACGTGCGCGGCCTGCCCGCTGGCAGCGGGTTTGTCCTCGCCGCCAATCACGTCAGCCACTTCGATCCGCCGCTGCTGTCGATCGCGACGGAGCGCTGGATCGACTGGCTGGCCATGATCGAGCTTTACCGCGGCCCGGTGTCCCGCGCGTTTTGGAACGCGCTCGCGGCGATCCCGGTGGACCGCGCCCGGCGGATCGACCGCGCGGCGGCCGGCGCGGCCCTGAGCCGCTTGCAGGCAGGCCGGGCGGTCGGTGTCTTCCCCGAACGCGGCATTCGCGCGGGCGAGCGCAGCGTCCTGGCGGCGAGCAGTGTTGCTGAAGCCATGGCCCGGCTCGACGCCGGCGCCTGTCGCCTTGCGCTCGGTGCGCGCGTGCCCGTCGTGCCCGCGGTGATTCGCGGTTCCCAGAATCTGTATGCGTCGGGCCTCTGGCTGCTGCCGCGGCGCGCAGCGACGGTCACCGTGCAGTTCAGCGAACCGCTGTTCCCCGGCCCTGCGGAGGGCTACGGCAAGCGTGCCGCCAGCGCCATGCACCGGCGATTGGCGGAAGCGCTGCTGGAACTGGATCGCCGTGCGACCCAGGGGCGGGAATGAAGCCTCGACCCGCTTCCGCTTGTCCCGCGATTCCCGCGCGTTAGTTTCGTCGCGATGAAAGGGCGTCATGCGCGAACGGGAGCCGCGGTTCTCCTTTGCTGTCACCTGGCATCATCACCCGCTCGCGGACAGGCGCCTGCGCCCTCGCCAGCGGACACCCGCGCGGTCATCTCCGCCGATCGGGCCGCGGCGCGCTACAAACAATCGCTTGCCGCAAATCCCGCCGAAGGCATCGCCCTCGACCGCTTGTGGAACCTCGCGGCCGAGAGCGGCAAAACTGCCGCGTTGCTGGAGGAATACGCCGCGGCAGCGCCTGGCGGCGTCGCTCCCGCGCTGGTCCACGGCCATCTGCTCAAGAAAGCCGGCCGGCTCGACGATGCGGCGGCGACCTATCGTCGCGCCGCCACGCTCGCGCCCTCCGATCCGCGCCCGCTCATGGCGCTGGCAGAACTCGAAGGAGGGCGAGGCCAAACCGCGGCGGCAGCCGCGGCGCTCGAATCCGCGCTGACCCTGTTGCCGCCCACGGATCCGCGCCGGGCGGACGCGCTCCTAGCGCTGGGCAACGCACGGCTGGCCGCTGGCGACGTTGAACGCGCTGCGGAAGCCTGGGAGGAAATCGTTCGAGCGGCCCCGCGCGATCTCGCGACGCGTGGACGGCTTGCCGATACCTACGAGGGCAACGGTCTGCCGGAGCGCGCGATCCCGCACCAGGAATGGATCGAGCAGCACGCCGCCGATCCGGCCGCCCGCGCTGCGGCGGGTCGCGCCCTCGGCCGGTTGCACGAAGCGCGTGGAAATTTCGACGCCGCTCGCGCCGCGCTCGAACGTGCTCGGGGTCTTACCGCGCCCGGGAACTGGTTGCGCACGGAGTTGGGCACGGCGCTCATTCGCTTGCACGAACGCGCCGGCCGCGTGCCGGAGCTCGAAGCGAGCTGGCGTGCCGCCGCGGAAAAAGCGCCGCGCGATCTCGGCGCGTGGTTGTCGCTCGTCGAGCTCTATGCCAACACTGGGCAATCCGAGCGCGAACGCGCCGCGCTCGAGCGAGCGCTGGCGCTGGCGCCGCGCGACCGCGAGCTTTCCCTGCGTCTGGCCCGATTGCTGGCGGACGCGGGCGATCTCGACCGCGCCGCGGCGACGTTCGATGCCGTCTTGAAAAACGGACCTGCGAACTTCGACCTCGTGCTGGAACGCGCGCACCTCGACCTGCGCACCGGCCGGCTGGCCGAAGCGGCGGCGCGAGTTGAAAGCGCGGCGCGCCAGAGCCGTCCCGAAGACGAGTCGGTCAGAGCCGCAGCACTCGCGTTTTTCCAAACCAATCGCCTGCACGAAGCGGCCGAGCGCGCGTTGCGCGCGGAAACCGTGCGCCGTACCGACGCGCTTGAACCCGCCCTCGCGCTCGCCGGATTTTTGTTCAACGAAAAACGACCGGCCGAGGCGCTCGCGGCGTTGAATGCGCTCGTGGATGCAAAACCCGCACCAGGGCAATACGACCAAGCCGCCATTCGTGCGGAGCGTCTCTCACG